>CAYVFW010000323.1:0-2956 GCA_964450325.1 uncultured Phycisphaeraceae bacterium | reverse complement strand
ACCAATTAAGTTTCCCGCAGCTCTTTCCGCTGATCTACGGCAGCTCAGTATCAAACCTTACATTGCCGAACCATCACTCCCCCACCCGTCCGCACGAGTCAGAAGGCAATCCCACTCCCCACCGTCAGCACGCCTCCCCCCCAACCGCGACCACCCAAAATCGTCCACCGCATCCGAACCGAACACCGTCTGTTTCCGTATTCTGTTTGGGCCTCATTTTGCAAGGCGCCCATCCTTCGGTTCATTTCCCTCTCACCTTCCAACCCGACCTTCTCTCGATACAGTTCCAATCACCCTTCCTTCTGTTCATCGATGTTCTGACCCACCCTCTACGCCTTCATGCAAGCCAGTAACCAGCCACATCCCGTCGGGGCCCCCGTCAGCGCACTCTCCGACCACCACACCGGAGCCACGGTCTTGACCAACCCCGCCGCGGCTGACATCACCGAGAACGAGGAAAAGCAGATTCTCACCAAAATGGCCACCCGGCCATTAGACATCACGCTTTCGTTGCGTGACCGTTTCGAAGCCTTCATGGCGCGGCTTTCGACCCGAAACAAGTTCTGGCACCGCATCTGCTCGCTCATCTGGCTCCCCTACGCCTTCAAAAGCGGCATCCAGATGAAGAAAGTCGACGAGCGAACCTTCGCCGCGACCCTTCCTTTCAAGCGTTTTAATCGCAACTGGTACAACGCGATGGCTGGCGCTGCGCTTCTAGCAAACTCCGAGATCGCCGCAGGTGCTTACATCATGGGCATCACCGGCGGTGAATACACCATCGTCTGCAAGAATCTTGAATATAAGTTTCTCCGGCCCTGCTACGGCCCGGCACTCTACAAGATTGTGCCGCGTGATGATCTCAAAGCTCTTATCGCAGGCGGTAAGGAGTTTAACATGACGATGGATCTGGAAATCGTCCAGCAAGCCCTGGTGCCAGCCGCACTGGCCCGCCTGAAGAAGAAGGACCCGCTGATGGCGCGAATCTGCGCCAAGGACCGAAAAGTCGGCGTCTGCGCTGCGACTTTCCACGTCACCCCCACGCTCCACCAAAAGGCCAAACGCGGCACCACCCGCAGCGTCGGCTGATCTGTATCCACTAGATAGGCCGCCACCCTCACACCCTCTCCAACCGCCTGCCTGAGCGCGTATAGTGGACGAAAGCGTCTCTCTTGTTGCAGCCGCGCCGGTCGTACCCGCGGCACACCATTCGAACCGTCTACTTTCAGGAGTATAACCCCGCGTGGGATTGTCGCCATCATTCGTCTTCCAGGACCTCCCCGCGCCGTTGCCCAATGGTTACGTTGTGGCTCCCCTCGGCGGGGATGGTTCCTTCCTCCGTGTCGCCGTAATGTTAACTAAAGATGCCAGACCGGGCGTCTCACCATTAGTTATGTTACGTGACACGCTCCGCGCCAAAGTTTACTTAGCCGCCCTGATCGACGCCGAAAACCGCGTTCACCAGTGGCTGGAGCTCGCCGTGCAGGATTCCACCGGAGCCTCCGGCGCGACCGTGGCCTACCAGGAAGCACTCACCAATACCTCGCTAGACGCGGCGTGGGCGACCTCCGGGGCGGCCCTGGGCCAGCAGGTGGCCACCGGCTTTGAACGTAAGCATCCCGCCCCGCTCTTTATTGATAGTAAGTCACGATTGCCTGTCACCGCCAAAGATAAGCGAAACGGCGCGGCCTGGGCATTATGTACCGACGAAGCGCTGCTGGCGGCCAAACGCGCCCCCGCCTACGCATCCACCCGCGCCCGCCACTTATATCAGCCCGAACTGGGCGACGCCACTGATCTCATGCCCATGGACGTGCTAGGTAACGACGCCTCCGCGCTGAGCGCCGCGCTGGGCCTCCCCGCAGACTCTCTGCCCCTCAACCCCGGCTGCGGATTACTTTCGTTGCGCCCCGTCTCCGCACTTACACTCGAACAGTACGCCGATGCGATCAAAGGTAACAAAAGTGATGCGGGCGAAGGCGACTCGGTCTTCCGCACCGTCCTCGCCGCGTCCGGCCGCTCCGCCAGCCCCTCCGGCCCCGGCGGTTTCTTACGAATCAGCGGCGTGGGCCAGGCCGGACGAATCGTCGAGGCGCTGCACCTTCAGTTAATGGCCATCGCGCAGGCGGTGAACTCGGTTCGCGCCTGGACCAACGCCACCCAGTCGCCAATGCTTAACATTGACGCGGCCAGCTTCGGCGTCTCCCTGGCCTCCCCGGCCTTCGCGCTCCCCTACTGGTGGACCTCCACAACCCGCCTGAACGAAGGGGGCGACGCGGCCGAACTTACGATCCCCAACGCCAAAGCCCGCTACTTCCTCCCCGGCCGAAGGTCGGAGGCTTCCATTTACGTTGCTTCCGCCATGTCGCGCGGCGCGGGAGGCAAAGGCTTCTTCAGCCCACGCAACTTAATTCCAGAATCTTCCGGCATCATCGTTGAGGGCACGCTGCGGACGCAAGAACGCATCACCGCAGGCCCCTTGGACCTTCTCTGGCTCCGCGCGGGCGTGGGCGACAGCCGGTTTGATCTGTACACTTTCGTCGACCGCCAGAGCGCGCTCACCATGGGCGAGTTAAGATTACGTTCCCTGCCGCAAAGGCTCCCCGAGGCCGTCCAGGCCCGCCTGCGCGCCGGCACGCCCATCTCAGATGTAACATTTGAACTCGTGCCGATGTTCTCAACCCCCTGCGACCTCTACGCCCTGGGCGTGCTGGCCGTACGCATGCTCCTGGTGGATGATAAGCGAAGCGTCCCCGTCGCCCTGGACGAAATGTTCAGCCTCGCCGCCGCCGCGGCGGCCCTGGCAGACAACGGTGAAGACTTACGTTCACGCATCGCCCGCGTCTTCGCCTCTGACCAACGCTTCGCCCAGTCCCTGGGCCCCCAGAACATCCTCGGCCCCGGCGCGGGCGATGCCAGCGGAGCCGTGCCCCCCTCCCTCTGGTACGGCACACTGGCG
>CAYVFW010000322.1:0-2984 GCA_964450325.1 uncultured Phycisphaeraceae bacterium | reverse complement strand
CGTTCGGCATCATCTATTAACTTTTGATCAAGATCATCGAAGATTTCATCGTTGTCTGTGCGATCGTTCCCTTCGGCATTAACATAATCCGGGTTGACCACAACACCGGCCTTGCCGGCCTTTGTAACTCTCGCCCCGCCCCGCCGACCCGCGCTCTCCGGGGAACCCGCTCCCTCAGTTCTGCCGTTGATTGCCTCATCCTCCACATCCGTCGCCCTCACCCGCCGCGGCGGTGCTTCCTTTGACCCAAAGATTCCTCTCCAAAGAAACGAAATACCCGAGCTGACCCCCTCGGCACCCGCCTTTGCAACCGTGCCGCTCGCGCTCAGCGCGGCAGAACCAGCCGCGACGCTCGCCGTCTTCGCCGCGGGCACACCGTGATCCAACGTAAGTCGATACGCCCACCCAAAGAACGCAACCACCCATTCATCCATGGCCACCACAGCGCCCACAACCGCCAAGACGCATAACACAATCCCGCTGCCCAGCGCACCAAACCGCACCGCCAACTCATCCACGCCCACCACACCGACGCTCCCACCCGGCAGGTCCGGCATCGGCCCCATCCCCGGCGAGGCAAGCAACTGGATCAACCCCGCGATCGCGGCGGTCATCATCACAGCCCCGATCAACCGAACCAAGGCGTGCTGCACGCTCTTGCCGATCGCCGCGGACAAAAGCCCCAACGTAATACAAATGGCCAGCACCCACGCCGCGTAGCCAAGCATGTTGAACATGAAGTACGCAACATGCGCCCCCATGGTGCCACACCAGTTCATGACCGGCGAGTTGGGCGGATGCACAAGATGGCTTGGCGGGTCAGCGCGATCAAAACCGATCAGGCTGGCGACCACAAACGCCCAGACGGCGATGAGGGCTACCAACCCAACGATGCGCATGAAGGTTCCGGTTGATCGCCCATCCTGGGCAAAACGTGCATTCCGTTGCGGGGCCATATTCACCAAGGATATCGGCCATCCGGGGGAGAACGGTATAGGTTTTTCGCCCATCGCCCCCGCACCAACCCCTCTCGCCACATTTCCGACTCTATAAGCTCGCCCGGCGCTCCGCGGCTATTTTCTCGTTCATCCAGCCTCGTGACGTTTTGGCTGATCCGTGCTACACTTCCCCCCTCAACGCCGGAGAGATGGCCGAGCGGCTGAAGGCGACGGTTTGCTAAACCGTTATAGTGGTTATTAATCGCTATCGGGGGTTCGAATCCCCCTCTCTCCGCTTTTACCGGAAGCCCTTGCACGCAAGGGTTTCCGGTTTTTTTGTCGCCTTCCCAGGCTGTTTTGTTGTTCGCTCCACCTCGAACGATCGCGCCAAAGTGCCGCGAGCAGCGCAAAAAACTGCGTCAGGAAGCGAGCGAGAGAGATTCAGAATTGACGTATTCTGAGCCAACCCTGCCAGTGGGTCAATATCCAGAATATAATTTAGTATGCAACCCGGACCGGTAATCTCCGCCTATTTCCCCGCCGGTTCGCCTTCGCCCGCCGCGGCGTCGATAATCATTGCGGCGAGCATATTTTCATTGTTTAGCTTCCACCGCGGCACCAGCCTTCCATTAATCAGAATCATCGGCACGCCCCGGATGCCCAGCGCCTTGGCCACCGCTGCGTCCGACGTGATGGAATCCGCCGCGAAAGGCTCATCGAGTGCAGCCAGTACCTCGGCCGCGTCAAGCCCAGCCGCCGCGATGGCCTCCGCCAGCGTCTGCTCCGACATCGCACCCGCGAGCTCGGCCTGGTGCGACATAACATAATTGTGGAAGGCCCAGTACGCCTCTGGCCCCGCCATCGCGGCCACCACTTCACTCGCTTTGGCCACCCTGCAGGCGCGGGGGTTGGTCTTCATCGTCGTCGATGGATTACATTCGCTGTTCACCGGGAAATGGGCAAAGGTGTAGCGGATATTGGGCTTGGCACCTTCCGTAAACAGCCGCAAAATCCCATCGGCATCCACGGTATTCTTCTCGGTCATGTCCCCGAACATAATAACCTCAACCGCCGCATCCGCTGGCCCCAGCATCCGCCTCGTCACCGATTCGGGCACCTTCAGCACCGGCTGCGCCATCCAATCCGCCATGTACTTCGCTCGCGCGTCGGGCGCTCGATCTTCTGACCCATCCGCAACAGTCGGATTGGCGGCAAATGCAGAAGCCACAGCCCGCGTCAGTGCCTTGGGGGCCTGCCACCCTCGCATCTCGACCCCATTGATAAAGATCATCGGCGTGAAGTAAATGCCCATCGCCGTTGCCGCGTCCACATCTTGCTTCACCCTCGCTGCCGTGTCCGGCCCGGTCATAATCTGCTGGAACAGTCGCGGCTCGTAACCAAGCGATGACACCAGACCCGGCAGCTCCGCATCCGTGAACGATCCGCGCCTATCAAACAAGGCCTTGTGCATCGCCCAAAAGCCCTCGACACCCTTCAACATCCCCGCTGTCTCGGCAGCGCGGGCCGCCCAGCACGCATTGGGGTGCATGTCCTGCCCGTTCATCGCCGGGTTGCACGCCGCGCCAAGGGGAAAATAACGCACCGCCACTGACATCCCCTTATTGGCCTCCATAAGCCCCTTTAACTCCTGCTCTATACTGTAACAATCCGGGCACTGGTAATCAGTAAACACAACGATTCGCACCGCCGCCGCTGCAGGACCCGCCCGATATCGCCCCGTGAGCGCGACTGCTGTCTTAGCACTACCCACGCTTGCATTGCCTGTATTCCCTGATTCGCCATCTCCCGCCTGCGCATCGCCCGCACTTACCTTCGGTTCCACTCTTACCGTTTCCGTCGAACTCCTCGCCGCCTCCGACCCGCCCGCCGTCGCGATCTCCTGCTGTGTCTGCGCCAGTTGTGCTTCCGCCAAATCGCGCCGCGCCGCTTTCACCCTTACATCCAGCGGGATCAACACCAGATACACCGCGCCCATTACCAGCACGCCCATGACAACCGGCTTGGCTCCCGTCCGCCCGAGCAACT
>CAYVFW010000321.1:0-2987 GCA_964450325.1 uncultured Phycisphaeraceae bacterium | reverse complement strand
GATTCAGCCCGAAGAGTGCCCCCTCTTGGGCAAGGTTCGCCGCGGCACCGAGCGCAGCACCCGCCACGACGCGACGCCCCAGAGAGGCACCACGGGCCGCTTCACCGATCGCCGCAAGTTTGGGAGCCACGCCCAGCCCACGCAGGAGAGCGAAGTCGAGGGCTTGCCCCGGGAGTGTGAGAGCAAATTGGGTGAAGAGACCATGGCCGCCAAGCGCTTCCCGCATTTCAGAATCGCGGCGCTGACGCCAAGTGAAGAGGTCGAACCGCTCCCGATTCGGAACATCGTCCAGAACACCCGAGCGAAGAGAATCGGCCATGAACGGGTGCTCGGCCAGCCATTCATCGGTGACGATCTTGGAAACGTCGAAGTCTGGGTCGCGGTCATCGGGCACCGTCGCACGCGTAAGAAGGTACGGCAGGGTGTCACCCGCGAGCGCCCCCGTAATCGAGGTTGTCACGGTCGCCGCCACGAGCCCGGACAGCAAGCCCGGGTTCTCGGCCATCACCGGCGACACCGCAGCCAGAGGATTGTCCCCTTGCTCCGCCGTCTCAATCGCGGCATGGAAACGATCGACCGCGGTCAGGCCGACCGGGTTGAACGGTTTGATCGGCATTCACTTCCCCTTGGTTTTGGTGGCCCGACGCTCAGCAATCGCGGCCCGAATCTTCTCTGCTTCCGTCTCCGCCCCGGAGAAGGGATCGACCACGAGCGGGCCCACTTGCTTATCCGTCCAGATCGTTTTCCGGGAGTAGGGATCAGACAGCGCGTAGAACATGAACCCGCCCTGTTGCTCGTCCCACACGGGGGCGTAATTGTTCAGCAGGTCTTCAACGAGGTCCGCCCGGGCCGAATCGAAGTTCGGGCCCACGACTTCACCCGCGGGCCGGCGTTTCAAATCCTCGACGATGAGCCGCTCGACGTCCGGCGCCGCCGACATTTCCGGCGCGTTCGTCCAGAAAAGACGGGAGTTCCACACCATCGGGGGATGCCGCTTCAGCGTCCGCTCGATCGCCCATGCTTTCGCCGCTTTCGCCGCTTCCGGTTCTCCTGGCGTGAGCGCCCTCGCGAATCGAAACTCATCCGCAAGGACTTCGGCGTAGGTGTTGGCCACGTTCGCGGGAACCGAATCGATCGCGATTCCGCCGATCCGCCCCGGTGCCCAGCGGTCGTAAGTGCCCAGCCGCTTCCAAAATTCCGAATCCTTCATCGACCCCGCCACATCCTCTTGGGCTCGGGTCGTGACTTCCGCCGGCCGACTCGCTTTCTGTTCGTTCGCCTTGCCCCACCAGACCAGGCTCAGGGCTTGTTCATCGGTGTAGTTCGTCGCCGATGGCTTCATCAGTGCCGCGTCACGGGCCGCGAGGGTGACCACGGACCGGAGGGCTTCGTTGTCGAACCGCACCGATGGCCCCTTGCGCTCCACACGCGAGGCGATAAACCGCGCCCGGAGCGCGGCAGTGTCATCGAGGTCGAGGGACTTAGCCAGGTGCGGAGCATGGATCGACAGCGAGGCGTAGGCCGTCGCCGCGTTGAGGTACTGGACCGGATCAATCGAGGTCAGGCCCGCCCGCATGATCGACGCGGCATCAGCCGGAAGACGGTTGGCAGCGCCAGCGTAAACGCTGAATCGAATCGGATCGCGGATCGAGTGGAGAACCACCTCGCCGTCGTTGCTGGAGACGTCCAGAACGCCCACCCCGCCAAGATACCGCACCATGGCCACGTCATCCTTCGGCGTCAGCGGTGGCATCGTGCCGGGGAGGAAGGACCCGGTATCAATCTCACCCGGAATCTTGGGTGCATCGCCGGCCACGGCGGGAGATCGACCGGTGAGCAACCCGAACGCCTTCGACACACGATCAAACCGCGCGTCATCATCAACCACAACCTCCAACTGATTGAGCAGTTGCTTTCCCTCAGTGGCCGGGATGAACTGCGGATCATCGGAAGCCAGGTACATCCGCCGATCCACTTCGAGAGCCGCGGCCATCGACGAAGGTTTACCGGTTTCGTCAGGCAACCATCGACGCGTCACGATGTCGCGGCGAAGTGAATTCGCATTGTTGAATTGAGTCTCCGCTCGGTCGCCCTCCTGTCTCGCATCGATCCGACGGAGCAGTTCGCCGCGCGTCGATTCGTCAATCTGGAGATTCGAAGTCACGGCCGCCCGCAATTCGTTCGGGTCTACCCCGTCATTCTGCAACTTGAACAGCCGGTCGGTTGCGGTCCGCTGTCGCGCAGCGCCTTGTTGTGCCTTTTCGTTATCGAGCACCGACCGGGCCCGCGCCACGCGATCGGGCGACCGCCCATCGAGTACCGACACGATGGCATTGAATCGAGCCTCGCCCCGCTCGCCGTCGAATGACGCAGCATCCAAGGCAGGCAGCAGAATCTTGGCCGTTCGCTGGGATTCAGGGATGTCCGTTAAGGCTTCTCCGGCGTGATCCAGCAGGCCCCGGAGTTCCGTCGTATCGGCGGTCACCGATGCCGCACCAGCAAGCATGCCGAGCATGCTGTCGTCAACCGCGTCGCGAACGACCCTTTGACGGGCGACGTACTCCCCGGCGACCCGCGGCACAAACACCTCTTCGTACGCCGCGCGGTAACTGTTGCTCCCTGATTGAGTCCTGGGTGCCGTCAAGCCACGGACGGCCTCGATCATCTCCTCCCCTTGCAGACCGTCAGGCAAAATTTGGTTGCCCGCTGCCGAATGGGATTGAAGTTCGAGCATGTACAACTGGGCCGCATTCACCGCCGCGCCACGGTCGAACTTCTCCGCTTTCGCTTCTACCGCGTCGTTCTCGGCCTTCTCTTGTGCCGCCCGCCCAGCAGCAGCCCTGTCATTCTGTGCCTTCTGCTCGAAGCCTTGCCCAACCAGACCAACGGTTCGCAAAGCATCGCCGAGCAACCTTGCTCCCGCCGACTGCGTGAACTCGGGGTCCACCAAGCCAGGAGCGAGCAACGACTCGGTGATGCCAGTCTGT
>CAYVFW010000320.1:0-3018 GCA_964450325.1 uncultured Phycisphaeraceae bacterium | reverse complement strand
GATTCCCGCCCTCACCCCTTGCACTCCCGCGGCAATCCGATACCTTCAACCCACCCCCTCTTTCACAAGTCCATAGCCTCGAGCCCAGCCCCTTTCAGGAGCCGCCCGCTTCTCAAATCTCGGAACCCCCGGCACGCGGCCCGGGCTGTCGGGGTGGACCTTGCCGACCTGCGCCGGCAAGCCGCCAACCCGGATCGCCCGGAGAGCGCCCCGGCTCCGTTCGACAGTTGGTTCGAGGTGGACGTCTACCTTCGGATCGCCGACCGTGGGTTCCGCGTGCTGCCGCAATACCGCGCGGGTCGCCACAGCATCGACTTGGTTGTTGAAGGCAAGACCCGTCTCGCTATTGAATGCGACGGCGACCGCTGGCACGGACCCGAGAAGTTCGATGAGGATATGGCGCGGCAGCGCCAATTCGAACGGGAACAGTGGCGATTCTGGCGGGTGCGCGGCAGCGCGTTCTACCGCGACCCTGACGCCGCTCTTGCGCCGCTGTGGGCTCGCTTGACAGAACTCGGCATCGAACCCATGCCCGCAACCGACCGGACCGGCAGTAGCGACGGGTATATTCCGCACATTCCGAGCCGAGAAACGCTTGAACCAGCCAGAGAGCCCGCAGACGCGACCGTTTAGGCCGCCACTGTCGCGCTACAAATCTCCGACCACGGCCCCTTCTCGCCGCGTGTGCTGATCCAGCGCAGCATATAGACCGCTGTCTTCCCGCGCTCGGTTGCCTTGAACGCCCCAGAGAGTCTGTGAAAGAATCGACTACCCGGCGGTTGGCACCGGGGCCGGTACGAACTTCGCGGCCGCCGCCATTGCCTGCCAAACGCTCAGCCGCAGCGCCTCGTCGGCGGGGTAACCCTGCACATGCGCATGCCACGGGTCGTGTGGTCGGGCTGCTGCTACGGCCGCCATGTCCGGCCCGCTAGCCCTGATAGCGCTCGCAGGCAGGTCCGCCCGGCCGAACAGCGCCTTGTTTCTCATCGCGGCGACCTGCTGGCACCGCAACCACAGCGCGGGCTCGGCCCACTCTGCTTGCCGCAGTACAGAGAGTTTATTGCCCGGTGCCGGGTCGAACGCCTCGGGCCGGACAGCCCCGGTGGACTTCACGATCGAACGTCCCGACACCAACACTCGCGCCACCACCTCGTCACCGGCGAGCGGGGTTCCCTCGGGCTCTGGCACTCTGCCACTCATGCGATGCAGGCACGCTGGATGAGTTCGGCAATGTTCTTGGGGATCGCGCCCATGAAGGGAGTGGTCCCGTGCTCGCGGTTCGGTCCCAAGAGCGCGGCCCAGTGAATCCACGCGTCGTCAGTGATGGCGATCGACAGTGTCCACTTCGGCCCCGGGCCCCACTGAAGCGTGACCCAGCCCTTGGCGGTTGCCCCGAGGGATGCATCGCGCGAGTTTATTCCCAAGCCGCGGATGAACACCGCGGCATCCTCGAGCGACTGTTGGCTCAGTGCCTTGGCCCCATACCCGTTCCAGTCCTCATGCCGGCAGTCTTCGGCAAGCTGCTGAAGGTCGTCGAGCAGGGCCTGCACCCCAATGGCCCGTGAGTCCTTAAGGGGCGAGAGGATGCTGCTCAGCCGCTTCGCGACGTAGTCTGATTCATCGCTTTGGCCGCCGACCGGGGTCAGCAGTGTCGTACGGGTCATCAGCGCACCCACAGGCCAAGTCGTCGTGTTCATCGGCACAGGTCCAAGTAAGCGTCGGTCACACACTTGAAGAAGGAATAGTTCTTAAGCCAGTGCATCTCGATCAGCCGCTCAGTGATAATAGAGTTCTCGGCAGGTATTGGTTCGGCGTTCGCGGCCTCCAAAACCACCAAAATCGGCAGGTTGGGGCTGGCGGTCGTGAGGGGTTCGAACGTCCGAATAAGGTTGAGCATGTGCCAAGGGAATGCAGAGTGGCCGAGAGTGTCTTGGTGCAGGAACGGGCCGCGAGCCAACCCTTCGGGCGGGGAACCAAAGCCCGCGAAGTAGATAGCGGGGTCAAAGTCTTGACCGGGTACTTCCAGCCGGTTCACGTACCGAATCTGAATCTGATCGATGGAGTCAACTCCCGCGATGACCCTATGGATCTCCCACAGACGCATCATCTCGGAGGAGAGCCTGGTCCAGCCCACATACTCGCCCAGCCAACTCAACGACAGGTTGTCTCGGGCCGCCGTGACGACCTGCCGTTGATCTTGGGAGACCAGTCGCAGGCCCATCCAGCCAATGTTCTCCGCTTCGGCCACTGCGGAGTTGGCGGGTGGGGGTGCGCCCGCGGGGCCGCCCGCTTGCAAGGCGAAGGAGAACCTCGCCTGGTTCATATTGAGGTGAGTGGAATAGTCTGGCAGGGCGTCCACGATCCGCTTGGTGACTGATTCGGGCGTCCACTCCGTCCGCGCCCGCGCCACGAACGTGATCATCGCCTCAACAATGGGCGGTTTGGCCAACGCGGGAAACTTCTGGTTGAGGTCCACGAGGGGCATGCCGGTCATGGCTCCATTATCGGTCAGGAAGGGTGGAATGATAAGGGCTGGGCGGGCTCAGGACGCGCCGGGCTCGGCTTCGGGTTCGAGGGCGGAGAGGTCGAGGTCGAGGTCGCGGACCTGAGCGCACATGAGTGGGTGGAGAACCGAGGGTTGCTCGTGCACGATCGTGTACACCAAGTTTGGCGTCTGCGCCTTGGAGTGCACCAACGGGTGTGACCGAATTTATTGGCAACTGCCGCACCAATCCGTTTCTGACGCGGCCAGGGGGGTTGTTCAGACTGAAACCGGAGTTTGCCAAAAGATTCGGTCACACCCTGCACCAACCACAAAGCCCCGCCCAAGCTTCCGTCTTGCTGCACACCGGTGCGGAACGCCGCCTCGCGCCTGACCCTCGCTCTCGAAATCGCCCATCCATGCGCCCCATTTCGGTCGATTGCCCGGATTCCCGCCCTCACCCCTTGCACTTCCGCGGCAATCCGATACCTTCAACCCATCCCCTCTTTCACAAGTCCACAGCCACCACCCCCGCC
>CAYVFW010000319.1:0-3040 GCA_964450325.1 uncultured Phycisphaeraceae bacterium | reverse complement strand
AGGTCTTCTTTGAGCGATGGTCTGCGGGGTGCTGATCGGCCGGGACGGGTGGCAAGCTGGCGCGGCTGGCAAGCCGGGGCGTGGTGAGCGCGTTGAGTGGCTAGACGTAAGCGAACTTTCGCTACGCAGCGGCGGATGTAAGTTCGGTTACGTTACTGTTTACGCCACTTTTACGGCGTGGGATGAGGTTAGGGGTCGCGGCGGTGTTGCTTCTTGGATTGGTCGCGGCTTTTGCTGCGTTGTGAGCGTTTTTGTGCGCCAGCGCGGCCGTCAAACTCTTTGAAGCCTGCACCTTGTGCGCTTCCGAAGCCGCTGCTGAAGCCTGCGGCGGGGTCTTTCTTCCCGAGCGTAGCGACTTTGGTTTTGCCCACAGCGCGGTTGGCAGTTTCATCGACGAAGAGGTCGAGTAGTCGCCTGGCGAGATCGACCTTGCCGATTTTGACTGTAACCAGATCGCCGAAGTTGAAGCTGCGGCCCGAGCGGATATCGACCAGGCCACCGGACTTCTGATCGATCTTCCACATGGGTGCGCCCTGGCCGCGCGTGATATCGCCTGGGAGATCCTCGGACTTAATAAAACCATCGGCGAGGAACTTATCAATTTGCACGAAGATGCCGCGGTTGCTGATGCCGGTGACCACGCCTTTGAAGGTTTCGCCGATGTGTTTTTCAAGGAGTTGGAGGATGAGGAACTTTTTCAGCTCATTCTCGGCTCCTTCGGCGTTACCTTCGCGCATTGAAGCGTGCTTGCCGATGGCGACCAGCTCGTCCTCGGTGGGGGTTGTTTTGATCGACATAATATCTTCGCCCAGGCGGAAGCGGTCGGCCTCTTCGCGAGGGCGCTGGGTACCGTTTTCGGTGCGAGCGAGATAATCTGCGATGAAGCGGTGGACTGTAAGATCTGCGTAGCGGCGAATGGGGCTGGTGAAGTGGGCGTAAGCGGTGCTGGCCAGGGCGTAGTGGCCGACGAGCGCGGGCGAATACTCGGCCTTGCTTAAGGTGCGCAGGACGGCCATGTGCACAGCGCGGGCGGTGGGCTTGCCGCGGGTTGCGTTGAGGAGGCCCTGGAGTTCTTCGCGGGTGGGGTTTTTGGGGATGCGGAAGCCAGCGACCATGGCGACTTTGCGCATCTCATCGACATCGCCGGGGACGGGTTCAGGATGGATTCGCCGGAGAAGGGGGACCTTAAGGCTCAATGCCAAGCGGGCGACGACCTCGTTGGCCTCGACCATGAACATTTCAATGAGCTTATGGGTGAAAGCATCGTCTTCTTTTTCCGCGTCGACGACGTGACCGTGGTCGTCATAAATTAATACGCACTCGGGGAGCTCGAGGACGATCATGCCTTGGCGGTTGCGTCGGCCTTGGATTACCTTGGCGAGCTTGTCCATCTCGCGGAGGGTTTCCATCAACTGATCGGTGTATTTGGGGGGAGTCTTGGCGTGGCGGCGGGCTTCGTTGAGATCGCCATCAATGAGGGCCTGGGCTTCAAGATAGGTTAAGCGTTTTTTGCTATCAATGAGGACCTGGGCGACGCTCTCGCCGCGGACGACGCCCTGAGAATCGTAACGAATGAAGGCGGCTTTGCAGTAGCGGGGGACGGCTTCCTGGAGGGAGCAGATGCCGTTGCTGAGCACCTCGGGGAGCATGGGAATTACCAGGCGCGGGAGGTAGCAGGAGTTGGCGCGGTCTTTGGCTTCGATGTCTAGCGGGCTGTTGGGGGGGATGAAGTGGGCGACGTCGGCGATGTAGATGCCAAGTTCCCAACCATCGTCGGTGCGCTTGATGCTGATGGCATCATCATAATCTTTGGCATCGGGGGGATCGATGGTAATAATATATTCGTGGGTGTAATCAAACCGGTTGTCGAGCGCGGTGGGCCCGCGTTCGCGGAACTCGGCGACTTCGGTGTCGTAGCGGACTGCCGCGTCGCGGGCCTGCTGGACACATTCTTCCGCGAACTCGCCGGGGAGGTCGTAGGTGGCGATCACGGCCTGGGTTTCGACGTCGGGCCGGCCAGCGTCGCCCAGTACGCGAACGATTGCGCCCTCGCCCAGTAGATCACCATCGGGGTAGACGACGAGCTCTAGAATTACTTTATCACCCTCGCGGGCGTTCTTCGCTTCGACATCGCGCACCACGATGGGGTTGGTGATTTGCTTACCATCGGGCAGGACGACCCACTGCTGGCCGCGTTTGGTGAGGGTGCCGGAGTAGGAGGATTTTTTGCGTTCGAGGACTTCGACGATGGCGCCGATGAACTTATCTGAATGGGCCCCGCGGTCGCGCATTACTTTGGCGCGGACTTTGTCGCCGGTGAGGGCATCGCCACAGTCGCTTGGGCTGATGAAGACGGCACCTTCGCGATAGTTGATTTCGGGCTGCAAGAAGCCAAAGCCCTTGGGATTTTTGCGGAAGACGCCGCGGATTTCGCCGTCGGGTGCGTTGGCGAGAGATGGGAGGGAGATCTGGCCGTTAGAACTGAGGACGAGCAGGCCTTCTTGTGAGAAGATGGTGACGGCCTGAGTGAAGGCGGGCAGATCATCGCTTGATATATTGAGATCGCGGGCGACATCGCCTAGGCGAGCGGGGATGTATGAATCGTGTTTGAGATGGGTGAGGAGGCGGGACTTAAATCGCAGCGGCATGGGTTAAATAGTAGGTAAACGCGGGGGTGGGGGTATGGGTGCCGGTTAGGGGCGAGTGCGGGCCGCTTGTGCGGCGGGTTTGGGATGCTCGCGTCTACGCGGGAAAGGGGTAGCCAGAGGCTCGATACGGCGAGGATGGAGGGTGGCGATGAGTTATAAGTTTTGTGATAGTTGTGGCCCGCTGGTTTGTTTACTGCCGTGTGCGGTGCCCGATGGAAGACGAGAGGGGTGTTTGAGCAGCATAATTGATGATTGGGTAGGGAAGCTGTAGCGGTTTCGTTTGTTGGTTCGTAAGTGCGTTGGGTAGTGGTATAAATGCTGGCATACCTTCTGGCATGTCCTCGTTACTGCTTGTTGCCTTTTCTCGGTTCCCGACGCAGCAGATCGCGGCG
>CAYVFW010000318.1:0-3125 GCA_964450325.1 uncultured Phycisphaeraceae bacterium | reverse complement strand
CGCATCAAGATGATTCCCGGCTACGTCAAGAAGTTCATGTTCAACAAGTCTCGCCCCACCATAGAGACCATCTCCCTCATGGCGAGCCTCGCCGAGAAGGCACGGCGCGACGGGATCCTTGCCCTCGAAAGCGAGGTCGCGAAGATCGATGACCCCTTTCTCGCCAGCGGCCTCAAGATGGCGGTCGACGGTGTCGAGCCCGACACCATCGAGGCGACAATGCGTCTTGAGATCATGGCAATGCAGGACCGGCACAAGTCGGGCAAGAAGTTTTTCGACCTGCTGAAGACGTACGGCCCGGGCCTTGGTCTGGTGGCCACGCTCATGGGCCAGATCGGCATGTTCAAGAGCCTGGGCGGCGACATCGCGACGATGGGGTACATGCTCGCCGTTGCCGTCGTTGCAACCATGTATGGCACGGTGCTCGCCAACTGCGTCGCGGGCCCCATGGGTGACAAGCTGGCCTATCGCGCGGGGGAAGAGATCCTGCGTCGGGAACTCATGCTGCAGGGCGTCCTCTCGATTCAGGCGGGTGATAACCCGCGTACGACGCTCGACAAGATGGCGGCGTTCGTTCCCGCCACGGCACGCACGATGCTGAAGGCCGCGTAACCCACTCGAATCACCCACGCACGGAACCTCACATGGCGCAAGACGAACAACATAACAAGGGCGACGCCCACGCGGACGGGCATAAAAAGAAGCACAAGAAGCACCATCCTGCCGCGCATCCCGAGCACGAGCACGAAGAGGGCTGGATCGTCTCCTTCGCGGACAACGTGCTGCTCATGATGGGCTTCTTCGTGATCCTGCTCGCGATGAACATGGGGCCAAAGGGCTCGACGGATGGTCCGCCGGGCGAGACGGCCGACGACCGCCTGCTTGACCTAGCGATCGCGGTGCGCGAGGCCTTCCACAACCCCGTGTCGCTCAGCTCAACACTGGAGGGAGATCAGGCCCTGATCCGGCGCCTGCGTCACCGGCTGGGCAAGGGCGAAAGCAACGACCAGACCCCGCCCGGCGATGGTCAGCAGCCGCAAACGCTGCGCCCGACCGATTGGTCTGGCGATGGCGGCTTCGTACAGTTCGCAGACAAGGAGGCAATTCTTGATCAGAACGCGCGTGACACGCTGGCACAGATCGCAGCGCGCATCACGGGGACTCGCTGGATCATCGAGATCCGCGGGCATGCGAGCAAATGGGAGACTTGGCGCGATGTCAAGCGCGGGCGTACGCTCGCATACGAGCGGGCGTGGGTCGTGGGCGAAGAACTCACACGGCGCGGCGTGACGTGGGACCAGATCCGGCTTGTCTCCAGCGGCGACTCCGCGCCAGTCATCGCGAGGGCGAGGACCGGGGACGAGGCTCAGACGAACCAGCGCACGGAGATCCTTGTACTTGGTGAGGTCGTGCCGCCAGATCCGTACAACGACGCACCGGTGCGGCCGCCCAGCGAGTGATGTGAGTCCGAAAAAAATTGCCAAATAGCTGAAGACGGTCGGCCACTCGCAAGACCGCGCGCGGTTCGCCGCACACCGAACCGGACCACTGGGGAGCCGGACCACCAACCTCGATCCTTCGTATCTCAAAGTCCGCACGCGATGACATCCAACTCGCATCGTCCAACGGGTAGTTCAGCGCACTGTTAGATCGAGAATGAATCTCGCACTTTCATCGATGGTTGGGCGCAGGTTATGGGTTGAGGCTGCTCAGAGACGATGGTGCGACAAGTAGTTCAACCGACTTTTAGGGCGTATGCAGGCCCGTGGGCGTGCATTGGCCTCTACTGGTTGGTTAAGTCGAAACTCAAGGGTAATTTTGACCCGACAAGAGAGATCGAAGGTCGGCGGTTTGCCAGCTCTTCGCCCTCTTTCGACACGCTGCTCGGGTTGCGAGGGTTATTCAAGCAGAATGTTTTCTCGCCAGCAATCACCATCGCTTGAAACTTGCTTTCGGAAGCAAATTCTGCCGCCCAAGCGACTACCGCTTTCACATCGTCTGGATCAACGTCTGCTGGGGGGGAAATCTCAATCGGGAGACCGCCAATTTTGAAGTATGCCCGAGGTCGTGGATCGCTGGTGGCCAGAGCATGTTCCGCTCTTCTCTCTCGTTCTGAAACCGCCTTGTCTCGCGCTATCGCTTCGCGGATTTCAAGCTCAGAAAGTCTCAAAGCCACGCCGATACGCCGAGCGACATCCGGGCGTGGCGGCCTTTGCCCCGCTTCCACGTTACCGAGCCGGCCCGCTTGCTTGCCGACGTTGTTCGCCCCCATCAGGACGGCGACATCTCGAAGGCTAAGCCCGGCGCTCAGGCGAGCACTTCGAAAAAGTTGACACAAGTGTGGAACGGACACACTTAATTATAGACGTCTCAATTGCGCGCGGCATGCCGTTGACCTGACCAGAGCCTGCTCAAACTTGGGCAGCATGAACGCTTATTATGGTCGAACCTACCTCCCCGTCCACAAATTTGTTCACTAACTAGCCAAATCGAGATGAACGAAGCGAACTGAAAATTGATAAAAGAGAACCTCTTGATTTAGGTTTCCCACATCCTTGTCCAGAAACCGCATAGTGTGCGTGGAGGGTGCCGAAAGTTTCCTGCGAGCGATGAAGGTAGCTTAAGATGTCCTGATTCAGCAGAACATGGTCTATCCCTATCAGGTCGTCGTTGTAAACCGTCCTCTTGAGAAGCTCACTCATCCCGGCAATTCGGAGCTATTCTTTCGCGGGATTACACCGGCACTCCGGCCATCGCCTCGCACGACTTGGCGCATTTGCGGCATATCTCCGCGCACTGCTTCATCATGGCATCGCCCTTGGCGAGTTTGTCGCACGACTCGGCGCACTCGTTGCAAATTTCCACGCATTCCTTGCAGATATGAGCGGCGTGCGTTGAGCCGCGGGCCATGAAGCAGGCGGCCAAGCCGCAGATCTCGGCGCAGTCGCGCATAATGCCCTGATGCTCGGGGGAGGCGTTCGGGCCGCCCGTGTGGAGGCAGTGGGTACCGCACTGTGCGCACATCATCGAACACTCTCCGCAATCCTTCATGCAGGCGAGCGTGTCTTTGGAGGGATGTTGATAAGCCATAGGAAAACCTTTCGGGAGGGAGGCAGGGAGTGTGG
>CAYVFW010000317.1:0-3168 GCA_964450325.1 uncultured Phycisphaeraceae bacterium | reverse complement strand
TCTCGTTCCTGCGTGAACAAAATCAGAAGGACCCCGCCCGCTGTTACTCGATCGTCCGCCGCCAGCTTCTTCAAATCCCTCGCTATCGCCCCCGTCAGCGACGATGAGTACGTGCGATTGGGCCCCGGCACTCCGTCGATATACACCCACTGCCCCACGCTCTTCACCTCTAGAAAGTAACATTCCTCCAAGGGCGTTGTCGCAAGGCGCGGCTGCACCATGGGCGACTGGGCAAAGAGCGTTTGTAATCTTTCATCCGATTCAAAGATCACCGCCATCGGGTCGGCGGGTACCCGGACCGGATCATGCGTGAGCACCAGGTCGCACCTGGCCCGCTCGGTCTTCTTTGACCGCCTTCCCACCGGCCCAGGCAGAGGAAACTCGCGGTGCACCCCAAGCCCCGCATCAGCAAACGCCCGGGCCAGCAACGGATGGAATTCCAGCTCATCGAGCGAGTCAATGCCGCGGATCTCCTGCGACTCATCAGAGACAAGCGCGGCTTTCGCGATGCTCGCCGCGGCGACGCTCAGAAGTTGATCTTCGTCCCAGTGCAATCGGAATTATTGGCACCCTTGGGCCGTCTCGTGGCGTCCACCCTCAAGAACGCCGGCCGCATCGCTGGCGCGTGCGTTGGGCCAAGGCCTCAAGTGTTCCCAAAGAAACCCGCGCGGGTCCTTGGCCGCCTCCGACTCCTTCCGTACGATTCAGCCGAGGGGGTGTAACGATGTAAGTGAGTGTCGGCACCTGCGCGGGGCGCGAACCGAGGGAAAAGGTAATATAACTATGGCCAACGAACTGACGCGCCGTGATTTTCTGCAAACCTCCGTGGCGGCCGCGGCGGTGGGAATCCCCTCGTTATCGTTAGCAATGGCTCACGGCCGCCGATCGTCGGGGCGTTTGAGGGTTGGGGTCGTTGGGTGCGGCGGCCGCGGCAGCGGTGCCGCAGTCAACATACTCGAAGCCTCGAACGATACCCAGCTCGTGGCCCTAGGCGATATGTTCCCGGATCGGACGGCGGGTTGCCGCGAGGAGTTGGCCAAACTTGACTCGCCGCTTGCCGCAAGGGCCAGCGTGAGCGAGGACATGGTCTTCCACGGCTTTGATGCCTACCAGAAGGTAATCGCCGCGGGTATCGACATCGTAATATTAGCGTCGCCACCTGGTTTTCGTCCCGCCCACTTCGCCGCGGCGGTGGCGGCCGGCAAGCACGTGTTTATGGAGAAGCCGGTGTGCGTAGATCCGGTGGGCGCGAGGATCGTGATTGAAACGGCACGCAGCGCGGCAGCTAAGAAGTTAACTGTGGTCGCGGGGACCCAGCGGCGGCACGAGCGCTGCTACCACGAGGCCAAAAAACGAGTTGAAGATGGCGCCATCGGTAAGGTAATCTCCGCGAGCGTCTACTGGAATCAAGGCGGTTTATGGAACAACGGACGCAAAATCGAATGGAGCGATATGGAGTGGCAGATCCGCAATTGGCTCTATTTCGCCTGGCTTTCGGGCGATCACATCGTCGAGCAGCACGTTCATAACCTCGACGTTGCGTACTGGTTTCTCGGCGACCTTCCCGCCAGCGCGATGGGCCTGGGCGGCCGCCAAGTGCGGACTCAGGCCGCGTACGGAAACGCGTTCGACCACTTCGCCATCGAGTACGAGTACACGGATGGACGTAAGATTAACAGTTACAGTCGCCAGATCGATGGAACCAGCAGCCGCGTGGATGAAGTGATCTACGGCACAGAGGGGCACCTGAAGCTCTCCCAGTTCGGGCACGCCGAGATCTTCGGCAAAAATGCCTGGAAGTGGAAGGGCGAGCAGGTGAATCCTTATGTTCAAGAACACAAGGACCTCCTCGCGAGTATCCTGGGCGAGAGCAGTTATGTCAATCATGGCGAGCGGATCGCGCAGAGCACGATGCTCGCCGTCATGGGCCGCATGAGCGCGTATACCGGCAAGACGTTGTCCTGGGATCAGGCGATGAGAAGTAAACTTGACTTGACTCCGCCCAAACTTGAACTGGGCTCGCTGCCTGTTGCGGATGTCGCGATTCCTGGCAAGACCCCCGTGGTGTGATATTAAAGAAATATAAGTTATGAACCGCCGAACCTTTCTTTCCGCCGCCGCGGCAGCACCCATCATCACACAACTGGCCACGGCCCGCACCCCATTCATCAGTCTCGCTCAGACCGCCGCGGAGCCCCATCCGGCCCGGCCCGTGCTGGGCCGTTTGAAACAGTCCGTCTGCCGCTGGTGCTTCGGCTCGATGAAGCTCGCGGATCTTGCCGCAGCGGCAAAAGGTATGGGAATTCAATCGATCGAACTACTGAGTCCTGACGAATGGGAGACAGTGCAGCAAGCGGGGCTGACGTGCGCAGTAGCGACTTTTGTTCCATCCAACCCGATCGCGCGAGGGTTTAACCGCGTGGAGCATCACGATTCGCTCGTGAAGGAACTCGAAGCACGCCTGCCGCTTGTCAAGGCGGCGGGCATCCCGAATCAGATCGTATTTTCCGGCAACCGCGACGGGATGGATGATAAGCAAGGGTTAAGTAACTGCGCGGCGGGGCTCAAACGACTGATGCCGCTGGCCGAGCAGTTGGGTGTTACAGTTATTATGGAGCTGCTCAATAGCCGCGTCGATCATAAAGATTACATGTGCGACCGTACCGCCTGGGGCGTGGAACTGGTGAATAAGGTCGCGAGCCCCCGCTTCAAGCTTCTCTACGACATCTATCACATGCAGATCATGGAGGGGGATGTCATCCGCACTATCACCGATAACATCGGCTCGATCGGCCACTTCCACACGGCGGGCGTGCCGGGAAGACGAGAGATAGATGTAAGTCAAGAGTTAAACTACCCGGCGATCTGCCGAGCAATCGTTGAAAAGGGCTTCACCGGCTATCTGGGGCAGGAGTTCATGCCCAGCCGCGATCCGCTTACATCCCTCCGCGAGGCTGTCGCGATCTGCGATGTCTAAGCCAACCGCGAAAGGTTATAACTCTCGGGCTCGCGCTTGGATTTTAGTACTGTTCGAACGGCAGAGTCCGAAGACGCGATTTGATAAGAAGCTAAGTGGTGAGGGTCGGGGTAGGGGTAGGGGTGCCGCTGCTACGGTTTCAGATCCTTATCGCGCTCGCCTCTGTCCTCAGGGCAAGCACGTAACTTTGT
>CAYVFW010000316.1:0-3171 GCA_964450325.1 uncultured Phycisphaeraceae bacterium | reverse complement strand
ACAGCGACGGCGGCGTCGATGGCAGCGATGTGGACACCTTCTTCATCGACTGGGTGCAGGCCGCAACCTGCGCCGATGTAAATCAAGACGGCGGCGTAGATGGCAGCGACGTAGACACATTCTTCACAGCATGGGTAGCTGGCGGGTGTTAACTTTGTAACCATCATGCCTTGAGCATAACTGAGTTGAGCGGGCATCACACAAGCCCCGAGCGTGAGCGAGATGGGATCACCCCATTCACTTACGTTCGGGGCTTTTTGTTGCGTTGGGCTCCCACTTACTTACGTTCGGGGCTCGCGCTTACGTTCGGGGCCTGTTACAATTACGGCGTGTTACTATTTGCACCTTGTTACAATCTGCGAGTGCATGGCCCGCGCAACGCTCGACCCTGCTTCTCGTCCGCAATCTCCCAACCCGTTTCAACTGGCTTGCTCGCTCGTAGGCCAAGCCTTGAGGCTTGGTTATTACATGGTCACACGGTAACATGGTAACATGGTCACATGATTAAATGGTTACATTGCTTTCAGTTACATCACAGAAACGCAAACACCGGGTGGTTACCGCAACCACCACAGCGGGTTCCCTTCGGTGCTTTCAGGCACCACTCGCCTTGTTCCCGAACGCCCACCATCCCCGCGAGTACATTTCTCTAATTTATCTTGTCACGATAAGGCTGCCTAAGGCCCCAACCGTGCAAAGGATTGTTTATGACCCAACCCAACGCCGTTTTCTCCTCATCCAACTCCAAGTCTCTCGCGGGCCGCAAAGTTGCCGTACTCGCAACCGATGGCTTCGAGCAGATCGAGCTCACTTCCCCCGTTCAAGCTCTCAAAGCCGCGGGCGCTGAAGTCGCTATCGTCAGCCTCGCCTCGGGTGAGATCCAAGGCTTCCACCACCATGACAAAGCGGATCGCTTCGCCGTCGACCTTGTCGTCGCCAAAGCATCCGCCTCCATCTTCGACGCTCTTCTCATCCCCGGCGGCTTGGCCAACCCCGACGCCCTCCGCGCCAACCCCGCCGCGGTCTCCTTTGTCCGCCAGTTCTTCGAGCAGCATAAGCCAGTCGCCGCCATCTGCCACGGCCCCTGGCTGCTCGTCGAAGCCGATGTCGTCAAAGGCCGCCGCGTTACGTCCTACCCATCTATCAAGACCGACCTCATCAACGCTGGCGCCGACTGGGCCGATGAGGCGTGCGTGGTAGATCAAGGCCTCGTCACCAGCCGCAGCCCCAAAGACCTCGAAGCCTTCAACGCTAAACTGATCGAAGAGTTCGCCGAAGGCGTCCACCAGAGCCAGCACGCGTAGGGACCATGAATAGCACTACCACCACGCGCGCCCCGCCCGCGCGAAACCGCCACGACGCAGGCGGCGCCGAAGAGTTGGATGCGTTCGGTGCGGGCGTTCGGTGCGGGCGTTTATCGGGGGCGGGGGTTCTGAACCCACGCGGATACGTTCATAGAAGTTGTAATCCCGAAACGAACGTTTGGGGCAGGCTTTCTCTTCGCCCGGCAGGCCGCAACAAGTGTTGCCAGGGGACGCTCAACAGTATTTTCAAGCAAGCCGAAGTTAAATAATGAGCGGTTCAAGTACTCCAGTTAAGTATGTCATCGTCATCGAACACGCCCCCGACGGTTCCCCCTTCCGCCTATATGCCAGACTTGGCGGGCTGCGTCGCCTGCGGCGACACCGCGGCAGAGGCGCGAGAGCTGATCGCCGAAGCGGTGAAGCTGCACATTGAGTCGCTGCGGGCCCACGGTGAGCCCGTGCCGCCGCCGTCGGCGACCGTTGAGCGGGTAAGAGCGGCGTGATGGAAATGGGTAAATGGGTAAATGGTCAAGTGGTGAAATGAGAAGAGGACAACCGCTTGTCGCGGTGATCCCTTTACACACTACCCTCGGCCTTTTGCTGCAAAGGTTGACAAGCTGACCATTTTACAATTTGGCCATTTTCTCGCCGCGGTCGTGGCCGCGTTGCGAGCGTTTTGAGCTTCATCAAAGGCCGAACGGGCCAGCTTGGTCAGCGCGGTAAACGCCGTGGCTTGGGCCACGGTCAGTTGGGTAGCCGCGGCATTGGCGGACTGCACCGGGGTGTGTTGTGGGTTGTGCGACTCAAAGAATTGCAACTGCTTGACCTTAATTATCTAGACTCACGCTCATAGACAGCGCGTTAAATCTTAACATAACAATTTAATGAACTGAAGTGTCGCCGTAGCGCAGCCTGTGGTATAGTGCATGCAGCAGGCACCGGCCCGGAGCAGATGGCACAAAAGGACCCCGCGAAAGAACCCGTGACTTTTTTGGTTCGAGCCATGACTTTGGCGAGCCAACTCATGACCGGGAAGACAGTGCCCATCACCCGGGAAATAATTCCCATAGGTTGGGTGAGCCGAGGCATGAGGAAGTTGTGCGGGGTCATGGCGTGGAAAATAATTCCGATTACTTGGAGGAGAGTTCCCATGAACACGAAAGACCGATCCATGACCAGAGCGCTTAAGCTCATGACCATTGCAAGCGTCTTGCCGGTAGCGAAGGCTCCGCGCTGGATTGCCGCCTTGGGCCTCTTCTTGGCAACGGCCATGCCTGCGCTGGCTCAATGCCCGCTTTACTTCCCGTCGGTGGTCGGCTGTTTCGCCAGGGACACGAGCCCGACCTTTGTCGCGGTGGGCGACTTCAACGCCGACGGCAGGCCCGACCTAGCTCTGGCGAGCTTCAGCAGCACCGGAGGCACCGTCTCCATTCTCTTGGGCAACGGTGGAGCGAACGTTACGTTCCAGGTGCCGGTCAATTACGCCGTGGGGGCCAACCCGACCTCCGTCGCGGTGGGTGACTTCAACGCCGATGGCCGGTCCGACCTGGCCGTGGCGAACAGCCCTAACGCTGTCGGCTTCAGCAACAACGTCTCCATCCTGCTGGCCAATGCCAACGGCACGTTCCTGCCAGCGGTCAACTACGCCGCGGGCGACCGCCCGCGCTCTATCGCAGTGGGTGACTTCAACGCCGACGGCCAGCCCGACCTGGCCGTGGTGAACGCCTTCAGCAGCAACGTCTCCATCCTGCTGGGCAACGCCAACGGCACGTTCCTGCCAGCGGTCAACTACGCCGCGGGGCCCAACCCGCGCTCCGTCGCGGTGGGCGACTTCAACGCCGACGGCCAGCCCGACCTGGCCGTGGCG
>CAYVFW010000315.1:0-3224 GCA_964450325.1 uncultured Phycisphaeraceae bacterium | reverse complement strand
GGCCTAGAGGGGCACGCCCGGGCTGCGCAAGCTCGCGACATAACATAAGTCATGGGCTGACCGAAACGGCTTACATGAGCGAGGCCTTGACGAGGCAGCCGGCGCCGACGGCCACGGGTACGCACGCGATAGCCACGAGTAGCCACTGGAGGCGGACGGCGGTTACGGGGCGGGTGCGGGCAATGCAGATGCAGGCGCCCACGGCGATGCAGAGGCACCAGACTTTGAGGAGGACCGCGCCGCTGAATCCGAACCGCTCGATGATGGCGAGGGCGAAGTAGTTAGCTTCGCGGCCGCCCATGTGATCGAAGCGGGTCAGGATAACATAAGTTATCACGACATCAAGCAGGGAGAAGAAGAGGAGCCAGAAGCGAGCGGTTGCGCTCAGGGTGCCGGGGGCGGGCTGGTTACCGCTTACGTTGCGCAAGGAGGCGACGTGCGGGAGGGTTAAGAGCGAAGTTTCGAGAACGCGTGTCATGGCTCGGCTCGATTGATGAGGCGTGCGGGTCGCTGGTTGCTTGTGTTCGGGCGGGCAAGTGTTATTACGATTTTCTGACCGCCTGAACGTTGTGTTACAGTGTGTGGCGTAGTTTCCTGAGAAGTTCTCTACTAAGTAATCGAGTTAGAAGCGGAAATCTTGCGCAGGCGCGAGAGATTCTAAGAATTATGCTGCGGCGGGCCTTTGGCGCGCGGTTGGTCAATTGACAAAGCGTGCCGTGATTGGGACGTTTATTGATAACGATTGGCGAAATCCGTACGAAATACGAACGAAAGAAAGCCCAGCGGCTAGCGCCAATCGGGCGAAGTCGGAGGCTGACTCTACGCGGTGATTATCGGACCCGCGGGCCGGGGTTAGGTGCTGAGGCGGGGGAATGCGGCTGAGAGGACTTGAACCTCCAAGGGTGTGAACCCACTAGAACCTGAATCTAGCGCGTCTGCCAATTTCGCCACAGCCGCGGCGGGGGGAATATTAGCGCGTGTTGGCGGGCGCGTAAAGATGTCGCTGGAATCAAAGGAACGGGCGTATACGAACAGAAAGCTACCATAAGTTAAACTAGCCGATGATCGCCCTGCGGTTGCTGACGTAATCCCAAAGGACGAATCTGTCGAGGTCTTTGCCGCCGGTGAAGAAGACGCGGCCGCCGGTGGTTTGAGCGAGGCGGTGGGCGAACTTTACATCCTCGGACGATTGGCTCCAACTTGGGAGCAGAAAGATGTTGATTGTAATTTGCTCGCGCTGGCAGAGTTTGGCCTCGCGCATGGTTGCTTCCTCTGTGCGGGGGTCTGGCGGGTACAACATAAACAACTCTTTGTCTTCAAAGTGCGCGGTGGGCAGGCCGTCGGTGATCAGCATGACTTGGCGGTTGGGCGTGTCCTGTGCTCTTAGCACCTGGCGGGCGAGGAAGAGAGAGTGCTGGATGTTGGTAAAATGCTGGGGAACCTGGATGCGAGTTACGTTGGGGTTGCTCATGTCGGCCTTCAGGCGGACGACGGGCTGATGGATGGTAACTTGTTTTGGCATCAGGGCTGGCACTTCGCCGATGGTGCACTGCTTGCCGAAGGTGAACATCTCGACGAAGCCGAGAAAATCGCCGGGGTATTCCCGACGGATCAGGCCGTCAAGCCCCAAGGCCATTCGCTTACAGTTAACATATTGCCCATCGTAACGCATGGACCCGGACATATCCATGAGCACCATGGTGGCGCACTTGGGGTTGTTCTTGGTCAAGTGGATCGAAAGGTCTTCCATCCCGACGCGGCGGGGGCCGGATCGTGTGGCGAAGCGGCCCGCTGCGTTGGCGACGGTCGTGGGTACATCTATATTGGTCGCGCTATCGCCGAACTGGTAATCTTTCGTACGTTGTAACTCGACGGCACCTTCGCCCACGATTGGGCCACTATGGCGGCCGGAGCGCGAAGCGGCGAGCTGGCTGAAGATACGCGAGAGGATGCTGTTCTGAAAGAGGCGAAGCGCTTTGGGCGTCATCGAATAGCCCTCTTTACTCTTTTCCAGGCCTTGTTCTCGGGCGGCATCGCGCAGATAGTTCTCGATCTGCTCCTGAATTTTATTTAACTCTTCCATCTGGCCTGGCTCGGCGAACTCCGCGAGTTGCTCCATATCAATGATGGCCAACTGCGCGTTCTCGGCGGCGTTCTTTAACTGCTCCAAGAGGGCGTCAATTGCTTCGAGCTCCTGCTTTACTTCGAGTGCATCCTCAACCGAGAGTTCTTCGCGACCGGTGAAATCGTAAGCGTCGGTCATCGCATCGATCTGGTACTTATTGGCGAGTGCGGTGGTAATGCGCATGAGGGAGCGGGCGAACTCGCTCTGTTCATCTTTCTGGCGATACCAGAGACGTTCCAAATCGCTGATCTGCTCCTGGTTGGTTGCGCGGATAAACGAATCGCGATCTTTCGCGCTCGGTTGGGCCTCGCTCACATGACGGCGATACTCCTCGTCGGCCACTTTCTGCGTGGGATCAAGATCGTACGTCTCCAGAATTTTACGCTTACGTTCGCGCAGCATCGCGACGATTGATTCGATGGAAGGGCCCAGGCCGGGAAACATCGAAGGATCAATACGAATAGCGTTGGCTAGTTCTTCATCGGTAAAGTCGCGCATGGAGCCATACGCGAGCATGTGCTCGAACGCGGCGGAGTTAACATCTGGGGGTGGGGCGGTGGGGGAGGGAAACTCTTTGGGGTTGTAGTTTTGGTAGGAGTGAATCAGACCGCCGCGGGTGAGCGGGGGAGGCTGGCTTGGCGTTTGGTCTTGCAGTGATTCGGCGCGGCCACCGTCATCATCACTGAGGTTTTCGGGGTCGGGCGAAGTCGAGGGGGGTGGTGGCATCAAGTTATGTAGTTCGATGGGAGTAAGCGGGCGGATGAGAGAGCGGGAATACCGGTCTCAGTACGCTCGCGGCGTGAAGAGGATTGAAGATGATGATGAAAGTAGTTAGTGATGTAGAAGGTAAAGGGGTTTAAGCAGAGGGTTTTAGTGGTTTAAACGGTCATTCTGGCGGCGGCGGCGAGCATTCTGGCGGCTTTGCGGGCGGGAGTTTTTCGCGAAGTTGTGGTTGGACGGGGCCGGGCCGCCGCGGCAACCGCGTCGGGGAGGTTGGGCTGGGACGGCCCAAAGAGAATCTTTGCCAGAGAATCGCGGAGGGCCAATTGATCGAGGATCTCGGTGGTGTTCACCTGTGAGCCGACGGCCGCCGCGAAAT
>CAYVFW010000314.1:0-3224 GCA_964450325.1 uncultured Phycisphaeraceae bacterium | reverse complement strand
CGCGGGCGCGATCGGGTTCGTCTCAAAGTGCTCCAGCGCGGCGGCGACGATGCTGGTGTACGTGTACACCGGCCCGCCGCCCATCATCACCGCGACGCCCGTGGCATCCATCACTTCCTTGGGCGTCGCCCCGGCTTTGAGACACTTCTCGATATGCGTGTAGATGCACGGCTCGCAGCGCGTGACGACTCCGCACGCCAGAGCAATGAGTTCCTTGTGCTTGACGGAGAGGCCGCCCTCGCCACCGTCCTTCATCAGTCCCTGAAAAAACGGCCCGAAGGCCTTGCCGATATCGGGGCCTTTGGCCTTGGCGAGGTTCATGCGGGCAGGCCAGGACTCGTAAAAAGCGGTTGCGTCTTGTGACATGGTGAGGTTCCTTATCGAGAGTTTTGAACAGTAATTACACGCATCCGCCGGTGGCGCACGAGGGCCCGCTACCACTTGCCTTGTTCCACGGCATCATGCCGATGAGCGAAGCAAGAGCGCAGGTTCCGCTGGCTCCAGCAAAGGTTAGGCCCGCCCCGAAGAACGCAGGGATCGCGACGAACCTTGGGTCTATGAACCACGCCAGTGCCGACCCGGCGAGCACGCCCAGGCCGATCACTAACTGCACTTGGCGCATCACGCTGATACTTGAGACCTTGGTGTTAACCTCGATGGGCAGCGCGTCCTTCTTCCAGGCTTCGATGCCGCCGGTCATGCTTACGACCGCCACCCCGGCATCGCCGAGTGATGCGGCCATGCGGCAGGCATCCGATGAACGCTTGCCGCTGCGACAGTGGAAGACGAGTTTCTGGCCGGGCTTGATTCCCGCCGCGGCTTGCTGCGAATCAAACCGCGAGAGCGGGACCAGCCGCGCACCGGCGATCTTCTCGCGGGCGTGCTCATCAGGCTCGCGGACATCGACGAGGATCGCCGTGCCGCTGCGGAGCCACTGTTGTACTTCGTGCGGGCTGGCCTGCTGAACGCCGGTGGGCAGGGCCGATGCGCCGTGGGACGCGGCGGCGATGCTGGCGGACATTAGGTAGCTGTCGGGCATGGTCTGCTGGGTCGCGGTCATGTCGAACTCCTTGTTCGTCTTGATCGGCTCAAGGCCGGGGAGGGTGCGGGATGTCTGGGTCGGTCATTACTTGAGAGGCGCGATGGGGGAATAGGGTTCCCAATGCGCCGGTGAAGTCGCCGCTGCGGGGCCGAAAACGCCCTGCATGACGCGTGCGGCCTGCCGGACGAGGATAAATCCGGCCCTGCATGTTTTCTCCGAAAAAGTCCTTGGTGTTTATAGCATCGCCACGCACCGCGGCGAGTGGCTGGCGAGGGTAGCTCAAGTGACGGCATCGTAATGATGCCGTCGAAGATGCTGGCGCCGAATGTTCGCGTGGACGCACCGAGCCGGATGGCGATGGGGGTGAGAACGAGGCAAGGGTACCCGGAGAATGCCGGCGCGGGGGCAATGTAATTCGCCGGCACTGGCAGAGTCAGTACGTCTACCGACGACCCGCCGCTCTCCAACGCTAATTCCTACACCTACCAGGTCACAACCACGCCGCACCCTCATGAGAACGACGACCTCACCGCTTCAGCGATCAGCCGGAGCCGGTCGCATTTGGAGAGTTGTCAGCGTCGAAGTCAACGGCGACAAATCGACCCATAACGTCTCAGTGTTGAGCGGCACGACGGGCTCGAGCGCGAGCAATGGCTCGAACAAATAGCAAATAGAAAAGGAAGGACACCCCACCCATAAGTGAGAGAAGCGCAGTGTCTACTGCCCACTCGCGGCCGTGGTCAATCCAATTCCATGCAAACAGCCCAGCCGTCAGCAGGCAGAAGAACACGGCCCGCCAGATTATCGGAATGCGTTGCATAGCCCGTCATGATAGGTTCCCCGCCACCAGCGGCCAATCAACGCGACCATAATACTTCGCCCGCCCAATCGTCACCGGGTCAGCGATGAGCCGGGGCCACTTCACGCTGCGTTGGCAGACTTGTTGCTACGACCGATCCCGAGGACTAGGAAACCTGCTCGTGAGGCATGACGACGCAGACGGTGCCATCAGGTATTTCGAGCAGTTAATTACACTTTTGCAGAGTCTCCGCCAGATCGACGTAGCCATCTACCGCCACCACTGGCGTTGCCTGCGCGCGGGTAATTGCCTGCGCGCGGGTAGTTGGTCGCTCGTTGCAGGCACACGTCATCGCAGCTTTCTCCTCTCGTGAGATGGCCGCGCCAGCTTCTTGTCGATTCAAGGACCCTTTCACACTGTCGAGAGGGGGGTTCCCGCAAATTTATCCTCTATCCTGAACGAGCGCAGTGGCTTTGGACCCACGGTTGACCCGCTTCACCGTCTCGAGAGTTTCTTCCGTTCCAACGCCAACGCGAGGTGAAGTCTATTCCGCGCACGTGTCTGGGAAGTATGCTGCACGTCTACGCGGCGGTCCGGCGCCCACCGCTGAACTCTGTTTCACTCTCTTAGCCAAGGCTGTCGGCCCGGGCCAAACGCGCCCGCGACAAGCCTGAAATCAAGGCCATGCCGGTCACGGCGGGGCCTTGTGGTGCTGTTGATGCAGAGAGGGATCAGGCCCGGTGGCGATGCGTCGCTATCAGCGCACCAAGGCCCAGTAGCACGGCCGCGCCGGGGCTGGGAACCGGAGCAGAGGCGGGAAATGTTGGGCTATCCAACCCGGAGGCGAAGACCGAGCCCACTCCGCCTACGGTGAACTTCATCACTTGGTTTGCTCCGAAGTTCGCGGCGTAAAATTCGCCGGCGCTATCAAAGGCAAGGCCTTGTGGGTTGCTCAATCCGCAGGCGAAGACCGAGCCGACGCCGCCGGGGGTGTACTGAAGGATGCTGTTGGTGCCATTGTTTAACGCGTCGAGTACGTCTGCCCTGCTCGTGCTGGCATAAACGCTCATCGCCACCAGCACCATCGCGCCACCCAAAATGTTTCGATTCATCGTCATGACTCTCTCCGGTTGCGTTGTTGTTCTCTGAGATCCAGCGACGCGCTATGTGTGTCCCCCGCGGGACTGGGGCCGGAAACCGCTCCAGCCGTGCCGTACAGATAGGCACGAGCCGGGCCACGCCGGTCACGAGTTGCGGATTTTGTTGCATTTTTGTGGTTGGCCCGAGGTGGCCAAGGAATTCGCCGCCTGCCGCCCCTTGAACGCCGTATTCCTAACTTAATTGGCCGCAAACGCCTCTTTCGACCAGCCATCACCCAATTCC
>CAYVFW010000313.1:0-3229 GCA_964450325.1 uncultured Phycisphaeraceae bacterium | reverse complement strand
GGTGGGGAGGCAACTGCCGCACCTGCAATTAAGTCAGCGGAGAAGAGTTCGGCGTCGGTCTGCGTTTGCACATCATTCTGGCTTACCTTTGCGGGCGAGGAACGTGCGTATTTTAACTCGGGGGCGCGTTCATCGGAGGGAGCGTAGAAGCGGAAGCGTGCTTTCGCCCATAAAAGTGGGCGGCGCAGACTCGCTTGTCGAGCGGGTGGAGCTGCCGTCGCGGCAATCAGGCCTAGAACGTCGAGCCGCGGGTAAAGACATCGATTTGACGCACGTGAAGCGGTTCTTGTTCGGTAAACGTCCGAATGTTGCGAGCGGCGTTGGCACGGCTTTGGTGCTGAGAGTTGACTCTGGCACGCTGAGCCACTACCTTTCCTGCCCGGTTGAAGGCATAAAGGCCGAATATTTGGGAGTTTGGACAAGTCGGGGCATGACCTTCCCGATTGAGGCCGGTTAAGTAGGGTTGGTGAGCAGGATTGGTAAGTAAGGTTGGTACGTAGGGTTGGTAAGTAGGTTCTGACGCGGGCGTAACTCAGTGGTAGAGTGCTACCTTGCCAAGGTAGATGTCGAGGGTTCAAGTCCCTTCGCCCGCTTTTTTGTCGCCGCGGTGGCCAGCCTCCGGGCATGGTCGTCGCGGCGTACTTCGTTTTTGGATTCTTCTGGCTTGAGCCATGCCGCGTCTAACTCTTTTGCGTGATGCTCTGAGGCGAGCCGGCTATGACCGCCAGGCACTGCACGCCCTTGGTGCGTTTCGCGGTGCTCCCATTGACCGAGAGCAAGCAATCAGCTCAACCGCAGATGGCTCGTCGCTAAGTGTCTTAACGAGATTGTTTTTCCTGCGTGTGCCGGTTGTTGAGTCGCTCGCCGCGGCGGCGTTGGCACCGGCAGATGTAACCCAGCTCATCGACGAAGGGCTTATTGAGCGGATGGTTACTGACGCGCCCGCGGGAGCGGGAGTGGCGGCGGTGCCTGGCGGCGATGATGCGATTGGTGAGAAGTCCGGGGGTGGCAGGGGGCCATGCTTAGTTGGGGCGTGCGCCATCGTGCCCATCGGCAATTTACTTATATTGCGAGACTTTGAGCCCAACGAAACCGGCCAGCCGTTGCGGCCCGATCATGTGCTGGGTGTAGGGAAAGCAACCAGCATTCTTTCAGCGCTCACCGTACGTAAGCAGGTTGATCGCGTGCTGGATATCGGCACGGGGCAGGGCTTTCAGGCCTTGGTCGCGGCGTCGTCGCACGCGAAGCAGGTGATCGCGACGGATGTAACAGATCGTTCGCTGCGGTTTGCACGGTGGGCGTGCGGGCTAAACGATATTCATAATATTATATTCAGGAAGGGGGGCCTGTTCGAGCCTGTGGAGGGAGAGTTACCCTTTGACCTGATCGTCAGTAATCCGCCGTTTATCATCGCGCCCCCGCACGACTTGGTTTGCCTGGGCGGGGAGTATCCCGGTGATTCGCTGGTGCAGCGGATCGTTGAGGGAGTTCCTCAGCGGCTGACCGACGGCGGTTACGCTTGCATTACTTGTAACTGGCACCACCCGGGGCCCAACGCGGCGGGCGAAGAGACATGGATGAGCCGGCCCAGATCGTGGATTCCCGCCGGAGCCCATTGCGATGCGTGGCTCATCGAGGTGCGGCGCGAGTCCGCGGCGGATTATGTGGATGGGTGGATGACCGAGGCACACTTTGATAGCCGGGGAGAGCACGCCGTGACGGCCGGGCAGTGGCGAAAATACTTAACTTCGCTGGGCGCTGCTTACATCAGCCTGGGGTGTATTATAATTCGTAAGCGGTCGGGCGGTATCACGGCGGGGGGTATTCCTACGCCGCTTCACTGGTTCCGCGCTGATTCGTTGAGCATGGAGCAGTGCGACGGTGAAGCGAGCGACCAGATTCAACGCATCTTCGAGAATCAGTCGATCCTGAGTAACATAAGTAAACAGAGTGAACTGGCCGACCTGCCCCTGGGGCTGTCCCCCGCCCATGAACTCACGCAGACCCGCGCGGGCACTGGGGGCCGGGGGTGGAGCACGAGTCGATCCATCCTGAAGCAGACCCAGGGCTTTGAGTTTGAAGTTGCCGTCGATAATCACGCCGCGGACCTTCTGGGCTTTTTCGATGGGATAACGCCCTGCCGCGAGATTATCAGTGTGATGGCTAAACGGCTGAAAGTAGATCCCGAGCACGCCGTGAACGTAAGTGGTCCGTTTCTGGCGCGGATGATGGCGTTGGGCCATCTGACCGTTGGCGATGTGAACCGGACGGCTCAATAGTTGCTATCGGCGGGTTGTTGCTGCCAGCCCATGAGCTATTTGTAAGTAGTAGCGCTCTACTTCTTGCCCGTCAGCGTATTATAAACTTCGAGCGCCACGCCGCGAAGCTCTACGCGACGTTGTAATCTTTCGATTGCCTGCTGCGGCTGGCCGCTTTTGGCGAGCAGTACCGCCGCGAGCCCATCGTGATCGCTGAAGCGTTCCCAATACGCATCGTTCTGCCAGCGCTGAGGGCCAGCGAAGACGAGCGTCATGGCTTCTGGAACTCTGCCCGCGGCGTGGGCCTCCTCTGCGCTGCGGAAGGCGAGGCGGCCAAGGTTCATCCAGAAGAGCTCAAACTCGCCTCCGTGGGGAAGTAAGTCATCTAAAAGTGCCGCGGCGTCGAGCGTCGCGCCGGTGAAGGCGGTGGCATTGGCGCTGGTGAACTTTCCGGCAGCAACGCCATCGAGCATCGCGGTGGCCCTATCAATCGCATCGGCGAGCAAGTAGGCCTTGGCTCGGACGGCAGTCTGGATCTCTGCGGCGGCGGGGCCGCGGCCACCGGTCGGAGCGACCGCGATCGCCCCGATTCGGGCGAGCTCAGAGTGTTTATCTTTACAGCCGTTCACGACAAGAGCTGGCGCAAGGAGGGCGAGGCCAAGTAAAAGTCGCGGCACGAGCCGAGGGTGGAGCATGATCGATTATAGTTGTGGGGCCGGGGAAAGTTGCATTCGCGTAGTAGGCAGTTACGGAGCAGGTGACGGATCTGGTCAGGACTCAGCAATCAGTGGCCGAGTCATAAGTGCTGAAGGCTATCAAGGGTCTTCTTGCTTCTATTCCTGGTAGGGGGAAGTCGTGAGTTTTCGAGCACGCTCATAGGACCAATCTGCGCGGCAGGGTGGGTCCAAGGGTGGGTCCAACTGCCCGCGTGGCTGCCCAACCACCAATCCACGGTGTGGCTTTCTCTGATT
>CAYVFW010000312.1:0-3301 GCA_964450325.1 uncultured Phycisphaeraceae bacterium | reverse complement strand
CCACCCTCCTCGCCACGCGGCACCGGCCTCCCCGCAACCTTGCTCACCTTACTTATAACAGGCCGATTCGCCACGATCCTCATCGCCAATGTCTTCATCCCCTCGACGTCATCGTCAAACCGCATGCTCGTCCCAGGCTTGAACTTCACCACCAGCCGCGGCGGCACGCGAAACTTCTGCAACGTCTTGGGGTTCTGAGCCATCCGCGCCGCCCGCAAACGAAGCTCAAAGACCCCAAACTCTCGAAACTCAATCCGTTGCGATTGCCGCATCTCGCTCGCAATCGCCGACAAAAATGTCTGTATGATGTCGTGTACGTCAGCGCGGCGGAAGCCCGTCTGCATCGCGACTAAATCAACCATCTCGCGTTTCGTTGTCGTCGACATCGGCGCACCTTTCCCGTTCGACCGACCCTCCCACAGCACCTGTCCACCCGCACACAGCCCGCGATTGCGAGCAACGAACCAACCCCGCAACCACTCGCTTCAGCTGCAACTCGGCCGTGACACAACGTACCCATCACGTCCGCTCGCCGCAGTACGAATACCCAACCAAACAAAATACTTCTTAGCCACGCACGTCCTCAAAAAGGCATCAATCCACTATACGCCAAGGCGTCCAACCAATTATCGACCTTACGCTAAGTTTCCCATCTTACCCAAATTAACGCCAAGAACACCCCTCCCAAACCCAACCAAAAGCGCGCACCCACAGCCCGGCGAATAGGTCGCTTCGCGTTGTTCAACGCCACTTAGAACAAAATTACAAGACTGATTTACAGGGAGACACAACCAAGGGGAACAGATCACACAAGGCACTCATCACCAGGGACCGCTGAACAGCTTACTCCCCAGAGTCTACTAAAAACAGCCACTGCTCGATGAGTCCGGCGCGCGATTTCGTATTAAAAACGAATTGTCACCCCGGCATAAAGCCCCTGAAGCGAACCTTGGGAAACCTCGAACTGGTTATCCTCCTCGCCCGAGGCCACTCCGAAGAAGAGAGCCCGGTATCCGATCGTCACCCCTACATGCTTGCTAAACCGCCATTGACCCCCGATCACGATGTCAAACCCGTATGACTCGTCGTCCGAAAGCGGTAGCAACCCCCCATTCACTTCCGCTGTAAACCTGAAGTCATTGTAGAAATCCACATTCCACTTGAGGCCCAGCGTCGGGTGCGCTGAAAAGGTATCTTCGCTCTGCTCCACCGCAACCAACCCATCCGTCAGGTTTGCAATCGAAAAATCCACGGCCAATAGCCGCACGCCCGCCAGGGCATAAATGTCCGACTGTAACTTATATCCGCCCCCACGCTCACCAGAAAGCGGGCTGATGTTCCGCTCCAGAATCCTGTACCCCCCCTGGATCTCAAAAGATTGAAAATCAAACGAGCTGCGCAACGGCGACCCGGGAGTAAAATTAACATCGCCTATGCTGCCGGCAAACTCAGCCGCCCCGTCCCTGTCCGTGCTGAACGCCGCCCCACGCAGCTCAATCAGCCAATCTCCCTTGGTTAAGTTAAGTTCTCCAAACGGGGTCACCCGCGGCGATTCCAGATTCAAATCTCGCACCCGCGTCCCCGAGTTCACGCTGCCGCCGCCCCCCCCCCGCGGCATATTCACCTTCCCCGCCAACCCGGTGTACCACACCGCCGGATGAAACTCAAGCTCCCACCGCGATCCATCGGCCTGCCCCGCACCCCGCCTCGGCTCCTCACCCACAGGCTCCAAACTCGCCGCGGCGGGTTCATACGTCACCGTTGGCTGTGCGCCCGCCGGAGCCTGCGCCCCGGCCCCTTGGGCCAGCACACCAACCGCCCCGGAAACGAGTGTAATTAAAACAAAATGTGCCGTTAACGCAGATGCCATGATCCAAGCGTATGGCGCAGCGAGCAGCCCCAGCGCGAGCGCGGCGGTCGCGATTTCAGCGGTCTGCCCAGATGGAAAACTCGACCTTCACGGCGTGGTATCCTCGCGCCCAGCTCACAAAGAAGCTGCGCAAAAAGCACTAACCCAAAAAGGCAAAGGTCGTGAATGTGCACAGTTCGTCGGTAACGCTGACAACGCGAACGCCAAGACCGCTAGCGGGCGCGGATCCGTGAGACTTGGTTTCCTCGCGCCCCCAAGGTACAAAACCTCGCAAGCAGTGTTTCCCCCAAGCCGCTTGCCCCCAACCCGCTACCGCCCCCCGCTTCGCGACTTTGCATCCATAAAGAGCTGCGGAAGCCCCACCCGCTGGTAGACTTGGATGCCCTTTGACATATCCGTCCGATACACCAGCAACTCCTCGGCCCGGCCGTCCATCACCAGCAGCAGATCCTCATTGCTTATATCAGTAGTCATCATCACATGCTGGCCTGAAGAGGTCACCATCCCCGCCCGCGCCGAGGATGAATCGCCCCCGAGCGGCGGTGCCCCGGCCAAGAACTGGAACACCAGCAGCGTTCCCAGGCTCGCCGCCGCGACGATCAGCAGCGTCCGCTGCGACTTGCGTTGCCCATATTCTTGATCTGTCACCGCTTCTTGATCTGTCATCGCGCTGGCCCTTTCTTCGCGTCGCCCGAGCCAACACTCATCGCCCCGCTTCAGACCGGGTATCCGCCTTCAAATTACGATAGCCAATCCCCGTCAGTGCCTGCTTGGTGGAATCCCACCGCACCGCCACCAGCTCCTGATTGGAAGTATCCAGAATATAAATGGCATCAGCCCCACCCGCGATGGTCCGCCCGCTCACCATCGTGTACTCCCCCCGCGCCCGATTGCCCGGCGGAACGTTTGCGTTCTGAGCACCCGCAGCCGGGCCCCACGCCAGCAGCACCACGCCGCTTAACAACCCCACGTTCAACATAATTAAAGCGCGATTCGCTCTGGGCATGGGTTTCCGCATAATGCTCTCCAGCTGATACTCACCAAATAGTGCTCTCCGCTCAACGTAACTCAAAGGTGGCTGCCCGCGTTCGCCGCACCGCCCCGGCAAACTGCCAACCCCCACCCCGCCAGCAAATCAATCCTGATGCCCGCGCTTGCTGGGAATTAAGTTCGCGCCCACCACCAGTGCAATAATTATGATCATCGTGAAATAGTTCATCACCACCGGCCCATCCTCCAGCTTATCAGGAGTGGGGGGCTTGGGAGAACCCGCGTCCGCCGCGGCGGGCGTGTCCTGGGCCACAACGGGCAACGCCATGGTCGGGAGCATGATGGCCCCCGAGAGCAGCAGGCTGGCAAGTCGGTTCTTCATAGATACCAAAGCGTAGTCAGTCACCAAGCCATAGCTGGCCCCAACCCACCCCCCAAACC
>CAYVFW010000311.1:0-3310 GCA_964450325.1 uncultured Phycisphaeraceae bacterium | reverse complement strand
CTCACTGTCGCAGTTCGTAAGAGTGGTGCCGTGCCGCTTGATGCTGTACGGCTGGTTGGCCCACGGGAGTGGGGCCTCTGAGGTTGGGGTCATTGGGTGTTTCCTTCGGCTACAATCCATCGGTGCAGGCTTATGAAAGTGGCTCTCGCGGCGGCCACCACTTCGTCTTGATCGCCGACGGTAACGGCGAACGCGGTGACCGCCGTGCGGAAGCCTTGCCACATCGGCCCGGTGCGGTCACCGTAGCCGTTGAAAAATCGGCCGCCGGTCTCAGGTGTCACGCCCAAAGATTTTTCCACTGCTTTGGTGATAAGCTGTCCGCCAAGGGTCGCGCCTTCCATCACATACAAGCAGCCAAAGGCAGCAGAAACCGTGCCGTGTGGAGGCAGGTCAGTGCAGACCGGCAGTGCCGCTGGGCGCACCACCCCCAGCGCCCGCAGATCGACTTCGAGGAGAGGCGTCTTCTGTCGTTGCATTAAGTCAATACCGCGTTCTGTCCATCCACCGATTTCCCCGAGTCCGGCTTCGAGCGGGCGGTAAAAACCATAAAACCGCTCCAACGTGCGGCGGTACGCCTCGCGAGTGAGAGTTTCACTTGTGAGCTCGAGAGCGGCCTCGATGGCCTCGTGCTCGGGACGTGTTTCGGTCCTGAGGCGGGCGAGGATTGAAGATGGTCCAGGTACTGTTTCGTTGTTCATAGATTGGCTTCCGTGAGACCCCGGTCTGACCGTTCGGCACGGCTCAAACACGGTTGAACGTCGAACCGTCGGAAAATGCCATCAGCCCTTGAGCGCGTGGCGGCACAATTTAAGATTCTTGTTCCAGTGGAGGTTGTAAATGGCACTGACACCGACAGCCGCCCACCGGGGCTTCCACCTGGCCGAGGACGGACGGCTTGACGCAAGTAAGGCATCAAGTTCGCCTGCGCGGAATTACAGTTGATCTCCGCAAGACTTTCATTGAGGCGGAGGCAGCGTGGATCGCGATCCCAGAAGCAAACGCAGATCGGCGCGTGGCGGGGAAGGGCTTTGAGTAAGACGCTGACCGGAATGCCAGCTGATGCGGGCGAGGGCTCCATAAGTAATTCGTCGAAACGAATCGGGCCTTTCATTATGTTGAAGGGGCTGGCGAGGTAGAGGCGGGTTTGGTAATCCGTTTGCCCCAGAGGGCCATGATTCTGCCAAATGGTTGAACGGAAGAAAGGAGGAGGACTTTATAGTAGGGCGGCCACGGTGGTGGGCGGCTGAGGTTGAGAAACCATCGTGCCGCAGCTCAAAAAGAAAAACTGATGAAACGCGCTTCGATACGCTCATTTGGCGGTCTTTCTCTTGGCAAGAGGGGTGGCGAAAAGGGTGCAAGTCCTCTCTAGCATCAACGGGTAGAATAGTTAATTATAGTTATACTGCGAGGCTGGATGAGCGAGCCACGATGGGCCGCGGTCAACGCCATTAAGCAGGATATATAAGCATCGGGGCCGTCAGGTAAACCAAGAATACCCCCCAAACGGGCCCCTGCAGCAGCTGGCGCCGTGGTCGTTGAGGTCCGCTGACGGTGGCCAGGCCGCGGTGTATCTGCTGCGGTGGCTCAACACCCGCGGCGAGAACGCGCCGTGGTCTGAGATTGGCCGTGCGACGGTCGCGGCGTGCTCATTCGCAGTCGCCGCGGCGTGACCGCGATCGCCACTCATTTGTGGCTGCGGCAGTGCAGCAGCGGGCGAGACGATATTGGTGCAACTGGGTTCATCGCCAGCAGCCTGTGCGGAATTGCCGCGTGCTCGCCGAGCTTGACATGTCCTATGCTTTTCCTTCACTGTCGACGGACACACAAGTGGCCGCGCAGGCAAGGACTTATTGCTCAACGAATCACCTCTTGTAAGGAGACTCCATGCCCTCTGGGCTTCTGGCGTTATTTGACGATGTGGCAGCGATTGCCAAGATCGCCTCCGCCTCACTCGACGATGTGGCCAAGTTGGCAGCCAAGGCGGGGGGCAAGGCAGCCGGCATCGTGATCGATGACGCGGCCGTGACCCCGCGCTACGTGGTTGGCTTTGCGGCCGACCGCGAGCTACCGATCATCGGCAAGATCGCATGGGGATCAACGCGCAACAAGCTCCTGTTCCTGCTGCCTGGCGCGCTCTTGCTGTCGACTCTGGCACCATGGTCGATCATGCCACTGCTCATTCTGGGTGGTGCGTATCTCTGCTACGAAGGCTTTGGCAAGGTGCGCGAGCTGATTGTGGTGGCCGCGCCCCCAGCACCCGCCGAGGCCCTGCAGCCCGGCGACGCCAAGGCGCTTGAACGGCAGAAGATTGCCAGCGCGATCCGCACCGACTTCATCCTGTCTGCCGAGATTATGGCGATTACGCTGTCGACCGTGGGAGAGGCGTCCTTCCCCATGAAGGCGACCGTTTTGGCGGTGGTCGGAGTGGGCATCACGATCGCGGTCTACGGTACGGTGGCGATCATCGTTAAAGCCGATGACGTCGGCGTCGCGCTGGCCCGTGGCAGTATGCCTTGGTCGGTACTCGGCCGAGGCCTGGTGCGCGCGATGCCGTCGGTGTTGTCAACGCTGAGCCTGATAGGTACGCTGGCGATGCTGTGGGTCGGTGGCGGCATCATCCTACACGGTCTGGCCGAGTACGGGCTTAGCGGGCCCGAGCACTGGATCAAGCGGGTCGGCGCGTCGGCAGGAGCGGTGCTGCCTTGGGGCAGCGGCTTGGTCGCTTGGATCGTTGCCGCAGCGCTGGCTGGCTTAGCGGGCCTCGCAGTCGGCGCGGCGGCGGCCCCTTTGGATAAGCACGTGATCGGCCCGCTGCAGAGGAAGCTGCCGTCGTTCAGTCGCGCGAAGTGATACGTGCCGAGGCGGCAGTAAATACGCACCCGCCACCGTGCCCAGCAACCCCATCGCGACGGATTATGTCCGGATTGGCAATCTGCCGATCGCTCACAACGCCACAGTGTTGTATCACCTGGCCGCCGCTCCACCGTACAACGGGTCGGTTACTGAGCTAAAATTGTCCAAAGAGCGACAGACTTAAGATTTAAACTCTTGCAGTTGCAGTATACCCTCGTCGTCACACCGCGCAAGCTGTCGCACTTAATACGCCGGTGGCGAAGTCAACGATGTGGCGCGAAACCTCGCAAAGCGGCGAAACTATCATCGCGCCGCCACGCGCGATCGCCTCTCGGGGCATTCCGAAGACTACGCAGCTGGCCTCATCTTGAGCCACCGTTACGGCGCCAGCTCGGCGCATTGAAACCAAGCCGCTGGCGCCATCATCTCCCATCCCGGTGAGGATGATCCCCATGGC
>CAYVFW010000310.1:0-3340 GCA_964450325.1 uncultured Phycisphaeraceae bacterium | reverse complement strand
CCTTGCCGATCCACTGGCGGATCTCGGGCGAGTTGGTGTTGTCGTTGTACACCCATCCCTCGTTGCCGGTGTTGTACGGCGGGTCGATATAGATGCACTTGACCCGCCCCGCGTAGTACGGCAGCAGGGCCTTGAGCGCCAAGAGGTTGTCCCCCTGCACCAAGAGGTTCCCCGAGCCGACCCCGCCGTCTTCGCCCACCGAGAGGGCCGGATCGCCGCGCAGCAGGTGGTACGGCACCTCCCGGTGATGCCCGACCACGGCCTCTTTGCCAATCCATTGCAGACTCGCCATACGGCGTGAGGGTATCGCAACCGAGGGCATCTAGTGCGGGCGTTTCTCTATTTTCTCTAGCCTTTCTTATTGCTCTGTGATGGGCAACTTATGACTTGTCTCGCGCAGCAGCGTCTTACGCCGCGACCGTCTCGCTGTCAGTCCCTGAATACGGCCCATTCTCGCCGCGGGTGTTGACCCACCGAGCAGGATGGAGACCGCCGGCTTCCTGCCGTCGGAGGTTTTGAGCTTGGTGCGGATGGGTCACGGGGGAGCGGGCTTGCTCGATCAGGGCAATACCAACCCGGGTGCAGAACAACTCGCGGCGCTGAAACGAACGATCGTGGAGGAGGAGGTGAGGGAGATTGCCGGTGCGCGGGCGATATTACCCACCGGCCGAGCCGCGATTGCGGACTTGGTGTGCGGTCGTGAGCCGACGGCCGCCGCGAAATCGGGCGGGGGTGACGCGGCGGGACCAAAGTCTAGGTTTGTGGCGGTGCAGGGCGGGGAGTTCTCGCTGTGATGGGCGTTTGAGGTTGAGCTGGCATTTGAGCTGTAGACGTCGAAGGCGGGTTGAGCCGCGTGGGCGGAGTGCTCTTCTGGCGACACAGTTTGAGGGGCGAGCTGGGCCTGAAGGGCCTTTGATTGAAGAGTTCTGGCGTTGGGGGCAACGAAGCGGGCGAGGAGGGAGAGGGCGCGAAGGAGAAGTGAAATTCGCTTGTCTGGCTGAGGTTTTGCGCTATTGGCGGCTGTTTCGGGCTGCGGTGGGGCAACGCTTGGCGCGACGGTGGGCTGGGCGGCTGGCTCAGCGAGTGAGGCGACGGTGTTGAGGAGTGCATCAGTGCATGCCCGGCGGGCGTAATCGAGGTAGATGAAGCTGGCCTGCTGCTGAACTTTTGCAAAGTCATCAAGGGCTTGGGTGACGTTGGGTTGAGCCAGCCAGGCAACCGCAGCGGGGTAGGGGATGGACGCGGCGGTGGCGAAGGCGAGAACGTCGCCGCGTGCGAGGATGAACTGGGAAAGGCGTGTTTGTTCGACGGTGGAGAGGGAGGTAAAAGGAGTATGTGTGGGTGTCATTCCAATAGGATACCAAACGAGGTGGGTGTTTGTCAATACCTAACGGAAAGATTTTTGGAGATTTTTTGGGGGGAGGGGGGGCCTTGCTTCGGGTGGCGCTCTACCTCGCTGGGTTTGACTTTAACTTTTCTCCCCACCCGCCTATCGGGTGTCTGGGACATACGGGGGCTCTGCTTCCCGTATTAGCGTTCCCGATGTCCCCGGTTCGCGGATGGTGTTATCATCTCTTCTCGCATGAACCGCCAAGACTTCCTCAATCGTCTCGCTCTTCCCGGCAAGCGCATCGACCAGGATTTGATCTTTGATGAGGATGCTGCGCACCATTGAACGCGGTCGCTCAGAGCGGTCGAGGTCTTCAACACTGCAGGCCGCAAGGTCCGGCTCGAAGGCAGTTACAACCTCGTGCGTGATAGCGTGACGTTCAACTTTGTCTGCCCCGAGGCGGGCGGACCGATCTGCAGGGTGGATGTGCGTGGATCGCCGCACAAGCAGGCCGGGCGCACTCACAAGCACGACCTGCACCAACCGGGCGAGCCAAGAAACAATCTGCCCACAGCCCACGCCCGGCCTGACCTTGAAGCCCTCACGCCGCAGCAAGTCTGGACCCATCTTTGCACCCGCGCGAACATCCAGCACACCGGAACGTTTGCTGACCCCCGCGAACGCCAGTCGCCGATACACGGATGACCCCTCATGGACGCCGCAAAAGCCCAATCTCTGATCCAGTCGAGCGCCCTTATCCGGGCCTGCACGGTCATGCCCAACGGCGCGCTCCGGCTGGAGACGACCTTCGAGTATCCCGGCAACGAGTACGTGGATCTATTCGTGAAGCCCGCTATCGCCCCCGAGGATCCGGTCGTTCTGACTGACTATGCGACCACCGTCGCGCAGCTCATGGGCTTCGGTCTGGATATTGACGCGACGGAGAAGCGTCGCCAGTTCGTCAAAGACGTATGCGCGCAGCTCGGCGTATTTCGCGAGGGCGGCGAGTTTGTGGTCACGGTGCCTGCGCCCATCGATACCCAGTTCGGCCCTTCTGCCGTCCGGCTGGGGCAGGCGTGCGTCCGTATCGCCGATCTGATAGTCACCTACCGCACGCGTCTTAACTCGACCTTCGATGATGAAATCGAAGAGGGCTTTGACGCGCTGGGCCTGCCCACCGAGATCGGCTATCCGCTTCTAGGAAGCAAGGGCAAGGAAGTCAAGGTTGATTACGTCGTGCGTGGACCCCGCGTACCTGCGGCGATCTACGCGCTGTCCGCCAAGACGCAAGGGAGCGCAAAGACGCGCGTTGATGCTACGTTTCGCAAGTGGTACGAGCTTGATCCGCAGCGGGACGACTATCAATTCATCACCCTATTAGATTCCCGCGTCCCCTTCTGGACTGAAGCAGATCGCAGCGTTCTAGCGGATGTGTCCGAGGTCTTTGACTACCCCGCCGAGGCCGACGCGTTCCGCGAACTAATCACCAACGAGTAAGCACCCATAAACTGCTCCTCTTTCGAGAAGGTGGTGGGCAGCCTCGGACAGACCAGGACCAAGAAACTCCGCACGAAGCGGAGCGTCGATGCCGCGATCTACTCCATCTGCGACGTGATGCGGCGTGGCATCGTGGCCAGTGCAATGGTGTACGTCTCCGAACTGGCATGGATTCTCTTCCTGCGCGATCTCGACGAGACCGAGGAGCGCGAGGCCGAAGATGCCAAAGTGGGCTGGCACAAGTACACGCTCAGCATCGCCAGAACTTCGCCGCGAAGCCTGTGAAGCCGCGAACCAAGCCTAGGCGATCAAGGATGCCGTCTATGAATTTAAAGCTCTGAACCCGAATAAAAAGGCTGATATCGACAACCGCACCCCCGCCAAGTTGGTAGACCTGGTCGAAATAATGGGGAAATAAGCCGCCGCGGCTCTCGCTGCACTGAGCGCGATAGGTTAACCGGCGGGGTTGCATGTATATCGCAAGTAGCACTCGAGTTGCTTCGTTTGTTGCTA
>CAYVFW010000309.1:0-3346 GCA_964450325.1 uncultured Phycisphaeraceae bacterium | reverse complement strand
ACAAAGTAAACCAGCGCGGCCGCGATGTAAGCAACCGCGCTCATCCAGACCAGTTGTAATAAGGCCCACTTGACGTGCCCGCTCTCTCTGGCGGTGACGGCGAGCGTCGGCAGGCACTGCATGGCCAGGACGAAGAAGACCAGCAACGCCCAGGCGTTGGCGCGAGTAAAGAGGGGTGAACCATCGTCCCGCTTGGCGTTTGTAATTTCTTCCAGCACGCCCTGGCTCTCCGCGTCTTCACTGCCGGTGACAACCACCGACATGGTTGATACAAAGACTTCTCGGGCCGCGAAACTGGTGAGCACGCCCACCGTCTGCTGCCAATCCATGCCCAGGGGCGCAAAAAGAGGTTGTAACGTATGCCCCAAACGCCCGATGTAAGACTTAGCTTTGGCGTGAGTGTGGGTCAGGCGGTCGGCGGATTCGAGCAGAGCCTCGCGTGAAGCGTCGTCGGTCGCCGCGGCGGCCTGCTCGCGGTACGCCGCGGCTTGCGCGGGCGGTTCCACGCGGGGGAAGGTACCCAGCCACCATAACACGATGCAGATCGCCAGGATCATCGTGCCAGCCTTCTTCAGGAAGACGCGCCCGCGATCAAGGGTGCCGATGATGGCGGTGCGGAGGTTGGGGGTTTTGTAAGTTGGAAGCTCAAGGGCCATGGGCCGGTTCTCACCCCGCAGCAGCGTGCGGCGGGCAATGAGCGCGCTGAACATTCCGGCAAAGGCTCCTAAAGCATAACAACCGATGAAAGCGAGCGAGGCTTTGAGGGGCTCGGTGGGGAAGAGCACCATCGTAAGTAGAACATAAACCGGCAGCCGGGCCGAGCAGGTCATGAAGGGGGCGGCCAAGATCGTGGCGAGCCGTTCTTTGGGGTCGGGTATGCTGCGGCAGGCCATAATTCCTGGCAGAGCGCAGGCGTGGCTGCTTAATAGCGGAACAAAGCTGTGGCCAGGCAGGCCAAAGGGCCGCAAGATGCGGTCCATCACGAAAGCCGCGCGGGCGAGATACCCGGTGTCTTCCAGGAGCGATATGAGTAAGAAGAGCAGGCAGATCTGCGGGAGGAATATAACTGTGGAGCCGATGCCCCTTAGGACACCCTCGCAAATGAAGTCGGCGATCAGCCCCGGCGGGAGCGCGCGCTTGGCCACGCCGACCATGCCATCGCTGATGGCAACTTGTAACCAAACCGGCTGCCACGCGCTGGCCCAATCAGCGTTGCCCGCAAAGAGGGCGTCGAGCAAGTCCATCGGGAACTGGGCGAGGCTGAAGATCGACCAGAAAAGCCCCGCCATGACTGCTATGAAGACCAGCAACCCAAGCACGGGATGAGTTACGATCCGATCAACCCGATCTGTAAACACAGATGAGGCGGAACGGCGGGGTGCCGCCGCGCCGGACGGAAAGAGCCGCTCGCACACCTCGTCCGCCCACTCTTCGACCCCCTCGCGCGTTCCCGGCGGGGTATGGTTGGGGACAACGGCCTTGGGCAGGAGCAATCGTAACGTTTCGATCCCCTCGCCCCCCCGGGCGCAGCAGGGAATCACGCGGCAGCCGATGGCCTCTTCCAGCACGCCCGGCTCGATCTTAATTCCTGCCGCGCGGGCGAGGTCGATCATGTTCAGTACGACAATCGTGGGGAGGCGCCGGCGCAACGCCTCTCCCACGAGCAGCAGGTTGCGGGGCAGGTTGGTCGCGTCAATTACGATGCAGATCGCATCGGGTGCGGTGATGGGCCCCCTGCTCCCCGGCACCCCAAGCGTCCCTGCCAGCACGCGCCGGCAGATCTCCGCCTCGCTCATCTCAAGCTCCAGGGAATAGATCCCGGGAAGGTCGATCAGTTCGAGCGTGCGCTTTGACTTTGTTACTTCGTCCCCTGCCAGCCTAACCAGACCGATCCGGGCATCCTGGGTCGTGCCGGGAAAGTTGCTCGTCTTATGGCGCAGACCGCAGAGACGATTAAAGAGCGTGGTTTTTCCGGTGTTGGGGTTGCCGATCAGCGCAACACGCTTATGTTCGCGGTCGGGCGCGGCCGCCGCGGGCCCCTCACGCGTGGTCGAGAGCGAGAGTTCAATCGGTGTGGACATAAGCGAAAGGGCGAGGCGGGGAGATGGGTGTTACGTTAGGACCAGGTTCTGAAAGGGCGGGGGTGGTGCGTGATGTTAAGTGATGTGGTGCGGCACTAAGTAAGTTGCGGGGCTAAGTAAGTTGCGAGGCTAAGTAAGTTGCAGGGCTAAGTAAGTTGCGAGGCTAAGTAAATTTGCGAGGCTAAGTAACTTGCTGCGCTGTGCCCACAAGCACCATGACGCGGGCCGCCAGCTCGCGAGCCAGCCCCAACCGGCACCCGCACCCGCCCGTCGCCGGGTTAATTCCCAACACCTCGACAATGCAGGGTTCCCCCGCCCGAATCATGCGGACGCGGCATCTCGGCCGCATCCCCATCGCCCGCAGCATCGCCGCGTCCCGCGGCTCCATGCAGTTGTCGCAAATGTAACCAATGGCATTGCGAGACAGCGAGGCAAGGGCGATAGGTTTTTCCGACCGCTCCGTTCGTATTTCGTGCGGTATCGCAGGGGGAGGGGATGAGGTTGGATCAGGCAGCTGCAACGCTAAAGTATAGTAGTTGAGACTGAGTCGCAACGAGTTGGGCCGCTTCTTTTTGCAGTTCGTGCTCGCGCGTCATCGGCGGTATCTGTCGACGCATGGACTCGCCGCTCCTGGCGATGAGCGGCGTCGCCGACCATGTTTACATGCTCGTGAGCCTCGGCAAGACCGTTGCGCTCTCCGACCTGATGTTGAACATCAAACGCGATTTGTCCAAGTGGATCAAGGAGACGGACGCAGTGCTCGGCGCGTTTGGTTGGCAGGACGGCGACTTCGGCTTCTCGATCGGCGAATCCGGCGTGAATGCGTTGTGGGCGTACATCGCGAACCAGAGGGAACATCACAAGACCATCGACTTCAAGGAAGAGGTACGGGCGTTCCTTCGCAAGTACGGAATCCAATGCGACGAGCGGTACGTGTGGGATTGACCCCACGAGCAGCCGTACAGGCTGCTGGAAACACAAGAAGGGAAGATGGTTGGGCCTCGCGTTCCGGGGGTGTCGTCGCAGAGCCTCCTCCACGCCCCCGCTACGAACGGTCAAGGCCTTCGCCTGAAGAACCGGGCGTCGCCCCCCACGCGTCCCCTGTCTCACCACGAGAATAAGTTGGTTGGCGTGCTGGGGGGGGCCTGGCAAATTGTCGATCGGAGGATCGACGGTGCAACGGCCCCCGCTTGGGCAACAGGGCCGACTTTTTCCCTCAAAAACAATCGCCGTTGAACGATGAACGAAGCGCGTGCGCCTGTCAA
>CAYVFW010000308.1:0-3353 GCA_964450325.1 uncultured Phycisphaeraceae bacterium | reverse complement strand
AGCGCGATCTCGCCCATGATGCTCGACGCCGGCGTCATCACCGGCACGATGCCCGGAGGGAGCTTCTCGAGGATAGTGCCCAGCCGTTCACTAACGACCTGGCGGTTGTACTTAAGGTCCGTACCCCAGGCGAACTCCACGTACACGATCGACAGCCCCAGCGCGCTGCGGCTGCGCACTCGCTCAACGCCCGGCGCGCCGTTCACTGCGGTTTCGATCGGATAGGTAACCTGGGCCTCGACTTCTTCGGGCGCAAGGCCCGCGGCCTCGCCGAAGATCGTGACCACCGGGCGGTTGAGGTCCGGGAGCACATCCGTCGGCGTTTTGAGCGTCACGTACACGCCATAGACCGACACCAGCAGTGCCGCGATGAGCACTAACACGCGGTTATGAAGCGAAGCCTTGATGAGCCAGTTGAGCAAGGGCGAATCCTTCGTGGTCGAGTCCAGCGGGAACGATTAGTGCGAGTGTCCATGGCCGTCGTCGGCCTTTGCCGGTGCCGCGGAGGTGGCGGGCTCCGGTGCGCCCGGCACAAACCCCCGAATCTGAGAGATGCTGAACGCGCCGCTCACCGCGATCACGTCACCCGGCACCAGGCCCAACTTAATTTCGACAACTTGGTCATCACGCACGCCTGTGGCCACATCGCGCTTCTTGAAGACCTCATTCTCACCCTTGCCCTCCTTAACAAACACGTACTGGAGCGGGCCTTCCTTAACAATCGCCGAGACCGGCACGACAACCGCCGCCTCGTTGGTGCTTAGCACCACCGCGAGGTCCACAAACTGCCCTTGGCGAAGAGCGCCGGAGGCGTTATCTACTTCAACAAGCAGGTGCGCGGTGCGCTTGGTCGCATCTATCACCGGGCTGACGAACTTGACTGTGCCCTCGGCAATGGTCTCGCCTGAAGTGCCGACGCCGCGACGAACGCGTACTTTGGCATTGGAGGCAGATGCGACGCGATCGATTAGCCCCTCCGGCAGTTCGCCCTCGACCTGCACCGCGCTAAAGTTGCCAACCGTGACAATGGCCGCACCCGCGCTCACGCCCTGACCGGGGATGGCACCGCGGCTGACGACCACCCCGTCGATCGGGGACACGAACCGCACAACACCGGGCTGCGCCGCATCCCCGAGCATTTCGAAGCCCTCCGCGCTACCGGGCAGCGTGGAACGAAGTGCCGCCGCCGAGCTGCGGGTGGTTTCAGCCTGTCGGCCCAACGACTCCGCATCCGCCTTCGCTTGCGCCAGCGCCACGCCGCGTAGCCCGGCGTCGGCTCGAAGCTTGATGGCCTCGGACCTCCGCTGCGCGAGCAAATTGGCGGACACGCTCTCACCCGCTGAGGTCAGCCGTTGCACCTCTGCTTCCGCCAGCCCCGCGCTCGCCACCAGCGCTGGCACTTCGATCTCCAATGACGCTGCCTGCGACTGGGCCCGCGTAACATCCGATAACTGACTTTCGATCTCCGCCTCCAGCCGTTTCAAATCGTAAATAAGCCGGGCGATTTCCGGCGAATCAAGTTCAGCGAGTGTCGCCCCCTTGGTCACCTGATCGCCGGGCTGCACCGCGATTGACCGCACGACGCCAGCATATCTCGGCGCGACCGCGAACAGCGAGTCTGGGCGAGCTCGAACCAGGCCCGTAAGGCGCACAACGTCTTCAACTTGCCCGAAGTCCACTTCGGCGGTCTTGAGGTCAATCGCCATCGCCGTGGCCTCAGACACTTTTTTCGGAGCATTGGGGTCAAATGTCGACCCGGTTGACTTATTGTGCCCTTCGTGGGCGTAGACCGGGATCAGAATGGCTGCGGTTGCGAGCGCCAATGCGCCCGCTGCCGCGGCCGCGCGTGAGCGTGTCATGCGAGGACTCCTGTTGAGGGAAGTGGATTCAGTTGGATTGGGTAGTAAACGCCAGATCGATGTAATTAACGCCTGAGCCGCCCGTGCGCGAAAAGAACGCGAAGGCGGAGCGGAAAAACACCGATTTTATGGGCGTTACTACACGATGAGCGCGCAGTGCAAGCTCAGCAGCGTTGCAGCGGGTCTCGAAAAGATGGGCAAGTGCCCCGCGCCAGCCCACATCAGGCTCGGCGCCCCGGCGTCAAACTCGATCGGCAGCGGGAGAATCGCCAGCAGAACTGGAAGGAGTAGTTCGACGGTCGGTTTAGACACCGTCGTCAGCGTGTGCTGCTTGCCACACTTGCAGTCGTGGTCGTCGTGGCCGGGTCCGCAGGGCGACGGCTCACTCTGGCTGATCGAGGTTGCTTGATCGGCGTGGAGGTCAGAATCGTGATCGTGGGCCGCGCAATCCGCGTGGTGAGCGTCGCATGTCTTGCCGGAATCGCATGTTACGACCGAAGCGCAGGTCTTGGCCGTTGACCCTTGCGGCACTGGCCCGCACGGCCCGCACGCACTCAATAACGAGTGAAAGTTGCAGCAGCAGAACGGTACCACGACCGCCAAGAGCAGGGTGAGCAAGAGCCGGAATGGACCGCCGCGTGTGAGCATGCCGGAGCGAGTGTATGCGCCTCGGTAGGATACGTCCGTCCTGCGGCGGCTGTTCGTCCGGAGGGCTGTCGGGCGTTTCGGGCATTGCGGGACCGCATTCTTCACCACCAGCGCTGGTCATGAGTAAACTAGCCCATATCGGACCGATCCGCAGATTCCCGAGGGAATCGATACAACGAGGCTGTGGAGAGAGAGCTTAAGACCCCCCCCGCAGAGGCCTGGCGGTTTAGGTTAAAATACCGTACAGATTCCTTTCAGCGTGCTGTGGGGCCAAACCCGCAACGTTTTCGCGGCGGCTCGCGGGGGCGAGGCTAATCCTTCGCGCTCTCGGTTCGAGCAGGTGCATGGGAAGGCCACGACTTCCAACGATCTTCCCATGTATTAAGTAGTATGGGCGGAGTGAACGCAGCGTCATGCTAATCATTGGGCCGGGAACTGCGAGATCATTTTCAAGTCGAGCAGGACCCCGACGGCGGCTTCTCCGCTCAGGCAGTGGGGGCCTCGATCTTCTCACAGGGAAATACGCCCGAGCAACGCCGCGAGAGCGTGATGCCTACGACTCGATCAACGAACAGATCGTCCAAACCCGGGGCCGATGCTCGCTCTTCAGGCCAAAGGCCTCGACCGTCCGTCGCCGGGGCGTGGAGGAGGCTTTGCGACGCCACCCCCGGAAGGCGGCCACCCAAACCCCTCTTCCTCTTGCTCCCGCAGCCCGACGGGGCTGCTCGTGATGTTAATTGCACATATACCGTTCGTCCCACTTAATGCCGTACTTGCGGAGGAACACCCGCGTCTCACTTCGGTGCCGGTGCCTCTGCCTTGCCCTCAATCAACGCCTCGGCCTCG
>CAYVFW010000307.1:0-3371 GCA_964450325.1 uncultured Phycisphaeraceae bacterium | reverse complement strand
ACAACCTGTACGAGTACCTGGGCAGCAACCCGTGGAACCGTTCCGACGCGATGGGGCTCAGTTGGGACCCTGTAGATCTGTTGCCGAATGATCCGGCGGACGTGATCCCAGACTCTTGGGATCCCACCGGGATTACAACCGAAACGGGTAACCCGTTCGGTTTGTCCTTTGACGTGTTTGCGGCGACCGACGGCGGCGGCATTATCGGTGCGATGCTTGAAGGAATGGTCGAGCAATACGCCTTCAACTTGGAAACGGATTCTGAATGGGCAGCCGACTGGAACATGGTCGACGACGGCCACACGCGCGGGGAATCCGGATGGATCAACTTCGCCATTACGATGGCAATGGCCGACCATTTCGGCGTCTCGTGGATGTGGGAAAGCGACGGCGATGACGAATCGGCCGATTACGCGGTCGGAAGCGATGCCAGCCGGAGAGCGCGGCGAGCAATGATGGGTTGGGGGAGAGCCGCGAAAGGCAAATACTGCCATCTGCAGGATAACACTACTGTTGCAGCCGGCAAAGACTTTTCTAAGTCACAAAGCGAAATGATCAAGGCCGAAAACTGGCGACGAAACGGCGGAAGGTTACGGTGTGATAAAACAGGTAAATGGCTGAATCGTAATTTCGTCAGAGGCGACCCGAATTCTCCGGAGGTCGATCACATTATCGCGGGAGCAAATCGCGGTAACAATAGTTTTTCAAACGCTCAACTGGTTTCATCGGCATACAACAAGAAAAAGGGGAAGAACTGAATGCTTCCGGACCTTGGGCTTAACCTTCGGAACGTCGAGATGCGGCCCGCCGACGTTATCTTGGCGTGGCGAACGTTGTGTTTGATTGAGGGATTGTTTGATTTAGGGTCCAAGTTTGGAACATCAGTAGAGTTTCGAGACTATGTGCATGACGGTGTATGTTGGGCGGGTTATACTAATCAACAGGGTGAGGATTGCTGGCTCCGTCATGATAAAAATCATATTGTCTTATGCGGATTGCTTTTCCCATGGAGAACCGTTTCAGCATGTGCAACGTTTGCGGAAGGGGCGCGTTCGTTCGCTCGTGCGAAACGAATCAGCCGGTCGCTGCTCCCCACCGCAAAGGAAGCAGGATATGGATTCAGTTTTGCGTTGTATTCCTCGATACTTGGAAAGAAGTGGAAGTTACTGTCGAAGAAGCGGGGAAGCGAGGTCTCGGGGTCGCTCTTGACAAAGCTCACAATGTTGCGCGGACCGAAGGAACGGCTGGATCAATGGTTGCAAGACGAGTACGGTTTCAAGAACGCCGTGAGCGCCGCAACATCGCTTATTCTGATGTCGCCCCTGACCGAATCAATCGTCAAACAACTTTCAACGAGTCAGAATATGGCTGGTGCGGTAAAGATTGCTGTGGAAGCCGGGTATCCTGTGCACTCGAAGTTGCTGGCCAAGGCCACGAGCCTCAGCGCCTCGACCTGATTAGTTATTCCAACGCTCAACTGGTTTCATGGGCCGATAATCGAGAGAAAGGGGATCGGTAATTGCCTCCGCTTCCGGATAATCAGCTTACTGTATCAAGGGTGTGGGAAGGCCAGATGCGATTGACGTGCAGAACAAGATCGTTCGTGAACTCAAGCCCGATTCTCCAACCGGTAGGGGGCTCGGTGCAAAACAGGTCAACAGATATGCGCGTGCTTTGGAAAAATACTACAATGACCCTCCGGGGTCTTGGACTAGTGTTGTAGATTTATATAACAGGGCCCCATGAATTCAAAAGAGCTTGTTCGCATTCTTAAGCCGCTGTCAAGGTGCCGAGGATACAACTCGAAAGGACAGTTATTTTGGAAAAGTACCATCGATACTATTACGCTTATTGAGATTCAGAGCAGTCGCTGGGGATCTGGTGTATATATCAATTTTGGTGTAATGCCGGCACGGGCGGTATCCGGACAAGTTCCGCCCCGAAGCGGCTCTTGGGGATGGACAATGCGAGCGGAGAGTATGGCAGTTTCTCCATTCCGAGAACAGTTTTGGCTTCTCGCATTGGGTGAACACCCAGAGCGGCTATCCAACGAAGACGTTGCTTCGGCGGTTAAGTGGCTGCTAGACTGGATAGAGATGCATTTGAGCGATTCAGACTATGTTCGGGACGCTGTCCAAAGCTCAGAATCAGTGCTCCAATTGCTGACACCCGCAAGTGGGGCGATGAAGGAATGGGCTGCGTCACCCCGGTCGTCCTGAGATGCTTCAGGGACTGAGTGACGTTAAAGTAGGTAGCTGTGGTCGGCGACTATATGACATGATCGCGACGCTCATCTCGTTGTTCGTCTTGTTCGCTCCCACGGGCATCCCTCTGGACCGCTTCGGCTTTGTCGAGGACGCCCGCGGCGTGGCCTTCCGCTATCGCTACGACGCCCGCGAGCGGCTGCAATCGATCGGGGTCGGTTGGTATCCGTCGGGTGGCGGGTTCGAGCCCAAATATCCGCCGTCACTGACCCCGCCGACCGGAGCCCCCGTCGATCGCGTTTCGTATGTGAAGTACGCCTACGACGACGCGGGCCGGACCGCGCGCGTCACGGCGTATGCGCACAAGCCCGAGGCGGGAACGCCCGACCGCATTATCGCCGACAACACCTTCGCCTACGACGACCGGGGCGACCTGGTCCGCGAGCGGCAAGCCTTGGGTGCCGAAGCCAACACCGAAACTCCTTCGATCGGGTACGCGTGGCTCTACGCGCCCACCGCCAGCAACCTGCTGCTTGACCCGGCGCAGACCGGTCGGCACCGGCTGACCGGGATCACCTACCCGGCCCATGCGGACGTGGCCAGCGCCCGCGCGCTCGGGCTGAACTACGGGCCCGCGAACCAATCCGACGACCTGCTCTCGCGTCTGAGCGGGCTGTCGAGCACTGCGGCCGGCACGCCGGCGCTTTCCGAACTCGCCGCGTTCCGCTATGCGGGTGAGGCCCGGCGGGTGGGGCTGGCCCGGGCCCAGAGCGGCATCGTTCAAACCTTCGACGTGGCCTCGGGGCCGGACGCCGGCGATCTGGCCGGGTTTGATGGCCACGGCCGCCTGCGTGACCTGCACTCCCGCAACGCGGCGAGCACACCCGTGACGTTGTATCGCGGGACGTACGCCTACGACGCGGGTGGCAACCGCGCGGCGGCGGAGATCACGCAGCGAGCGCCGGCCGCGGGAGGCCCGCCCGCCGCCCGCTCGGTCGTGAACCGCTACGACGGCCTGGGACGGCTGCAAACTTCGGAGATGGGGCAAGTGGCCTTTGACCCGGTAACGCTGGTGCCCGCGATCGCTTCGGGCACCAGCGTCCGCAGCGACGTGTGGGCGTTGGACCACCTCGGCAACTGGACGGGCGGGGTGGAGGCGGGTGGGGG
>CAYVFW010000306.1:0-3375 GCA_964450325.1 uncultured Phycisphaeraceae bacterium | reverse complement strand
AGCTCGTCGGGCTCATAACCCGAAGGTCCCAGGTTCAAATCCTGGCCCCGCTATTACTGGTGTGAAAGGGACTTGCGTCAAACGCGGGTCCCTTTTTCGTTGGTCAAAGACAGGCATCCGTACCCTACTTTGTACCCTGTCACCAACGCGAAGAGGTCCCCGCCATCCGGGCCGCATGGCCCCGGAGGTCGCGGTGGCAAGCCTCAAGAAACGAAACGGTAACTTCTACGCGCAGTGGTACATCGGCAGCAGGCAGAAGCGAGCGAGCCTCGACACGAGCTCGCTGCAAATTGCCAAGGAACGACTGCGACAACTCGAATCACGCCTGGCTCAGGGTCACGATGACCCACTGCCAACACGCACGCCCATTGGCGAGCTTGTCGCCGCGTACGTCCAGCAAATCCGCGGCGTGAAGACGTTCCGCAGTGCGCAGACGGACGTGTTCTATCTGCGGCAGATGCTCGGCGTGGTGTGCCCGGAGCTCGAACTCAGCCGGCGGAACAGAACTCCCGCCGCGGCGAAGCGTCCGCCCGCTCGCGGTGCCGATCCGAAAGACACGGCCCCGATGCAGATCGCCTACGCGGAGCAGATCACCACTGCTCAGATCGCTGACTTCATCGGGCGCATGGTGCGGACCAAGGGACTGGCGGCCAAGACCGCCAACCGCTATCGCGAGATCATGAACCGGCTGTTCAACTGGTCGATGCGTGAAGGTCGAGTCCGGATGCCCGGCGACAAGAACCCCGCGGCGAGGCTGACTCGGTACCGCGAGCGTGCACCCGAGATCGTGTTCATGACGCTTCCGGAGATTCGAGAGCAACTCGAAACCCTCGAGCATGACCGGCAGTTGCAGACAGTGCTCGCGGTCTACTTCTACGCGGGCCTGCGCCGCGAGGAAGCACTGTGGCTCACCACGGAGGACGTTGATTTGCGACCCGGCGCTCAGGGAATGATCCGCATCCGCGCCAAGACGGTGGGCGGCGAGTCCTGGCAGCCCAAAACGAAGGTCAACCGGGCGGTGCCGATCAGCACGGACTTGGCCCGGTTCCTGCTGCGCTACCGGCCGCGGCCGACGGCGGGCGGCTGGTACTTCCCGAGTCCGAAGGGACGGCGGTACGACGCCGACAACTTCTCGACGGACCTGCGAGCCGCCCAGGAGCAGGCAGGCTTGCGGTGGTCATGCCTGCACTTCCGGCACACCTTCGGCAGCCAGCTCGCGCAGAAGGGCGTGAGCCTGTTCAAAATAGCCACGCTGATGGGGAACTCGCCGGAGATCTGTCGGAGGCATTACGCGGCACTCGTGCCGGAGGCGATGGGGGCGGATGTGGAGTTTTGTTCCACTAATCACCACTAGAGGCACGACCATCGACTGACGTCGGGGTGCCGGAGTCAACGTCCGCGATGGAAGTCGCTTCGAACGACCCAGGGTACCCACGACGAATATCTTTCACGTTCAACTCAGTTCGGCCGCTTCGCCTCACAGCTTCACATATCATCATCCATCCGAATCCTCGAAACGCGTAATCGCGACTCTCCGAATACGCACTTGGCTTTGTCTTCACTCCATCGTTGAGTCGCTGCAGGAACGACCCAAGTCCACCCGACTCGGATGAAGTCAGCGACAACAAGTATTGTCTTAACTCGTTGTTAATGCTTATATATGGAAAATTAAATGACATATGCTTTAGCATTGACCACAGCGGATGATCTTGCATTTTGACAAATCGCCGATGTTGTTCTTGCTGAGCTTCCGCCCCGCTATCAACGACCACCGAGACATTTGGTCGACTCGCTAACAACGTCTGCTGTTTCGCAAGACGCATTTCTATCATCGTCTGGCTGCGGCGAATCGCCCTAGTTGTTGTGAGAATCTCCTCGAGCATAACTGACTCAGAGGGTTCGGTAGGCGGTTCTTCTTCCTTTGCCGCGTGTCTGTCCATCGCCCTATCGCACGCCTCCTCAAACTGGGGCCATAGCTTATCAAATCGTCTCTGAATACGATCGTCTACAGGTCCAGCCGCGAGAGCTTCGTACACATCCTTGCACAGCTTCAATACATCATCTCGATTCAATTCGGTCGCTTGGAACTGTCCTAGTGGCAATGGCACCGACGTTTTAGTGATATCGCACAATACCGTACACACCAAGCAGTCGTTCATTGCTTTGAATATGGCCCCTGCTTCGAACAGAACCCACGGTGCGGTCAAATTCTCCCGCGTCAGAACGACGACTCCAATCTTGCATGTGTTCAGTTGATGCATGATTTTGGAAGCCCACACCGAACCCTTTGCAATGTCTTCGGAAGACATCCACGGAAGCACATCATTCACGACTAACGGAAGCCACTCTCGAAGCTGAGTTGCCACTTCGCAACTGAGCGAACCGGACCACGAGAGAAATACATTCGGAACGTCTTTGTGTGCCATGCCGACCCTCACTGACCATCGTCGCAGCGTACTTTAAGTTGAGAGGCTCAAGTGTAGGCCTCAGACGCGCGGCCACCCCGGCGGACTTGCATCTCCGGGGTGGCTAGGTGGAGCAGATTCCAATTTGTGCCGCGGCTAGGTTCGCCGCGACTGTTCGAGCATTTCCACCTCCTCCCGGATGTACCTGACGATCCCGTTTCGCCCCTCGCCCAGGCAGAGCCGCGTCAGCTTGGCCCGCCGGGCGATCCGATCCACGCTGGACCGTGCGCACCGCCACCGCTCCGCCAGTTCCTTGGGGGAGACGTAGGGCGAGGCAGGCTGCTTGCGGGCTGGTATGTTCACCGCTGGCCCCCTACTGCTCCAGCGAGCACTCGGATGGGAAGACCTGCGGCGGCGGACAATGCCGCGATGCACGCCCGCTCGCCGGTGGCCCGCACGACGACGCGGCGCGCCGGCGGCTCATATTTCAATCTCGACGTCGTCGCCGCTGACGCGGACGGTGTAGGAGCGCACGTCGTCATCGGCCGGAGGGCCGGTACATAGGCCGGTCTTGATGTGGAAGGTCGCGTAATGCAGCGGGCAGACGATCTCCTCGCCAGAGATAGAGCCCTCCGACAGCGACGCCTCCGCGTGCGTGCAGGTGTCGGCGATGGCGAAGATCTCGCCGTCGAGGTTGAACAGGGCGATCCGGGTGCCGCGGACCTCAACGCTCCTGGCTGTCCGCTCGGGAATCTGCGACAACCTGGCGACCTTGACGAACTCGCCCATCGATGGCTCCATGCAAAGGGTTCACGATCGGGCGGACGGGGGCGAGTGGGGCCCGCCTCACCACGGCGAGTCTTCGCCACGGCGGGTAAACTGGGGGGTCAGGGGCGCTTGAGCGACTTGCGGCCGAGCGTCACGGACGAAAACTTATTCTTGTGCAAGTGCGCCGGGCCGCTGTGGCCGG
>CAYVFW010000305.1:0-3410 GCA_964450325.1 uncultured Phycisphaeraceae bacterium | reverse complement strand
CTCCATCTCACTCAACCACAATGCCTACCCCACAACCAACTCCCTTCACTCCTAACCCCGCCGCTTCCGCCTCACGTTCACAAAAACACCGTTAGTCCGCCAGAGAGCCCATTACGAGAATCTACACAGAGGGTGCTGGGAGTTTTGCCGGGGGCGCAAGCGCAGACATCCGACGGAAGCCAGATGCCACGGGGAAGATGCGATGGTCGCCTTCGTTGAGGTTTTAGGGGAAGAGTGCTCGTGTTTACTTCTGTTTGCCGCGGATGCACGGCGACCGCTGGAGCTGGCGCATGGGATATGCTTTATGTGCCATGGCGGTACCGGAAAACCCTGTTGTTGAACGCGCCCCGGAGGCGGATGCGTCTATTTATTTACATCCGCAGACGTTAGCGCGGCTGGCCAGCTTTGGGTTGCGGGCCAAAATGATTATTGAGGGGCTTTCGACCGGGACGCATCGGTCGCCGTATAAGGGGCTGAGTGTAGAGTTTGCGCAGCATCGGCCTTATGTTCCCGGCGATGACCTGCGGCACCTTGATTGGCGGGTGTTTGCGCGGACGGATAAGTTACAACTGAAGCAGCACCAGCAGGAGACCAACCTGGATTTGGTGATACTGGTGGATGCTTCGGGGTCGATGAATTATGGTTCGCGTTCGTTTGAGGATGCCAGCGGCGAGGGGCACACTACCAGCGCGGATGGGCGGAGCAACTGGACGAAGTTTGACCATGCCACGGCGGTGGCGGCGGCACTGGCTTATATTACATTGAAGCAGGGGGACCGGGTGGGCCTGGCGGTGTATGCGGACGAAATTCTTGCGCTGGTGCGGCGCTCCAGCAGCCAGAACACCTGGCGGCAGATTGTCGGTGCGCTCAGCGTTCATCCGTCAGACCCCAAGCACGCGAGCCGACCGACGCACCTCTCGCGCACGATTGATCAGGTGCTGGGCAAGATTGTAAATCGGTGTATCATCGCGATCTGCTCTGACTTTTTCATTGACCCTGAAGAGTTCCGAGACTCACTGGCAAGACTTAAGCATGCGGGGCATGATGTGCTTCTGTTTCAAGTGCTTGATCGCGCCGAGGAAGAGTTTGATTTTCCCGATTCGGCACCGTTTGAGGGGCTTGAAGGTGAACCAACCGTCCGCATCGATCCGCGGGCGCTTCGCAAAGCCTACTTGGAGGCGTTTAACTCACACAACGCGCTGATCGAAAAGTTCACGCGGGGGATCGGGTTTGATTATCAACGGGTGTCCACGCATGAGTGGCTGGGGCCGACGCTCGCGGCGTTTGTGGCCAAGCGCAACGCAGTGATGAAACGCAAGGGGCGGTGAAGTGAGGGTGGGTGCGAGGTTGGAAGGCGGGGATGCCGCGGGTTTGGCGTTTTGGGCTTTATTGTTTTGGGCCTTAGGGGGTTGGGTTTTAGCGTCTGGGTTTTGGCGTTTTGGGCCGGAGAGGTTTGGGTTTCACCGGTTTGGGTTCACAGTCCGCACTACCATGCGTGCGGTGACGTTTCTGAACCCAACCTTGGCGATGGTCGGCCTGCTTTCGATCGCTGCGCCCATCATTATTCACATATTGATGAGGCGCAAGCGGCGGCCGATTACTTGGGGGGCGATGCGTTTTGTTGCGGAGGCGTATCGCCGTCAACGCCGCCGGATGAATCTGGAGCAGATGCTGCTTTTGCTGTCGCGGTGTGCGCTGGTGGCACTGGTAGCGTTGGCGGTGGGGAAGCCGCTGATTGGCGTCGCCGCGGGCGGGTCGGAGAATGGCCCTCGCACGCTCTATATCTTAATTGATAATAGCCTTTCAAGCGGGTTGATGGAGCCGCGCGCGTTGCCAGAGCCGGACATCGCGCAGCTTCGCGCATCAGCACTTACGTTAATCGCTGCCTTGGACCCGGCCAATGGCGATCGTGTGGCTGTGTTCACCGTGGCCGGACCTGTGCAGGCCGCGATTTTCCCTCCGACGACGCAGCTCGCGGCGGCACGAGATTTTATTCAAGACATTCATGTAACTCACGCTCGGGCGGCGTGGCCCGCGGCGATTGCGCAGGTGCGGGCCGAGATTGAATCAGATCAGTCGGCCAGCTCGGGAAGCGGGGCAGGCACGGGTGGCCGGGCAGGCCGGGGGAGCCCGGCGAACACGGCCATTGCTCTTTTGAGCCACTGGCGGGCGGGTGCGATTGACCTCGAAGCACCGCTCGCCGCGACGGAAGACCCGCGGCTGACGTGGATTGCCCTGCCGCCAGCGGTGACACCGGTTGATAATATTTCGATCGTTGCGGTGGAGCCTGCACGCTCGGTTGTACTCGCATCCGCGAAGGCGGGCACGCAAGCGAACCCCACGAGTGCTGATAATGGAAGTGTTGCGGTGCGAGTTATGTTTGCCAGGTCGGGGCCGGGCGTTGCGCAGCCCGCAACCGTAACATTTAACGCCCGCAGCAAAACCATAACGCCCGCGGGGATTGCTCCGGTTGTGGGCGAGGCGGTTCGCGGCTCGGTTTCGTGGGCGGCGGGGGAGAAGACCGCGACGGCTTATGTTACAGTTTCCGCGAGCGTAGCGGCGGGGACGGGGGCGCAGCGAACGCCAGCGGTGATCGATGTTACACTCGAACCGGATGCGCTGGTGGGTGATAACCACGCCGCGGCGGCGATCCAAGTGCGCGACCGCATCGACGCAGCGATTATCGCGCCAGCCAAGCCGATGGCGGATTCGACATTGGGTGGACTTACATCATACTCGCCTTCGGATTGGTTCGCGCTGGCACTTTCGCCCAGGGCGGATACATCGCTGCGGCTGCGGCAGACGAGTGATATACGGGTAACGCTGATCGATCCGCTGTTGGGAATCGCGCCTTCGGCGACGCTTGGTGGCGCGGGCCGGAGCGCGGGTGTCCTGACTTCGTTTGATGTGCTAGTTATTACGCAGCCGGGGGCGATGGACGCCGCGGCGTGGCAGGCGGTTCGCGAGGTTTACTTCGCGGGTGCGACGATCCTTGTTTGTCCGCACACTGCAGATGAACAGCGGACGCTGGATGCCGCGCAGGTGTGGACGGATGACTTTGTCGCCGCGATGGACCTTGATTGGACGTTCGCGAGGGAGTCGCGGGCCATCTCACCGCCAGCTGCGCTGCGGATCGCGGCGGGGTATCAGCCGCGAGATGTAACTGGCGGGGCCGGGAACGTAACTGCGGACCCCGAGAATACGGGGGCGGCGCCAGTCGGGGCGGCGGGTGTAACTGCGGCGCAGCGTAATATAAGTAGCGTGACGGTGGGTGGGGCGGTAGGCGGGGTTGACCAGGGGCTAGCCCAAGGGTTGGCTCAGGGGTTTGGGCAGCCGCAGGAATTGCTTGCTCAGATTGCGGGTGAACTGCCGGAGTTAATTCGGCCCGTGACGGTTCAACGAATATTGGA
>CAYVFW010000304.1:0-3429 GCA_964450325.1 uncultured Phycisphaeraceae bacterium | reverse complement strand
TGGTGGTGGTGGTGGTGCGGATATTTTCTCCCGCGGATAATTTATGTCTGATCCACTGGTCGTCTGTCAGCAGGTGAGCAAGGTTTTCAAGGACTTCTGGCGACGCGACCGGGCCAAGGCGGTCAATGCGCTGACGTTCGATATCCGCCCGCGCGAGGTGTTCGGGTTGCTGGGGCCTAACGGCTCGGGCAAAAGCACCACGATCAAGATGATTTTGGGGCTGCTTACCCCAACCTCTGGGCGCATCGCGCTCTTCGGCAAGCCGCCCACCGATGTTTCGATCAAGCGGAGGATTGGTTATCTTCCTGAAGAGTCGTATATGTACGGCTTTCTGAACGCTCGTGAGACGCTCGAGTATTACGCTAAACTCTTTGAGCTTGATTATCGCACGCGGGTGAAACGCATCGACGAGTTGCTCGATATGCTCGGGCTTACCAACGCTCAGTTCCGCCCGGTGCGGGAGTATTCCAAGGGGATGCAGCGGCGAATCGGCATCGCGCAGGCTTTAATTAACGATCCGGACCTGCTGATTTTGGATGAACCGACGACGGGCCTTGACCCCATCGGCACCAAGCAGATCAAAGAATTAATTATTGAGCTGGGCCGGCGCGGCAAAACCGTGCTGCTTTCCAGCCACTTACTGGCCGATGTGGAAGATTGTGTTGACCGTTTGGTAATTCTGTACGGCGGGCAGAAACGGGCCGAGGGGACCTGCGATGATCTTCTAGTCTCGCAATCAAAGACCCTGATCGAGGCGGATACATTGGACGAGGCGACGGTCGCTGAGATTGATCGGCTGATCAGGTCACGCACCGATGGAGGTATTACCAAGGTCGCTAAACCAAGGCAGTCGCTGGAAGCTCTCTTCATCGATATCGTTGAGCGGGCTAAGTCGGAGATTGTAACTTCGGGCGCTACGGCCGGGGGCAATACCGCATCGTTCCTCAAGGGCGAAGAGGTGCAGGGTGATGCGCTGATCGAGCAACTCGTCTTAAAGTCTGAGGAACCCGTGCTGGCGGATGTGGGCGGGCGTGCCGCAGGCTCTCAGGCAGCGGTGCTGGCTGCTGCGGCTGCCGCGGCTGATAATTCTGTAATCGGCGATCTGCTGGCGGCGGGGAGTAACGCGGATACGCGTAATGTTACATCTGGGCAAGAACGCGAAGCGGGCCGCCCAACTCGCGGCGGGCAGACTAGTTCAACCTCCGCCTTGCCGCTGGCTCCTCGGGTCGCGCCCTCGCAAGAGGCTATTGATAACTCGCTGATTGGCGGACTCATGGGCGATGGCGGTGGAAACCAAGCGGGTAGATCAGGCGACCAAGGTGAGAAGAAGAGCGGCCCGCAGTCAGGGGCTGATCGGGGCGGGGTGGGCCGGTGAAATTTCGATCAACTCTGGCTGATTTAGATCGCGTCCAGCAAAGCCGCGGCTTTAAAATCGTGGCAACTTGCATCGCGCTAGGCGCGGCCATCGCGATCTGCATCGCTTACGGTCTTTACAAATCCTCGCTTGAATCTCCCAGCAAAGTAACTGTTGATGCCAGCGAATATCAGGCCCTCGCGCCCACCGGGGATGAGGCGGCGGACAAGGAAGCCGCGGCGGTGATAGCGGAGCAACGCAGCGCGGCGGAGGCTACCTCTCAAATAATTAATGAGATTCTTTCTAGCAAGCAAGCCATTTCCGGGTTTGTAATCGGTGCCGGGGTACTCACGGCGCTCGCCCTGGTAGTTATCTGGTTAGGATTGGGGCTTACGTATTTAGGATTGTTGATGGTCTCCGCGTTGCTGGCGTGGTTGTCCATACTCGTGGGCCGCGGCAAGGATTTGGGGATTGCCAGTGTGGGGCTTGTTGCGCTCATCGCGGCGTTCACGGCACTCATGCAGATGCTTCGGTTGGCATTTGCGGGCACGGGGCCGGTGATGGCAATCGCCCGCAACACGCTCATCGAAGCGGTGCGGATGAAAGTGTCGCTTATCTTTATCGTGCTGATGGTCTTTGGGCTGGCGGCGTTGCCGCTGGTCCTGGACAGCGAGCAGCCGCTTCGGTACCGCATTCAGTCGTTCCTGCAGTTCTCAACCGCGGGTTCGTTCTGGCTGATTGCGCTCCTGGTACTTACATTCTCGGTGGCCTCTGTCGCGACCGAGCAACGGGATAAAGTAATCTGGCAGACCATGACCAAGCCGGTCGCCGCGTGGCAGTACATTTTGGGCAAGTGGCTGGGCGTGGTGTCGATCGCCGCGGCGTTGCTGGTTGTAAGTTCATCGGGAATCTTTCTCTTCACCGAATACCTGCGAAGCCAGCCAGCTATCGGCGAGAGCGAGTCTTATGTAAGCCGGACAGGGCAGGGGCTGACCGAGGACCGACTGATCGTCGAGACGCAGGTGTTGACCGCGCGAACGACGGTGCGGCCGCTGCCGCTTGCCCTTGATGAAGCACAGTTTGAGAAGAACCTTCAAGACCGTGTGGAGTCGGAGATGCAGACCCTGCAGCAGACAACCGGCACGGCGGAGGAACTGCGGTCTAAGCGAGCTTATCTGCGGGAGACTATTTCCACGAGTCTTCGCAGAAGCGTGCAGATGGCGTACCGGGTGATCCCGCCGGGGCAGGCGGTCATTTATCGGTTCGAGGGCCTGAACGCGGCGAAGGCGAGCAATCGGCCTGTGATATTACGATTCAAGCTCGAATCGGGCGCGAACCGCCCTGATGCATCATTTAAGATTACAGTGCAGTTCGCTGGCGCATCTCCCTCGGTGATCCCGATCGGTCTGGGGCAGTTTCATACGCTTCCGATTACACCGCGCATCATTAATGAATCTGGCGGCGCGGATCTGCAGGTGATCAACGGGGATATCAGCACGGGCCAGCCGAACGAGGGGGCACTTTCGTTCAGCCCCGAGGGGTTGGAGATTTCTTATTCATCTGGTGGATTTCAGGCCAACTTTTTCCGCTGCGTGGCGGTCTTGTGGGTGAAGCTGGGGTTTCTCGCGATGCTGGCGATCGCCGCGAGCACGTTCCTTTCGTTCTCGGTGGCGTCGCTGGTAAGCATGGCGGCGTTCCTTGCGGCGGAGGGGGCGGGCTTTGTAAACAGCGCGCTTGAAAACTACTGGACCGAGGATGAAAAAGGTAATGTTTTGATTGTGAATACGATCACAGCGAAGATTGCCACGGTGGTGGGTGCGGTGTTCAAGGTGTACGCCGACCTGCGCCCCACGAGCCGGCTGGTCGAAGGAATTGAGTTATCATTGGGCGATGTGTTAGCCGGTACGGTCGTGCTGCTAGGCATCACGGGGATTTTGTACGCGGTAGCGGTGTTTATCTTTCGCAAGCGGGAGCTAGCTGTCTATTCGGGGAACTGAGCCTAAGGCGGGTACAAAACATCAACCAAGAAGTATGAGAACGTGTGGATGGATTCAGCGGTCAACGGGATCGTGCTG
>CAYVFW010000303.1:0-3523 GCA_964450325.1 uncultured Phycisphaeraceae bacterium | reverse complement strand
GTGGTACCCAAATCAGCGGCCAAGGCACCCCAATCCTTCAATTGAACGGCATAACACAGGCCGATGCTGGGGACTATATCTTGAACTTTACTTCCATATGCCCCTGGTCTTTCACCCGCTCCATCACCGTCACTGACTGTGTACCCCCCTGCCCCGCCGACTTCAATCAGGATGGTGGCGTAGATGGCGCCGATGTCGATGCCTTCTTTGCTGACTGGGTAAACGCAACCGCCGCGGCGGACGTCAACCAGGATGGTGGCGTTGACGGCTCCGACGTTGACAGCTTCTTCATCGCCTGGGTAAACGGCGGCTGCTGAGGGACGAAACGACGGTGAAGTCACGCGAGAGTGCAGCGAAAGGGCCGATCCGCCTCATTCGCTGCACTCTTGCCGTTTAATCGCGGCTTTTCGGAGCGTCGGGTGTTAATAGGCGAGTGATAATGAACCGCCCCACAGGCGTAACCCGCATCGAACCCCAATAGCGCGCGGTGCGATCGTCAACTCGCCGCGTGCCTCAGGTCGTCGCCAGATCTCTTCGCGCCAGCTTCACACCGGCGATGATCCAGAGGGCCAGCGATGCCCCGCCGATGATCGCCATGTCTTTCCATGGCCATGCAGCTTCGCGGAGGATCAAGGCTGGGCGGTAGTAGTGCAGCACGCTGAGGAAGCTGATTTTTTTTGCAGGCTCCCACAGCAGTTCAAGGTAGTTCACGAGCACGGAGCCAGCCGCGAAGATCAGCACGAAGAGGACCGCGCGTCCGCGGCGGTCGCTAAAGACCGAAGTGAGTAAACCACAGACACCGATCAGCAGGTACACCAGAGCAAGGTTGGCTAGGACGATGGCCATAACAGACCAGTCCGGCTGGCTCTCGGGCTTTACCCAAAACGAGCCGATATAACTACCGGCGAACATGGAACCGACCACGAGCGACGCGGTTGCAAGCCACGCGACAGTTTCGCTGATGAACAGCTCCCAGCGCGAGATGGGGAGCCCCAGGAGCACATCGAGCGTGCCGCTTTGGATCTCGCCCGAGGGAACGCGCGTCGTGACGATGATGCCGTGCGCGAAGAGCAGCACGATGATGACGGGATGCGACCAAGCCATCGTGTACGCGATCTCGGCCACTCCCGAAGCGCTCGAGTCAACGCCCATCATGGTGTTGCGGAGTTGCACAAGCCCGGGTGGTATGAACCCGCGGCTCATGAACCGCTCCTGCACGCGAGGCAGGGCGTAACTCAGCAGGCCGCCGAAGCTGCCAATGATAATTGTGAAGACCAGTGTGGCGCCAAAGGTTTCGCGCCACGCGCGGAGTAGCAAGCCGAAGTTAATAAGGCGCATTACGAGCGGACCTCCGATGCCGCGTTGGCGCCGTCGCGAGGTGACGGCCCGGCTGTTCCCGGTTCGTCGTCTGATTCGTAATAGCGACGGAAAAGAGTTTCGAGATCTGGCCGCGCCAGACGTAAGTCGTTGACGGGCTTGCCTGCGAGGAAGTCGAGCATCGGGCGGAGCGAGCCGTCCTCGACCGAACCGACCCATCGCGCGGCACTTTGAGCCGTGAGCGTCGCGAATGAGGGTGGGGCGGTGCGCTCGCCCGCGCCGTCGGCCCAGACAATTTCAAACTCGTGTTTGGCTTGGCGGCGCAGATCATCGAGCGTGGCATCGGCGACGATGCGTCCAGATCGCACGATCGCGACGCGTTCGCACAGTGCTTCGACTTCGTTGAGCGTGTGGCTGGAGAAGAAGACGGTTTGTCCGCGTGCGGCCATGCGCTTGAGCATTTGGCGGAAGCGCTCCTGCATGAGCGGATCAAGCCCGCTGGAGGGTTCGTCAAGCATGATGAGCTTGGGCTCGGGGGCCAAAGCGAGGATAAGGCCAAGCTTTTGCCGCATGCCGCGAGACATCTGGCGGACCTTGACGCTCAAGTCGAGCTCGAGCTCGTCGGCGAGCAGCTTGCCCTTGGCTTGGATATCGCGGCGGCGGATCCGCCCGAAGAGCTTGAGCGCAGAGTGCCCGGTGAGCCAGGGGTAGAGGCGCAGGTCGCCGGGGATGCTGCCGATCTCGGCCTTGATGGTGGGCGAGTCGCGCCAACAGTCGAGCCCAAAGATGCTCGCGCGGCCGGTGGTGGCGCGAAGAAAGCCCAGCAGGCAGCGGATGGTGGTGGTTTTGCCCGCGCCGTTGGGGCCTAAAAACCCGTAGAGCGAGCCCTCGGTGACGGCGAGGTTAACGTCCTCGATGCCGCGGCGTGAGCCGTAGCGACGGGTGAGGCTTTCGGTCAAAACTGCGTATGCCATGCGAAATAGTCGACGTATCGGGAGGAAATCGGAGCGGTGGGAGCGTCCGCGTGTGTAAGGGGAACTGATCTACGGCTTGCCTCGCGGGAGATCGTAGCAGGTGCGACCAGTGGGCTTCCTACGCCTCGTGAAGGGGATTTGTGCAGCGGTCAGGTCGTGCAGCGATCACTTTGCGGGCTAGTCAGGGGATCGCCAGGGGATCGCCAGGGGCGATCGGGCATCATGTCGTTCTCCCGCAGCCCGCTGGCCCCCAGACTAACCGTCCGCATTGCTTTCGCCGCCTAAAGCGGTGTGACGGGCGTTGCACCCTGCTTCGGGGAGCGACGTAAGCTCGCGAACGGCGCTCAACCGCTCGCCTGTATCGGTCGATGTACAAGCGCTGGAACGAACTATGAAGTCACGCTTTAAGACTGTCCGCCTCTTTATCGAGATCCTCGCCGCCATCGCCGCGGTCGAGACGGCGGTTGTGTTCATCCTGCCGGTAATCGCGCCAAGCGTTGCAGGCACGCCCGAGGCATTTCTTGGTGCCGCTATGCTCGCGATCATGGCGGGGCCGGTGATCCTGTGGCGGGTGCGGGCGGCGGTGAAGAAGTCCGATCGCAACTATACTACTGATATGGCCGCCGCTGGGTGGCGGCTTAAACTCGGGGTGGTCACGATGCTGACCTTAGGGCTAGGTCTGTCATTGGCCGCCGGGTGGCGGATCCACGGCTCGATACAGACCGAGGCGCGGGGCCGCTTCCAAACACTCACGAAGGATGCTCTGGGCGATGTGCAGCGCCGAGTCAATCAGGCGGTGTACGGGCTCAAGGGTGCCCGCGGCGTGTACGCCGCCAGCAAGTCTGTCGAGCGCCTGGAGTTCAAGGCGTACGCCGATTCACGCGACTTGGCCAAAGAGTTTCCCGGCGGGCTGGGGTTTGGGTTCATCGAGCGAGTGATGCGTACTGATCTGGACGCCTTCATCGCCAAAGAGCGGGCTGATGACGCCCCGGACTTTGCTGTCCGCATCTAGGCGAGTGTCCCAGGCGCGATCGAGCCAACCGATGCCGCGGTTGCGTTGGCCTCGGACCTGTACATTTACAAGCACACCTTCCCTCTTGAGCCCAACCGCGCATCATGGGGCTTTGACGCTGGCTCCGAGCCGGTTCGCCGCGAGGCCATCGAGCGAGCCATCGCCACCGGCGACGCCGAACCCGACGAGAAGGAACATTTTGTACGACACTTTGAGGTTA
>CAYVFW010000302.1:0-3526 GCA_964450325.1 uncultured Phycisphaeraceae bacterium | reverse complement strand
TGTTAAGTTTCTCGACGCCGCGGAGAACCTCTCGGTGCAGGTCCACCCCAGCCCCGCCTACGCCCGTGAAAACCCCAGTGCCGCCTTGAAGTCCGAGTGCTGGTACATCCTCGCCGCTCAGCCAGAAGCCATAATTTATAAGGGCCTCCAGCCCGGCACCACGAAAGAAACGTTTCAAAAAGCCTTAACTTCCGGCAAAGGCATCGCCGACCTCCTCGTCAGCGTCCCCGCCATCGTCGGGGAATGCCACTACCTTCCCAGCGGCACCTGCCACGCGCTGGGGGCCGGCGCACTGGTCCTCGAAGTTCAAACCTCAAGCGACACCACTTTCCGCGTTTTTGACTGGGGTCGCACCGGCCGAGAATTACATATCCCTCAGGCCCTAGCCTGCATAGACTTTGAAAACCCTGCCCCCGCGGCGGTCACCCTCCGCGCCGTCCCCCGCGAAGGCCCCATCCCGGCTGGGTCCCAAATTACAACCCCTGATTTCCAGGTTTTCGTCCGTCATATCGGCCCCGAGGGCTTGGACCTTACGACGCACGTCGGCCCCTTCACCGTCATCGCCGGCCGCGGCTCGATGGTCAACTGGCTCGCTGGCAATCGCCCCATCTCCATCAAGGCAGGCATGAGCGGAATCATGCCGATTCTGAGGCCCGCCCAAGTCCGCCCGCGCCTCGTCGGTGAAGGCGCCACAGGCATGACTGTTCTCTTCGCCGGTTTGTTAAATCCCTAAGCGGTTTGTCCAAGTCCTGAGGCTGGAGGCTTCTTATTTGCCGCTGGCTGCGTAGACTTTACCCGTGAATAGCAGGCCGATACATCGCGGCGGGGGCGGAGCTGGCGGCGAACCGAGCCGGCCAGCTGCGTCTATCCGTCAGGTCGCCGCGGAAGCCGGCGTTTCCATCGCGACTGTAAGTCGCGCCATCAACTCGCCCGAGGCCGTCAGCCAACCCACGCTCACCCGAGTGCGCGAGGCCATCGAGAAACTTGGTTATGTTCCCAACCCGCTGGCGCAGGCCCTGATGGCGGGCGAAAGCCGGCTGATCGGGATCGCACTGCCCTGGTTCCACGGCGAGTTTTTCACCCGTATGCTGCAAGGTGCCGACGCCGAGGCGACCCGGCTCGGTTATCACCTGCTGGTCACGGCAATGACGCGCGAACATAACCACACCCGCCGCGATCGGGTGCTGGGCACCGGCCTCATCGACGGCATGATCGTTATGATCGACGATCCCCACGATCCGCTCGCGGCCGATGTCATGCAGTCGCTCCTCCCGGCGGTTGTAATTGATACAGATTTCTCCGCCTCCGGCATCGACAGCATCGTGCTGGATAACGAACGAGGAACGCGCGAGGCCGTCGAGCATTTATTACGCTGGGTGGAGCCCTCACGCTGTTACTTTGTGGGAGGGCCAGTGAGCAACCGCGACGCGGCGGAGCGCGCCAAAACCTTCCAGGCGGTGCTGGCAGCACGCGGCCACACCACCGACCCAGACCAGATAATTTATGGTGAGTACTCCGCCGCCTGGGGCAAAGAATGGGCGATGCGCATGCACCAACGCAAAGCCCTCGACGGCGCGGGCGTGCTCGCCGCCAACGACGAGATCGCCTGCGGCGTGCTGCGGGCCGCGGAGTCCCAGCGGCTATGGGTCCCCGATCAGGTCCGCATCATCGGTTTTGACGATACCCGCCTGGCCTCGTTCATGCGACCAACGCTCTCGTCAGTAACGTTGCCGATGGAGGAAGTGGGGGCCACCGCCGTCCGCGCACTCCTCAAACGCATCGAATCCCGCGACGCCCCCGCCACCTGCCAACGCCTAGCCACGCGCCTGGTAGTCCGCGAGAGCAGCACCGCGATGACATTCTAACGTAATATAAGTAAATAAACTTATATTAGGTAACTTATAGTACGCTACCTACATGACGACCCATCCCAGAACCTGTTTGAGGAGCAGCGCGACAGGCAACCCCGCCGCGCTCACGATCAGCGCATGGCTTAAATGCCCCCCCCTGATTCATCCAACGAGCCCCGAACGTAAGCGAGTTGGGGGGAGGGCAACATATGTTAATCGTGTCTCCAACGAGCCACGAGCGTAAGCGAGTGGGGCGTAAAATCACCACAATAGCAACGCCCACACACCTCACCACGTTCTAAACCTACACCACTTACCTCCGCGCCCGCCTGCGCGCAGCTCCGCACGCTTGCAGGTCACCTCACCCCCAGCCTGTGGCAACGAACCGCAACTAACCACCAGCACGCCAGGCATCCTCGACTTAACACCCGAATGTACCGCAGACTTCAACGGCGATGGCGGTGTTGACGGCTCAGGTGTAGAGGCATTCTTCGACCGCTGGGTGACAGGGTGCTAAAAAACTGGTAAGGTGGGGCCGGACCGCTAACTTACGTTCAGAAGTCGTCACAACCAACAAGCCCCAAGCGTAAGCGAGTTGGGGTTGACATCCGCACGATGGCAACGCTCAAAGCACTCACTCACTTACAATCGGGGGCTCGTTCAAGCGGATGGTTGCGCGCGGGGCAGTGCACGCTCGGCAGCCTCAATGCTCTGTTTCTTATCGCGGCGGTCGCCACCATTGACTTAAGATGGCAACTTCGACGATTCCGATCAACGGGGACCAACTCTTCGAGATTAAAAGGCAGTTGTCCTTGGGAGAGCGTCGGTCGTTGCTGGAAAGATTGCTTGCCGAGCGGTTTGATTCGATGTTGACCGAGGGGAACCGCATCAGTCTCCGCCCGCCCGACGTTACCGTCGAGCAGATCCAAGTGGAAGTGGACGCGGAGCGTCGCCAACGACGCGAGGAGCGAACTCGTGAGACCGGTGGTTGATACCTGTTCGATGATTCGCGCGCTGCGGTCGCCCGGACCCCTGCGGCGATTCTTCGGGGTTAGGTTGTAAACACACACCATTTTCTACCATCGGGAGCAAATCGCGGAGTTGCGAGTACCCGAAAGTTCGCATCGGGACCGGGGAAGTATTTCTTCGCTACAAGTGGATTCGGCGGCTAGCACAAAGAAACACACCGCTACCCGAGAGGCCCATCTGCACGCAATAGACGCTCCCGGTATTGTCCGCAAGGAACAGGCGCGACTTGAAGGTGATACCCTGCACTCTGTAAGTAGATAGGACGCCGCAAACCGGGCCGGAAATGTCCGAACATAGACCGTATATTGGCCGTATGACCTCGCGAATGAAGCCGACAGACCGGGACTGGAAGTAGAGCGGACGTATGCCTCCGACCAAGATGAACGCCAACAAACCGCACCTCTGGAAGGCCGACATCGCGGCATCGGTTGACCAGTTCAACCAGTGGTTCATGCAGTTTGCACCGCAGGCGTTCCGCTTGACGCGCGTGAAGACGAGCGAGCACGTCAAGGCCGCATTGATTGCCACGCGCGACCTCCGCGCACTCGACGCCGCCACCCTCCGGGCGAATCCCAGTGCCTTGCCGACGCTCCGGATGTGTACGGCTCCGCCGCTCGCTGTAGATCGGCTGATCGGTCTTGCAAGGG
>CAYVFW010000301.1:0-3529 GCA_964450325.1 uncultured Phycisphaeraceae bacterium | reverse complement strand
GTGCTCATCGCCGCAGGTTACCGCCTCGTGCTGGGCTCACCGCTCCGGGCATTGATCCACCTGCGAAACCGCCTTCGGCAAGAACCTTACCTTCATCGTCGAGGCGGTAACCTGCGGCGATGAGCACATCAGCCTGGAACGGAGCAGATATAATTTCACCCGCGGCGGGCTGCCGCAGCAGCACTACCTGGTCTTCGGCGATTCCCTTAGTAACTTCCACGAGCGTATCGGATTTACGGCCGATGCGGACGGGGACGCGTTCAAACTTACGTCCGCCGCGAACGGTGGAGGGCGTGTAAATGAACTGGACAGGGCCTTCGTTGTAGACAGCTTGGACGGGGATGGTCAGTACATCGACGACGCTATCGAGGGTGATGCGGCCCTCGCAACGCATGGCGGGCTTTAGGCCGGCAAAATCACCGGTTTCCAGCGAGACGCGGATGGCGTATTCGCGGAGGTTGGGGTCGCGCCAGCCGCCGGTTTCGGCCATGACGCCGATGCTTTCAACCTGCCCTCTGAACGTGACGCCGCCCGCCGCGTCGATCTTAACACTTACGATCTGGCCGATGCGGACTCGCCCCGCCATGCTTTCGTGGACGCGGACGGATGCGATCATTTCGCTCGTGTCGGGCAGGATCATGAGCAACTGGTTGGGGTAAACGTTGCTGCCGATGGTGAGCGATGAATCGCCCCCGCCGCGGCCCCATTGATTACGATCAACCGATGACCCGTAAACCACCAGCCCGTCGCGATCAGCTTTGATCGTCGCGTCGTCGCGTTGTTTGGTTAACTTCGCGAGGCGGCGCTCCAGGCCCGCCAACTGCTCACGCTTATTATTAGCATCGGCGAGTTTGCTCGCCAGTTCGCTGCGGCTATTTAACTTGGTCTTCTCCAGCTCTTCGCGAGCCTCGGCCCCATCACTCTCGAACTTCTTGCGATCTTTGACCTGTTCGTAAGTCAGGTAAACATCCATCGCGAGGGTGGAGACTCGGTATTGGGCGATAGCTTCAACGTATGAAACCTCGTCCTGATTCATCTGGTCTTTGCTGAGAAAGCCCTCGGCGAAGAGTTCCTGGCTGCGAACATAAACATCGGCCAGACGAGAGAGTTCGAGCCGGGCCTTTTCAACCCCGAGATCCAGTTCGTTGCGCTTCTTGATCGCATCGCCTTTTTCCCACTGTTCCATTGCGAGTTCGGCGAGCTCGACCTTCAGCCGGGCCTGCCGGAGTTGACTTTCGTTATCTTTCTCTTGAATCTCAAAGTTATTCTGCGCTACCTGAAAGTCGGCGCGAGCGGACTCAACCCGCAGCTTCTCATCATCGACTTTCAACTGAATCTCTTCGACGTTGAGCGCTATGAGCTCGTCGCCCGCCTTCACGCGGGTTCCCTCAGGGACGATGCGAACGACCGTAGACTGCTGATCAAGCTGGCTACGAATCTCGATCTTATTTCGTGACTCCAGTTCACCGTTGGCTGTGGTTGAAATCTCAAAGGATGCGCGTTTCGCGGTGGCACGATCCGCAGTCATCGCATCGCTTGAGGACGGGCTGGGTGGCTTAATAGGCTTCGCTGTGCTCGCGGGAATTACCGTGGAGGAGGCGGACGGTCCGACGCGAGGCTTGCCGCGCTGCACAACGTAAACAGTCGCGCCCAATGCGGCTATGCAGCCGACGGCCGCGGTGAGCTTGAGAAGAAACGATTTATTGCCAAGCTTCTTCATGCTCTTACTCAATTCTACTTATTTCTGAAAGTTGTCGCAAATGCGACGTATCCCCGTTCACGCATCAAGCACGCTGCGAGCTATCTCAGAGTGACGACCGTTCTACCGGTATGGTACGGATGAAGTTCGCCGAAACTTCCGTCTTAGATGATGTTCGCTCTACGTAGTTGCCGCCGCTGGGCGCTTGGCCCCTGGTCCGGTATTCGCGAGAAGCCGTTGGCTGTTCTACCGGACGATTCGGATCTGGGTTACGCTCTTGGGCATGTTGCTCACCGATTACGCAAATTTGCGTTCCTCAATGGCCGGGCGGGGGAGTCCGCAGGTATTGGTCGTGGTGGCAGCACCCAAAGAATTCGACGCGGTGGCTGAAGGGATCGGGGTTCGGGCACCCATTCCCAGCACCAGACCACCTCTTTGGGTGCCTTTCGAGGTGAAGCCGGGATTTTGGCTTGTTGAGACCGGCGTTGGAAAGGCCAATGCCGGGGGCGCGACCGCGGCTGTGCTTGTAGCGGCGATGTGCGGCGGAAAAACTTTCGATCGGGTGCTGAGCCTGGGAATTGGAGGGTCGCTGCCGAGCCTGCAGAGCTTGGGTAGCCGAGGAATTCCGATCGGCTCGGTCGTCGTTGCGACCGGGGATACGTTCGCGGACGAGGGGATCAGGACAGATCAAGGATTTTTGGACTTGGCTTGGATGGGATTTCCGCTCACGCCTGAAGGGTGCGTTGTTCGCCCGGACGCACTACTTTCAACGAAGGTCCGAGAGATTTTGGCGGGGCTCAATGCCCAGGAGGGGATGGTCGCGACGGTTTCATCGTGCTCGGGGACGGACGCCGCGGCGGCGGAGATAGCTCGCCGCACTGGCGCGATCGTGGAAGGGATGGAGGGCGCGGCGGTCTTGCTCGCGGCGGCGAGGTGTGGGGTAGCCGCGGCTGAGGTGCGGGTTGTGAGTAACTTTACCGGAGATCGGGAACGGCAGGGTTGGGATTTAGCGAGGAGCCTGCAAGTGTTGCGTGAAGTGGCGAGAACGTTGGGGGCGGAGAATTGGGAGGTTTGAGGTTCGGGTGGTGGGTGCTTCAGCGATGAACGCGGTTCCGGAAAGTGCTTTGCTGCGGCATTCTGGCGACCGCAGTGAGACTTTTTGCAGAGTAGAGCGTCCTACGATGGGTTGAGTAACTTCCGTAAGCACCTGCAAATTGGATATTAACGATGAAATGCGCTGAACGAGTCGTGGTTTATAGTGGGTTGGCCCTCTGCCTTTTTCTCGGCCTGGCGCATGAAACGCGGTCGTCGGTGGCGAATGCGTCGCCCGGCTTGATTGCGGATGGCGCGCGACTGGGAACGGTAGATGTGCTTGCGGTTGTGGAGCGGCTGATTTCGAGCGATAAGTACAAGACCGACCGCGAAGCGAACCAGAACGCCGCGGCGGACAAGCTGAAGCCGCTGACCGAAGAGCTTACGAAGATGCAGGAGGAGGCGAAGGAGCTTAAGGAAGGCAGCGAGACGCTGAAGGCGTTAAGCCGGAGCTTCACCGAAAAGAGCAATACGTTTCAGCAGGTGCGCGGCGAGATCACTGAAGGGGTTGAATCGTTCAACACTTCTCAGGTGAGCGAGGCGTATCGATTGGTAACGCAGGCTGCCATCAGCATGGCTGATGCTCGGGGGTATACACACCTCTTTGCAAGCAAGTCGGGCTCGCTGACCATTACATCGAAGAACATCCCCGGCGCGGTTCAAGAGATTCTGGCGCGGCCGATGCTGAAGAGTGTCGGAGCGGACGACTTGACCGAGACGCTCATCAAGGACATGAAA
>CAYVFW010000300.1:1690-3534 GCA_964450325.1 uncultured Phycisphaeraceae bacterium | reverse complement strand
ATCTCTTCGACCATGCCCCACATCTGCGCCAGCATGTGGTGGATCAGGACCGACGGCGTGCTGTGAATGCCCAGTTCCTTGCGGATGTCGTAGGGCTCTCCGCCCTTCCTTTTCTTGCCTTTGCCCGCCGCCTTGTCGAGCAAGGCGTTGTCGTAGACGAACGCGATGGACTCGCTGGACACGTCCGCTAGAGACCCGCACCCAGCGATGCTCGCGGCCACGGCGTCGATGGCGCGGCGGCCCTCGTTGCCGAAAGGGGGGAACCGATCCGTCACGCCGTGATGTTTGCCGATGCGGTCGAAGACCTGATCGACGTTCTTCAGGTCGATCTGCTTGAAGTTTGGAACGCCCTTGTCGTGTAGCACCTTGGCGGCCAGTTGCCAGAAGACCGTGCGGTAAACGTCCTCCTGTGCCTGCCGCGAGTTCACTCGTGCGCCGAGCTCGGTGTTAAGGCCGCCGATCGCGTTCTCCACCAGCCGAAGCAGTGTTTCGCCTCGGTTCTTCTCCACAGCGGGCATCAGCCCCGCATCGAAGAACCAGATCTGACCCGGCTCGGCGCCGGGCCTGCGCAACTTGGCGTCGTAGATGGTCTTGGGGGAAAGCTCGGCCTTGTGCTCACGGAACACTGCTTCGGCTTCATCCCACTTGATCGGCTTGCTGCTCGTGGGCCCATTGGCCCCCATGCCCCACCAGTCGATCCCCTGCGGGCCGCACACGAACACGCTCACCGCGCCAAGCGACTTTGCCTTTGCCGCCGATGACTTCGAATCGCCGTCGAGATTGACCGCCGCCAAGCACGCCGACCAGCTGTCCCACGGCTTGCCCGCGAACGCGGCCACGTCGATCACATGCTGATCGATCTTGAACGGCTCGGCGATCTGCGCATCACCATACCCGCACTTTTTCAAGTGAGGCACGAGAGCGCTGGCATCGGTCGCGGATGGTGGCACGGCGGCGGTTTCCTGCTTCAAATTGCCGGGTTCGGTGGCGGATTTGCCTCTTCTATCGGCCCACGACGATATTGTACGGGCGTCGAATGAGTCGGGCCAGATGCCTTGCCAACTCTGCACAAGTTGGTCGGGCTGTGGCACTCCGCGGGTCCACCACCCCCAGCCCCAGTCGTCGCTTCCACTGCTCTCGCCACCCTCCGGTGCTTTTTGGCGAACATGCGCCGCCCGGAGCGAGTTACGAGTCATTTGTGCTGCATTCCGAATCGGTCGGAGGGCATTCGAGGTGCGTGGAAGCGCGTTCCGACTCAAGTCGAGCATGTTCTCAGCTCACTGGAGTGCAATTCAAGAGACCCGGACTGAAGCGGGGAGACATCAATGTTTCAATCGAGAACGGGGCCGCGATGAGCCGAGAGGCAATTGTGCTCCACACTCTACGCGAATATCGGTGGTGTCGGCCCGATGGATGGAATCGCCGCTCTTGGCGCTGAGAGGTCAAAAGGGAGTGTAAGGAAACTGTTTTTTGGAGTCCTGCTGAGGGTGTGAAATATGCTTGTAATCTATCGGGATTCTTTTCTCTGGATCGAACGTAATGTTTCGATGATCTTATAGATCTCTGAACAGGGGTTGCAATTTTCTGGGAGAGATTTGATTGAATTGATTCGCGTCTGGTCTTTGCTCTTTGCTCGTTGGCACGCATCTTCCAGGCCCCGCATAGCCTCATCAAACTGAAAAGAACTCTTTGTGTATGCGGTGATCTTGCGCAGTTTACTTACGACGCAATCGCAGTTTTCGCAAGGTGAATCGTCATGCACAAAGTGCAGCAGCACCCAGTGCTCGAAGCACTGAGTTGTTACAATGAGTTGAACAGACATTCCGTCGTGTTGGCTGGCTGCG
>CAYVFW010000300.1:0-1590 GCA_964450325.1 uncultured Phycisphaeraceae bacterium | reverse complement strand
GGCCAGCTCCCTTGTGCCCCGTTTGTGCTTTACCTGAGCAACGAGCTGGTCATATTTTTTTGACTCTTTACCCGTCGTGCGTTTCACAGCCGCATCCTTTGCAGGAGCGGCAACGCACCGTACAGGCCGGTCAGATACCTTTTGCGAATGTTATGAACCGTGCGAGCATCGCCCTTGAACTCGGTCAACCCGAAGAGTTCGCTCTCGCCCCTCGCGTTCTTTTCGCAGAAGAAGACCTGATCGCGGCGCAACGCCGGAATTTGTTCGCCCAGTCCCTCCATGAGACCCGGCTCGTGAGAAGTAAAGATAAGCTGTCCCGCGTGGCGAGTATCATCTACATCATTTACATCGCGCACGATGCGATCCAGCAGCGTGGGGTGAAGGCTGGCACCCAGCTCATCGGCAAATAGTGTTCCACCCTCGTGCGACAGCCGCCATAAATGATCGGCCAGCGAGAACAACTTAATAGTGCCCGCCGATTCTTCACCAAACTCAAACGCAGCGGCGCGCTCCCCGCTGTGAACAAAGGAGACTACTACGCCTGGCGGCAAACTCCGGCGTATGACACTCATGCTCGGTAACTCAGCTTGCCCCGCCATCTCGCGCTCAACCTTCTCTACCGTTACATCCTTAATGCCCAGATCAGCGGCAGTCATCACCCTTTGCATTACCCACTCGCGGTAGCTGGGATCGTCTGCAAACTGGACGGCCGCCGATGAGGCGAGGAACCCGCGACCACTTCGTGAGAATCGAACAAGTGAGGTGCCGGCCGAACCCACGAACGAACGCCACCTGAGTGACCGCAGGAGACTATCTCGGAAAGGCGATGTCGCCTCTACACCCTCGGTCGGTCCGAAGCGAGCTAACTTGGCCACCACACTCACGTTCTTCGCCATCGCTTTGACGTACAGCTTGTTCGCTTCACTTACATCGATAAGCTCTCCGCCAACATCCCCCCCGCCCTCGCGCACGATGAGCACGCGCTCGGTATCACCCGCGTACAACACCAAGCTCTCGCGCGTGATCTCGCGTTGATTATAACTAACTTCATACCGGAGGATCTGATCGCCGTGCAGCACATCGCACGCCAAGTGCGTATCGGCGGAGGCGGATTCGGCGTTGAGGGCAAACGGAGCGTACTCGGGGATCTCTCCCTCATCGGTCTCGCTGCGGTCCAGGCGAATCGAGTCGCTTAACATCCACGTAATTACCCGGGCGGCATCAAGCACGCTGGACTTTCCCGACGCGTTTGGCCCGTAAATCGCCAACACCCGTAGCAGTCGCAACGGTTCATCCACTCCAGTGATTCTCGCCTGATACACCCCACGGTCACCATCACCCGCCCCGTCCAAGTCTGCGGCGAGAGCCGACAGCTCGAAAGCGTTCTTAAAAGATCGGAAGTTGGTGCCGCTGAGTCGTACAAGCATAATCGCAACCCCATCGCCGGTGGATAGGACCCATCCAAATTGTAGATCGGCATTGCGCAGTTTTCCTGCGCACTTTTTCTGCGCAGTTTGACCGAGCGTACCAGCGCGGCTGGGCTTTGGCGATGTTGGCGGCCCAGCGTGCGCTTGGCGCGGGGTTGGCGGT
>CAYVFW010000299.1:0-3544 GCA_964450325.1 uncultured Phycisphaeraceae bacterium | reverse complement strand
AGCCCGCCCAGGAAGCCCGCCCCCAGGCCCACCACCGCGCTCAACCCCGCTCGCCCGGCGTTCCGGCACATAATTCCTTCCGCCGCACCCAGGAAAAGCCCCACACCCGCAGCAACCGTCGGAAAAAGTAACACACTCGCCGCGTCAACTTCCTCTCCGACATTCTCATCGTTAAAGAAGGGCTCGACAACCGCCCACGCGACGAGCGCACCCAACATACCGGCGAAGCTTAAGTAAAAGCAACTCGAATACAATACTTTCGCGTACCACGCCCGGGGCGGCGCCTCGGGGGTCGCCCTCGCGATCACCGACTGCTCCTCAATAAACGCCTCGACACGCGGCGAATATAAGTCCTCGTTCGAGAGCGCGAGATTACTCACCACCGGCTTAATTAGCTCATTCGAAGGCTGCACTTACATTCCTCCTTCCGAAGGCTTACTCTGCGCCGCCGGCGGCACGCTCGGCACGCTTCCATCCTGACGCGCGGCCGGGGCTGTGGGGCTCGGCGATTTGACCTCGGGAGCTATGGGTGTAGCCCGCGGCGTGCTCATCGGAGAAGGTTCGCCAGGTGCCTTCGTGGCCGGCTTCACCGCCGCAGCCCGGACTGCTTCCTGCTGCGCAAATGCAACGTCCGCCAGCACGGCTCGCAAGGCACCTATCTCTTCAGGCCCGAGCGCCAGCGATTTCTCCGCGGCATTTAGCCGGTCGTTCAAATCTCTGCACTTTAACTCAATCTGCCGTGCCGCGCCGACCGCGAACTCCAGCGAGACAGGGCCTCCATTCTGCGACTCCTTTTCGGCCTTCGCAGGCACTTCAGCACTACGCCGGAGTTTTTCGGCAATAGACGCGAACGAAGCAAGCTCGGTGCGCGCTGCTCGAATCTCAGCAACGGTCGCCTGCGATCGGGTCTGTTGCAATATCTGCTGAGCGAGCCCTTGAATTACCATCTCCCTCTCAGCTTCAGCCTTACGCGAGCCCAGGAGAAGCCCGGCGATAAGCGCGCTGACGACCGCGATAATGCTTAAGAATGACACTCCCACCGAGCCGTCCGCCCGCTGGCCCGCAGTCCGCTCCCGACCGCCCTCGTTGGGCGCGGCCATCGCTGGCGCCGACTTACGATCCGGCGACGCCGGTAGCGAAGCCTGCACGTTCCCGACCCACACCGAAGCGGTCAGGACCGGTTTACCATGCGCCCAGCGAAAGACTCCCTCTTGGTTTCGCACCGGGTCAATTACCAGGGCGATCTGGCCGGGATCGCTGAAAAAATGCTCGTGAATAAACACATCGCGGTCGCTCAGGAAAATGCCAAAGTCAGGATGCGTGTGGTACCACCCCACGATGAACGCATCGCCGTAGGTAGAGTCCATCTCCTTGTTGATCGCCGCCCAAGTCTCGTGCGTAAATGTCACCTCCGCAAACTTACTTGTCGCGGCGGTCCCGCAGATGCACGCGGAAACATAAACATAAGGACCCGCAGCGTCCTGCTTCCATTCCCCCACCATCACCCCACAAACCTCCAGGCCGATCGTCTCTCGCGCGTGCGCGTGCATTAACTTATGCGCGGCTGGCTCAATGTAAACTCGCATCCCGATGCCCCCCGCCGGGAACGCAGCCGCGGGGAGCGATCGCTCGCCCACAGCATCCGAATCGGGCCTGACTCCACCGCCCCCGGGCTGGCCCCCACCGGCTCCCGGCTGGCCGCCACCGGTAATCTGCTCAGCAGTTAGTTCAGCCATTTACGCCTCCCGCTTCTGAAAGCCGCGTGCCTAGAACCGCCGAGGCGTCGCCGCCCAGCTCAAACCCGATGCTCCCAAAGCTTACCCCGTCTCGCAGAATCCGCGCCCCTACGATGTCCCACGCGGGTATACCCAGTTTGGCCAGCGTGAGGTCCAAATATGGCTCTCCCCCCCGTATCACACTGAACAATCGTGGTGCCCCCTGCACTCCGCACTTCCCGCACGCCGCCTGCGCTTTAGTCACAGTGCCCAGCGAAGCGTGCAGCGGAAAAAAGGAGCCGCATGCCGAACAGTCGATCCCGCACAACAAGTCGCGATGAAACTCAAGGATTAGATCCTCTCCCAACTCCCGCTTTGCCAAATCAAGCAACTGCCGTGCTGTAATGTCCGCCGCACCCAGCGGCAGGACACGCACTTCATCAAAGCACTCGTGCGATGGGCACTCAGGATTGCGGGTATACGTCACAACATAACTTTGATGTCCCCGCCCCTCAAATACAAAGCCCTGGCCGCTGAGCACGTCTATCCCGTGCAGATACTTCACCAGCTCCTGGCACTGGATTCCCGCCACCACCGAAGCGGTCGTGGGGGTAGTCGGCGTCTTTCCGTCGTGGATCTCCTCCCTGGTCAGTAGCGCACAGCTCCGCCTCGCGGCGAGCATCTTCCAATCCGCATCGCTCATCGTGCACTCATAACACGGCCCCGTCGCCGCGTCAAAGACCCGCGCAACGCCATCCAGACGCTCGATGGCCCCATCGATCCATGGTTTACCCGCCAGCGCAGCACCCCGGTTAATCGCAACTCTCGCCTCGCGATTATCCAATCCGCCGATGATGCAGTCCGCCCACCGATAGACCCCCAACCCCAGATCATGCGTTATATTCCCCCGCCAACCCTTCGCCCGCATGTCAGGATACAGCTCCATCGCCGCCTCCGCGGCCACCTCCGCCTTACCCCGCCCCCGATCGCGCGAACGAAACAAAACTGAACGCGAAAGGTTCGATTCCTCAACCGCGTCCAGATCGGCAATGAACACCCGCCCGATGCCCAGAAGTGCAAGATTTTTAATTACTTCATTACCGATAGCACCAGCCCCCACCACAACCACCTTCGCCCTTCGCAGCCGGGCCTGATCCCACCAGGAAATAAGCTCAAATCGCGAGAACCGATGATCCGCCTCGGGCGGTTGCAGATCCCCCGCCCCGACTTTTACAGGCGCCGCTTGCGAAACATTCGGACTCGCCTTCCCAGCCTCCACCACTTCGGCGCCCGCCGTAATCTCCGGCTGCAACCGCATGATGTCCCCATCTTTAACCCCCGACGCTTCCAGCGTCGAGTTATCCAAAAGCTGCCGCCCAGACCCACGATGATGAAGTTTATAACTCATCACCTGTCCGTCGGGGCTATTACGCGGCAGGTTAAGCCGCTCCACCAGCACAGCTATGAACCGGTTCACCGGCGCATCGCCGGGAACTTGCACCAACTGGCGCTTGCTGCCAGTCGCGTCCCAGATTTCCACATTGATAAGTCCCATCCGCTGCACTCCCGATGCTTTGCGCCAACTCACAGGAACCTCCCTGCACGACGCGGCTGGAAAGAATGCCGCCGATGCAGGAAATGCCCCTTCAGGTTGCCTTCCACGCTAGAGTAGCCGAACCGAACAACCGTGCGCCCAAAGAAAAAAGACGCCCCCAAAGCAGGGCGTCTCTCATGAAACTCGTTGATAATCTTGCCTGTTTCAGGACGCGCAGCACGCCGCGAACCGCCAGTTTACATATGTTCTACCACCCGCTTCAGCGACGGCGACG
>CAYVFW010000298.1:0-3556 GCA_964450325.1 uncultured Phycisphaeraceae bacterium | reverse complement strand
GTTCAAATAGTTATGTTTCGTCCGGTCAGGGTTCGAATAGTCAGGGTTCAAATGGCCAGGGCGGCTCATCCGTCGACAACCGGCAGTCCCGGTTAGGCGAAGGCCGCGATCGGGGCGCGGGCGATGCTCCGCTTGATGTCGATGGGCAGCCAATCGTCATGCCCGCCACCGCGAGGCCCTTTGAAGAACTTACATCGATTGATCCTCAGCCTCGGCTCTCTCTCGAGTACCCCGGTTGCCCCGCCTCTTGCAGGCTGATCGATATGTTTTGCCCGATCGGTCGCGGCCAGCGCGCCCTGATCGTCTCACCACCCAAGGCCGGGAAGACAACATTACTCAAAGATATCGGTACCGCGATCATGCGCAACTACACCGACATCGAAGTAGTTGTACTGCTCGTGGACGAGCGGCCAGAGGAAGTCACCGACTTTCGCAGGCACTTTGCGAAAGTTGCCGAGAGCCTTGTACCCAAGGACCTTGTAGCACGGGGTGAGGCAGCACTCGCCGAGCAGGGAATCGCGTCCGAGCCCGCTGTCGCACGCTCGCCGCGTGTCCGCGTGATCGCCAGCAGCAACGATCATAACACCGAGAAGCATATCGAGATCGCTATGACGACCATCGCCCGCGCGAAGAATATGGTCGTTGCGGGCAAGCATGTTGTAATCCTGCTTGATTCAATTACTCGTTTGGGCCGCGCTTTCAATCACAGCCGCAAGCACGCCAACAGCGGCCGCACGATGTCGGGCGGGCTTGACAGCAAGGCTCTTGAAATCCCCCGCGCGCTCTTCGGTGCGGCACGCAATACAGATCCGGCCGAAGGCGGAGGTAGCCTTACGATCATCGGATCATGTCTTGTTGACACCGGTTCGCAGGCTGATCAAGTTATCTTTGAAGAGTTTAAGGGCAGCGGTAACATGGAGCTGATACTAGATCGCGCTGTGGCCGAACGGCGCCTCTTCCCCGCCATGAACCTGGGCGCGAGCGGAACCCGTAAAGAGAACTTATTATTGGGTGAGAAGGAACTCGCCACCATCTCCGCGCTTCGCCGTGGATTACTTACAATGCAGCCCCCGGTGCAGATCGAGAAACTGCTGGCAGCAATTGCGCGTACGCCCACCAATGCGGCACTGCTGGGGGCGTAATGCGCGTGACGCCCAAGCCGGCCCCCAAGCCGACCCCCGAGGCGACACCCAAAGCCTAACCGTAAGTCGAAACTACCAGCCTAATCCGTAAGGCCCACGGAACGTAATTCTTCGATTTTAAGTATTCAGGCCAGCCCGCTTACACGTACCAGTAGATTGCTGTTTTCAGTTCGCCCAACTGGGCCTCCAGCCGCTGTTTCAACGCGCGGATCTCGGGCACCTGCTGCAGCATCTCGCGGCACGTCGCCCAGTCATTAGGCGATGTGGCTCCTTCCAAAGTAAATGAGAAGAATGCCGTTCCAAAGAGGTGGCCTTCATCATTCTCTGCGGACTCATAGATGTCGTGCCAGCCGACCTGAAACGAAACCCCCGAGGGAATAAAACCACCGCGCACCGATTCAGGCACTGTGCTTACGACGCTATCCCAAATCACACGCCAAAGTTCCGTTTCTGGGGATATCCTCAGCGCCGTTCCGGGCCGAAACGCGGCCACGATCGCCTCGACACCCGCATCGGTTGCGACCTCCTCAGAGTATGGCCCACCCGCGTAGGAGATCCACTTGTGCTCCCCCTCCTCCTCCTCGTCGGATTGTGTAATGGCGGCTCTGAATTTTTCCCACTCCTTATCTAGGTCGGCCCATCGAGTCACAGACCGTGCCTGTGTCGCGAGTGCCGCGGATAGCCCGGCTTGAACCAGCGTTCGGACGTCGCGCGAAGTTTCTAGGTAAAAGCAAACATAACCGCCTTGGGACATTTGTAAACTTTCTTTAGTATCGTTCACGGCTCGCGTGCTGCTGGAGGTATAATGGCAAGGCCGCCAAAATTCATACGTTAGGAGACTAACTGCCAAGGGTCTTGTAAATCGCAAGGAGGAAAACGATATCCAGGGCGGTGTCAGCAAGCAGGAACTGGCCCATGTACGCCTTGATCTCGCCGAACGCCTCAATCACTGTTAGCTTTCGTTCCAACGGATCTCTTTCCCGTTCGATCTGCAGGAGCAGGGGTTCCATACTGCTCCTGAAGAGCTCTGATTCTTCTTCATAACTGATCCAGGCAATGGCGGTGGTCGCGACGGCCGCCCCTCCCAATAGCGCCCCGATCATCTTGGCCCGCTTTTTAACTGACACATTGTCGTTCCAGCCACCTGCCGCGGTGAAGCGGCGTTCAATTTTCGAGACCTTTAAATCGCGATCTGGCCCGAGGATGGCCCGTAGTCGGCTGACCTGATTTGCAGGGATAGCCCCGCCGTCAGCCATCAAACCTCGTGATTCGCGGCGTTCGCACAGGCGGTGCTGTAATCCGGTTGCGCTATAATCTGTTCCTACAACGCGCGGCGGGGAACGAGTGCCTAAGCCGATCCGTATGAGCGTTACGACGATTGCCCGCCGCGTGCGCTGGGTTTCCATACTGGCGCTAGCGGCCGATGCGGGCCTTGGGGGTGCGGCTCCAAGGTTGTTCCGCTTTGCTGAATCCACCCGAGCCTGGCCGATGGAATCCTGAGTACCAGACCTCATCATCCGGCACCCACGAACCTTTCAACTGATCTTAAACCCATGCCCCCAAACCTCCAAGGTCGTTCAGAACGTAAAGTAATTATCGTCGGTGGCGGCCTCGCCGGGCTGGCCAGCGCGGTCGAGCTTGCCACGCTTGGCTGCCGCGTAACGCTGGTTGAACAAAACCAGCATTTGGGCGGCAAAATGAACGTGCTGCACGAGCGCGGCTACACCTTCGACATGGGGCCCACCATCCTCACGCTCCCTCAGGTGCTCCGCGGCATAATCCGGCGCAGCGGCCGGCGCGTCGAAGATTATATTAAGTTAATCAACCTTAGTCCTCAGTGGCGCTGCCACTATGAAGACAAAACCGTCATCGACTTAACCGCAGACCTTGATGTCTTCGCCGCGGCGATGGACCGCCAGTTCCCGCAGGCCAAGCCAGGCGCGGGATATAAATCTTTCGTTGAGTACTCGCGCAAGATGATGCGTCTGTCGGAGAAAGTCTTCTTCTACAAGGACGTCGGCGGCGTCTGGGACATGATGAAGAGCCCCTCCAAAGACCCCGGCGTGATGGGCGATGTGCTGGGCATGCGGATGTACAGCACCGTGGGTGCCACGGTTCATAAAAGCATAAACGAACCCCACCTGCGCCAACTCTGCGAGCATTTCTTACAATACGTCGGCTCTTCGCCCTTCCTCGCGCCCGCAATACTTTCGTTGATCGCCTCGGCGCAGGTCGATCACGGTTGCTGGTACTCGATGTCGCCCGACAGCAAGGCCGCGGCGTATGCCCGGTTGGTGCCAAACGGTTTGGATGCCATCGCAAAGAATCAAACTCAGACCGGGGCTGGCCACGGGGCCGAACAAGGGGCCGAACAAGGGGCTGGCGCGGGCGGAACCCGCTGCGTGGCTCGCGCC
>CAYVFW010000297.1:0-3562 GCA_964450325.1 uncultured Phycisphaeraceae bacterium | reverse complement strand
CGCTGGACATCCTGGGCGATCTGTACAGCGTCAACCGTAACAATGCGGAATCGACGCTTGTGCTTAACACCGGCGCGTTGATCACCGAGGGAAGCCTCGCGGTGGGTGCGGGCACATTTACAACCATCTTCGATGAGTTACACCGGCTTGATGGAGGCACTTGGGTTGCCGTCGGGAGCTCTGGCCTGGCCGATTCGTACGATATCTCCGGCCTTGAGTTTGACGGCGCTGGTCGCTTATTCGCGGTTGCATCTAATGGTGACGCCGCGGATTCGCTGCTGCGGTTTGATCCACTCACGGGCGCTGCACTGTTTGTAGCCCAGATCACCGGCGCCGCCAGCGGCGGGCTGGGGGGCTTGGCGTTTAATCACGATAACGGCGCGATGTACCTGACCGACGGTGCGAGGCTGTTCTCGCTGGACCTTTCCAGTGGGGCAACTACCACATTGAACTCGATTGGCATCCTTGGCGTGTCGGGGATTGCTTATATTCCTTCACCGGGCACTGTATTGCTGGCGGGCGCTGGGATGGTGCTTATATCTTATCGCCGCCGGGGTGCGCGGTAAGAGGGCGGGCGCCGCGCGGAGAGTGACGTAATATTACGTTAGTTGAGCGCGTCGCGGCTGGACGTTTCATTGAGTAAAGATTAAAGCTTAACAATACGATACCGATTCACACGAGGAGAATCATGAAGAACTTGAATATTCTGGGCGCAGCGATGCTGCTTGCCCTCCCCGCGGCGGCCCAGACAGTCCGCGTGTTCCCGGGCACGAGCGTAACGAAAGCGATTGCAGTTGCGCCCGCACCAATGGATCGCGATGGTGCGCTAGGCGCGGTGGACTTCTGGCTGCATGTGCTTCACAACAACGACGGTGAAAGCCGCGTACTGCCGCTGACGGGAGCCCAAGCGGGGTTCGGCGGCGCGGCTCGGTTTAAGACACTGGTAGACGTTCTCAAGGCCGCGGCGGCCGCCTACCCGGTTGATGGTGCCGCCAAAGGCTTTGTCATGATTTCTTCGGGGGATAACATCCTTCCGGGGATCAATCTTAACGCCGCGATCAACAACGGAGTGCCCTTTTATGACAGCGTGCTGTTCGATCTCATCGGTTACGATGCGGTCACCTTGGGCAACCACGACTTTGACAGCAACCCCGATGTACTGACGGACCTGATCCGCGGGACCAGCAACACAACTTTCATCTCCTCAAATCTTGATTTTATCAATGAGCCGGGCCTTCAGGGTCAGGTGAACGCTGGTAAGTTACTTAAGAGCAAGATCGTAATGGTTGAGGGCCGGCTCGTGGGGATTGTCGGTGGTACTACCGAACTCCTGCGCACGATCTCCAGCCCGCGTAACACGCAGATCAACCCGGTGGTGCCCGCGATTCAGGCAGAGATCGATGCGTTAACCGGGGCGGGTGTCAACATTATAATTGTTTCCACGCACCTTCAGGGGCTGAGCAGCGAACTCTCGGTCATCCCGCAGTTGCGTGATGTGGATGTGGTGATCGCCGGTGGTGGGAGCGAAATCCTTGCCAATCCCGGTGACCTTCTGGTTCCCGGTGATGTGGCGACGCACCCCTACCCGGTCTATGCGACCAACTTTAACGGCGCACAGGTGCCGGTAGTTACGACAGTGGGCGATTATAAGTATGTTGGTCGGCTTATCGTCGGCTTTGACGCGGCGGGGAATGTCGTGCTGGTGGATTCTGCCAGCCGGGCCGAGCGGGTGAGCGGGGTTGCCCCCGATGCTGTAGCGGCCGATGCTGCGGTGCAGTCTCAGGTAGTTGCGCCGGTGCAAGCGGCCAATGCCGCCTTGGCCTCGAATATAATTGCCGTAAGCGAAGTTCCCTTGGATTCCGCGCGGCCCAATATTCGGACGCGCGAGACGAATATCGGCAACGTAGTTGCCGATTCGCAGCTGTGGGAAGGGCAGCGGATCGCGCGCGCGAACAACCTGCCGGTCCCCCACGCTTCGCTTCAGAACGGCGGGGGCATCCGCATTAATGCTGTGACCGGTGCGGGTAACATCAGTGAGAAGTACACGTACGATCAGCTTCCGTTCACGAACACGCTGACGATTGTTCCCAACGTAAGCCCGGTCAAACTTAAAGAGCTTCTCGAGAACGCCGTCTCGAACGTTGAAGGTGTGGATGGTCGCTGGGCGTTCTACAGCGGGCTGCGGATCGTGTGGGATGCTGCCCAGCCGCGTCAGTTGGTTCGAGTGATTAACACGCTCCCCGATGGCACGAACATCTTTCAGATCACGCAGCCGGGCCGGCGCATCCGCGAAGTGGTGCTTAATGATGGCCGCGTGATTGTCCGCAATGGATCCATAGTTGCGAATGCACCCTCGATCAACCTCGCGACGATCGACTTCCTGGTGGTCGGTGGGGATTCATTCCCCTTCAACAACATTCCGTACATCCGCATCGGCGTGACGTATCAGCGTGCCTTGTTCAACTACATCACGCAGCAGTTGGGCGGGCGCATCACCGCACGCCAGTACCCGGTGGGTGGTAATGGCCGCATCATTCGACGAAACTAAACAAGCCGACGGAAGCTTACGGAAAGCACTTAAGCACGAACGGGCACACTTTGGTGGGTGCCCGTTTTTTGTTGGGCGATGGTTACGAGGGCGGCGGGGCGTGCGGTTGACGAAACCCCCATGAGTCTGTACCAGGCAACACATCGCATTAATTACAACCGGCGGGACTATCGAGTACATCTATGACCAAGCAAGCGGAGCGTGGAGAGCCAGCGCACGATCGAAGGCACAAAAGCAGCGGTGACGGCTAAGTATGCCGCGATCGCGATTAGTGATCTGATGAGGTAAGATAGTCTGCAAATGACCGATGACAACCGCCCTCACATCGCGGCGGCTGCGGCCGACTTGGCGGCGAGCGGATCTGCAGACGCGCGGAACTCGTTATTTTGCACGAGACCGATGCGCGGGCACTGACCGGAGAAGCCTTTACCGAAAACGATAGGCCCGTCGACCCTAACCATCATTCCGGCCGGAGCGATCAGGACGTGTAAGAGGAAGTGAAGCGATTCGCCGCAGAAAACCCCTCATCCCTCTACTTTCGGTGGATCTGGGGAGGTAAACCGCGATCACATTTCTATCAGCCGAAACGAGAAAGTGACCCCGATGGGATTCGAACAGTTCTCGCAAACGCGGCAATTATCACGGTTTGCGGAGTTAACGGTGCAAAAGGCGGTGCATTCCCTTTTACATTTCCAACCGATCCTAACCTTTCCCGAATCGTTTCGACGTGGCCTCGATTGCCCCAACCGATTCGCGCGGCCATGCTCGCCTTGCTGGAAGCAGCCTTGTAGGTTCGATGTTAACCGCTAAATTTTGCAAACGCCAGCCTAAAAGGCCGAGTGTGTTCGCAGAGTTACGGAACAGCCAAGTTAAGCACGCGACAGCTGGTGTGAACCCGCGCGCTGGGAGCGGTATCGCCGTTGCTAGATGCAGGCGCAGTTTACTTCAAGTTCGTGGTCAAGAATGGGGCGTCGTGTCTCTCGTTGCCCGACTATCCAACTGATACGGATCCAA
>CAYVFW010000296.1:0-3606 GCA_964450325.1 uncultured Phycisphaeraceae bacterium | reverse complement strand
ATATAATATCCAGCCCGGAACGTTCATCTCCGTCGAGCTTCTTGCGGAGCTTATCAAGGGCTTTGCGGGCGCGGAGGACGGCGACGCCGCCGCCGGGCAGGATGCCCTCTTCGACGGCTGCGCGGCAAGCGTGCAGCGCATCTTCGACTCGGGCCTTCTTCTCTTTCATTTCAACTTCGGTCGCTGCGCCGACGTTAATCTGAGCGACGCCTCCGCTGAGCTTGGCGAGACGCTCTTCGAGCTTCTCACGATCGTAATCGCTGGTGGTGTTCGCGACCTGGTGGCGGATCTGATCGATGCGGCCCTTGATGTCAGAGTTTTTGCCGCCGCCTTCGACGATCGTGGTGTTATCCTTATCGATCGTAACTTTCTTGGCACGGCCGAGGTCGGCGAGTTCGACCTTTTCGAGTTCGATACCGAGCTCTTCCATGATGGCCTTGCCGCCGGTGAGGGTCGCGATATCGCCCAGCATTTCCTTACGACGATCGCCAAAGCCCGGGGCTTTGACGGCGGCGACCTTCAGCACGCCGCGAATCTTGTTCACGACGAGCGTGGCGAGGGCTTCACCTTCAACGTCTTCGGCGATGATGAGCAGGCTGGCTCCCTGCTGAGCGATCTTGCCGAGGAGTTCGAGCATGTCCTTCACGTTACTGATCTTCTTCTCAAAGATCAGGATGTAAGGATTATCAAGAACGATTTCCATCGTGGCCTGATTGGTAACAAAGTGGGGGGAGAGGTAACCCTTGTCGAACTGCATGCCTTCGACCAGCTCAACCACGGTGTCGAGGGTCTTGCCTTCTTCGACCGTGATCACGCCGTCTTTGCCGACTTTATCCATAGCCTTGGCGATGATGTCGCCAATTGCCTTATCTTGATTGGCGGAGCAGGTGCCCACCTGGGCGATTTCCTTGCCCGAGTCGACCTTCTTGCTCATGCGGCCGAGTTCTTCGACGATGGCGGTTACGGCTTGATCAATGCCGCGTTTGACCAGATTGGGGTTCGCGCCGGAGGTGATGACCTTCAGGCCTTCGCTATAGATAGCTTCGGCGTAGATCGTGGCGGTGGTGGTGCCATCGCCCGCGTCCTTGCTGGCCTTCTGGGCGACTTCCTTGACCATCTGCGCGCCAAGGTTTTCGTATTGATCTTCGAGTTCAATTTCTTTGGCCACGGTCACGCCGTCTTTGGTGACGGTGGGGGAGCCGAAGGATTTTTCGAGCACGACGACGCGGCCGGAGGGGCCGAGGGTAACCTTTACGGCGTGGGCGAGTTTCTGAACGCCGCGGAGGATGCGCTCGCGAGCATCGTTGTTGTAAGCGATTGATTTGGCTGCCATAAGTATTCTCTTGCGAAAGGATGCCGGGGGGTTGTGACCGGCGGGGGTTTGAAATGTTACTCCGATTTGCGGAGCTTAAACCAAGTTGCGGAGCTTAATCCGGGTTGCGGAGCTTAATCTAGGTTGCGGAGGGCGATTCGAACGTAAGCGACTTGCTCGGCCTGCACCATGTACACACTTTTGCCATCGGTGAGCTTGACGAGATGGTCCGGCTCATCGGGGATGAGCATCGCCCGATGCACCACAAGATGCGACTCATGCTCTGGCATACCGAAGAAGGCGAAAGTGCAGTCACGCTCGCCATTGAGTTCTCGTAGGGCGGATCTAAGTTGATCGGGGGTCATGAGTGTCGTGTGATGGTTTTAAAGAGAGAAAGTAGAGGGACGAGGATTTGAGGCGAGCGATGTACGATTGGTCCGCCCTGGCGGCGGTTTAGTCGATTACGGCGAGGATGTCGTCTTCGCTCATGATGAGCAGCTCGTTACCGTCGAGCTTTACTTCGGTACCGGCGTAGGACGAGAAGATGACCCGATCTCCCTTCTTCACGGTGAGCGGGATGCGCGTGCCGGTGTCGGTGTTCAGTGCGCCGGTGCCCACGGCTTCGATGATGCCGGTCTTGGGCTTGTCCTTGCTGCTCTCGGGAAGAAAGATCCCTGTGTTGGTCTTCGTCTGTGCTTCATCGCGCTTAACGAGGATTTTATCGTGAAGGGGACGAACGCTTGAACCTGACTTTGCCATACTTGCGTGCTCCTAAGTAACTTACTGCCCTTGCCCGAGCGGTGAAGCCGGGTGACTGAATGTTAATAACCGACCGAAACTTTAGCTGTTGTGACTTAACTTGATCTGGTGTAACTCTAACTCTAACTCTAAATCTGAATCTGAATCTAACTCTCGCTCGTGCGACCTTAGTTGTTATTTGCGGGTGAGTCTCTTTGTTCATCCCCGGCCTGCGAACTGCGTGGGGAATCGTCGCTGGCCTGATCGCGGAGTGAATTAGTTTCCGACTCGCCGGATGCCCCTGTATGTCGATTGTCAGCACGGCCGGGCTTGCCGCGGGAATGCGGATCGGCGGGTGCGGGGACCGGGGTTACATCCGTCGGCCAGCAGCCGCGATAATGCCGCTCCAAGCAGCGTCGGAGCACTTCAAGCATGAGGTTCACGCCGCCCTGATCGTGCGGGCGATCAACAACAGCGAAAGCACCATGACGGAGTGCGGCAGCGAGCTCGCGAGAATCGTCTCGATGCGTCCGGCTGCGTTTGACAGCGACCACGGGGGGCGGTTCGGGGAGGCGGGCGAGCAACTCAAGCAGACGAGAGCCACCCTCGGTGAACTCTGAAACATCGCCATCGCGCTGGGTTTCGTCAAGCGGGAGGCCAAGATCGACGACCGCGACGTGGATACGAGTCTGAGAAATCAACTTACCCGCTTCACGCCCGCTAAACGCGGTGTGCGAGGTGATGCCCATAGGCTCGAGGAGCCGCGGCAGGCGTTCAACCCAAGGGTCTGAGCGCCAGCCCGCGTAGGAGAGTAGTAAGTTAAGTCGACTGCCGCAGGGGCCTTGGACCAGGCGGCTGAAATCTCCGTCACTCGTTGATGACCCTGCAGAACCATCCACTGCTTGCGAAGGGTTGCGGATGCCTCGAAGCTGCGGGTCGGAATGGCGGTCAGCGTTATTATCTGGGTTGCGATTTGACTCAAAGTCTGAAGCTGCGGACTTGCCGCCCGCAGTGTGGTTGCCGAAAGCGGTTTGCTGAAACTTGGCGTCGCGTGGAAGTTGGCGGAGGAAATGCAACGGTGAGACAAAGCCGCGTGATTGGTTTTCGAGGCTGCGGTGATGCCATTGATGGAAAGCACTAATGGAATCAGCGGAATCGGCAGTGCCGCGCTGCTCGCTGCGGGCGAAGGCGGAATCCTGCACGCGCGGGTTGGCACGAGAGGCACCGAGTGAAGTTGGAAAGCACGACGCGAACACGATCCATCCGCTACAAACCGCGTGCCAGAACGGCTCGGGTCTAGGCGTGCTTCGGAAACGCGGCATGGGGAAGCCACCGGGCAACACTGATGATTTCTAGGGACTTTGGATGGCTGGGCTTGGAAAACAAGGAAGGGCCCTGCCAGGTTGGCAGATTCTCGTCGTTCTTTCTGAGTCTGGTCAGGAGCGACGAGACTCGACCTGCTCGTGGACGCCATTGCGAGTTGGATAGCGGCGGCGGGTGGGTAGTTTTGGGATCGGTTCGCACTGGGAAGGTGCTATCGCCGCGGTACAGGATTT
>CAYVFW010000295.1:0-3610 GCA_964450325.1 uncultured Phycisphaeraceae bacterium | reverse complement strand
AGTGCCGCCCCGACAATTACCTTGCGGAGCAGAACTCCCTGCTCGTCGGCGTTGACGTGCATATGCGCGGAGTGGTCTTCGCCAGCCGCCCCAACTTCACCTTTGGCCATCGCATGTCCAGCGGGCATCGCGGCGTGCTCTGCGGCGGTCATTCCGGGCATCGGGTGGTCGTGTTCAACGTAATTAACCGAAGCCGCCTCGGGGAGCACCGCGTCGTACCCGGTCTCCTTCACCACGCCCACCAGTTTCTCCGGTGAGGTCGCCGCCGCGTCATACCGCACCGTTGCGGTTTTAGTGGCGAAGTTAACACTGGCATTTGATACGCCCGGGGCCTTGCTCAGCGCCTTTTCAATGGTATTAGCGCAGGAGGCGCACGACATGCCTTTGAGCGGCAGGTCCACGCGCTCGTCCTGAGCGGCGGCCGGGGGGCTGTTGGATTTGGGCGGCGTGCTCGTGACGCGGGGCAAAGGTGTATCAGCAACGTGCTGGTGTGCGAGTGTCATAGCTATGCTTCTCGATTCATCGTCGACTCAAAACCGCGCTGCGGAACTCGTTTGTGCAACGCGAACTTCGCCGGGGGCGGTCGCCTTTCCCCTGTCTTTCAACTTCGCGCCAGCTATCAGGGCCGCGACGATCGCCACGCCCGCGATCAGTGGCACGAATCGCCTCCATCTCGTGAGAGGCGGCTCATCAGCACGGCATCCGCAGTTACAACTCATCGTGTGCCTCGTAATCTCGTAGGTTCATGTGCGTAGTTTTGCAACGAGTTCCATCAGTTCATCCACCATCGCCTCCCGCGTCATCCCCTCACCTCGCATCGCCTTGGCGGCGCAGTGCTGAAGGTGGTTGCGCATGAGGTTGCGGGCCACTGTTTGAAGCGACTCACGCACAGCCGAGACTTGCGTGATGATGTCGGCGCAGTAGCGGTCTTCCTCGACCATCCCTGCCAGCCCACGCACCTGCCCCTCGATCCGCCGCAGGTGCTTGAGGTTCGCCACCTTGAGCGCGTTGTCTACTCCAGCCGCGTGCGCACCGGGGCCGATTCCATCGAGTATTGGCGAAGGCGTGCCCCCGCCAGGCTCCTGCTTAATTGCCGGCGCGACTTCTGAAGCACAGTGGAAGGCTGCGTTGTTCACGATCGGTGCATCTGCGCGTTTGCTGGTTTTGGTCCCTTTCGTGGCCATCGTATCAACTACCTAATACTCCCTAACACTGCTCGATACTGCTTGATAACTGGTGGAAACTATCGATCAGCCGCAGCAGCCGCCAGTCGGGCGCACCCCTGGCTTCGCGGTCGGGCTAGCCCCACCGGTCCCACCGCAACACCCGCCGCCCGCTTTAGGTGCAGCCGAAGGCTCGCCCGCCGTGGCCCGGGCCGGATACCCGGCCTCTTGAAGCGCGGCGATTGCCGTTCCCGCAGCCCACCCGTCGTTCGCCACAATCTCCGCGCTTCCAACCGCCACCGACCTGACTTTCACCCCAGGCAGTGCCGAAAGGGCCTTGGTCACGGCCTGCACGCAGTGCCCGCAGCTCATTCCGTCGATGGAGAGGGTGATGCTTGCGGCCGCGTTCGTCGTCGTGTTCATACTGAAACTCCTTAAAAGTGTATACCCCACGGGGTATGTACGAGGGGCCCGGCCAGCCGGTTCGCCGAAGCAGCGTGATGGAAAGGAAAAACTTGCTATTTGACCGCCTCGAGCACCCGTGGCCTCAACGTCTTTAAGAGCCCGCGAAGCGGGCCAAGCGGCTTTCACTTTTTTTTAAAGTCTGCCATCGGGCAGGAAGAATGCCTTAAAGTCGAACGTAATTGGGAGGGGCCAGTTGGGCGAGCACGTCTTTGCGCTACCACAACCGGCGCTTCAAAAAGTGAATTCAAGACCGCGAAGTGTGGCATGTTAAACGCCATCCCGAGCATTCGGAAAGTAGCGCAGTGCCTTGCAGGTGGCGTGATCAATTTCTAATAGCCGCGTGTGCAATTGAGCGCACCATCGTCTCCAATGATGCGCACTTGTAAATATTGCCGACTGTCCCCAGCATTGATCTCGCCGACGCCCTCGAATCTCCCGGCCGGGAGTGACCGGGATGTTTGGATCCCCGCGAGCATGGTCCTTCCAGCGGTTGCCAAGCGAGGAGAGAATACGTCTGTAATTCGGGCAGTTGGCAATCGGTGCGGAGATGGCGACGAAAGCCGACTCGGTGATAACTACGCACAGCCAGTGATCCTGCCGAGCCTCGCGGCCCGCAAGGTCACTGTTCAACCGCTCATGTCACCCATATCGCGAGTGTCGTCTACCACTCACGCAAGCCTCGTTCCCCTAGAGTCGGCCCGGAAAGCCGCTCGGGAGGACCCCCATCACTAGGAGAACTATGAGTACCACCAGCACAAGAGCCAAGCCGCCGCTAGGCCCGTTTCCCCACTTGCGGCTGTATCCCCAAGTAGGCAGGGCACCGACGAGAAGCAAGATTACTACGATGAGCAAGATAAGTCCCAATGAGAGTTCCTTTCGTTGGCCCGGCGCGATTAGGTCACGCTCGGGTTTGTCGCAAATAGAATGAAGTGCGATCCGTAGTCCGCTTCTGCGAGTCTCGCAGTGTGAACTCAAGGTGATTCGCCATTCATTGCGGGAACTGGACCAACCTCAGCGCGGCTAGACGCCTTGGTGCGTATCTCTGACGAAATAGTCTCATAGGGAGGAAAGAAAACGAACGCGGTGTACCTGCCTACGGCGCAAATGCGGACGGCGATTCAACGCTCCATTCCACGCGGCGTATAAGGTTGGTCTCATGATCGGAACTCTGCCTTCGGTAACCGGATGGTTCAAACTTGCGGCGCAGGTCACCTCGAACGGCGTCCCAAATCATCGATTATGGTCGGTGAGATTGAACCGCTATTTCTTCGTGGGAATGGCTGTGCCACTCAGATGGGTCCGATAACAATTATCTTGAAACTCGGCTAAACGTAGCTCCGCTTCTTGGGCCACTGCGGCTTCATCGACGCCGTGATGCTCGCAGCCTGACGAGTGTAACCTTCCTCATCGAGGCCACTGCGGAAGCCTCGTGTGCCGAAACCTCTCGTGTTCAGTGGGTAGCTTAACGCTGACCAAAACGCCGAGGCCATCGCAACCCTCAGCAGCGGTAACATGCTGCTTGAGGGGGAAAGCGGTCGCAGCGCGAAAGAGAAAGTCAGAAAGACACTCGCCCCGGCATGAGATGCGCGGGTTTTCCTTCGCGTTTATCGCTCTTCCCGATTGGTGCCTATACACTCGGGGCGTGTCCACGAACACCACATTCGTAGCTTTGCCCCCCGCCCCTCCTGCCACGGCCGCCGCCCAGGAAGTGCCGGTTGACTTTGTGACACCGCAGCTGACTTGGAAGTCTGCTGGCACGGGGGTGATTTTGGGCGGGCTGCTCTCCATCTGTAACGTCTACACAGGCCTGAAGATCGGCTGGGGCCTGAACATGTCGATCACGGGCATCCTGCTCGCCTTCGCTTTCTGGTCGGTGCTGAGCAGGCTGACCGGCGGGGGGGTCAAGAACATCAATAAGCTTGAGAATAACGTCAGCCAGGCGTCGATCTCCGCCGCGGGGGCGGTGAGCAGCGCGGGGCTGG
>CAYVFW010000294.1:0-3614 GCA_964450325.1 uncultured Phycisphaeraceae bacterium | reverse complement strand
ACCAATGACGCGCCCAGCAGCATCATCCGCCTGGTGGACCTTGGCATGGAACCGTTCTTGCTTACCGCCACGATCGAAGGGATTGTGGCGCAGCGGCTGGTGCGGACGATATGTAAGCAGTGCAAGGAAGCTTACACGCCCAAGGAAGAGGAGTTGATGGAACTTAACTTGCTGCCCGAGAACGTAAGGGGGCGGCAGTTCTTCAGGGGCAAGGGGTGCGACGCCTGCAACAAGAGCGGGTATAAGGGCCGGATGGCGCTGTTTGAGATTATGACGATGGACGACGAGATGCGCGACCTGATTATGAAGCAGGCCAACACCACCGCGCTGCGGGCGCATGCCCGTAAACGGGGGATGCGTTCGCTGCGGGAGTGCGGGATGCTGGGAATTTACGAGGGACAGACGACCATCGATGAAGTCGTTCGAGAAACGCTGTCCGATGAAGATTGAGTAAGTCGGCTCGCGGGCGCCTGTATGGGTGTGGGTGTCGTTTGGCGATGGGTGAAGGTGGCTCAGGGTGGAAACTTAAAGACTCAAGAAAGTAACTTATGGCAACGTATCTCTATGAAGCGCTCAACTCGGCCGGCAAGCCCCAGAAGGGCACGATCGAGGCCGGGAACACCGAAGAGGCCATTGCGCGAATTAAGTCGCAGGGCTTCTATCCCACCAGCGTGCGCGAGCAGCAGGGGAAGAAGGGGAGCGGGGCGGGCGTGCCCGACGCGGCGGCTATCACCAAAGTTAAGAAAAAGGGCGGGGGAATGGGCTTTGGCGGTGTCGGCGAGAAAGCGCTAACGGCCTTCACTCGTCAGCTTTCAACGCTTTCAGACGCGGGTCTGCCGTTGCTGCGAAGTCTCCAGATTCTGGAGAGCCAGCTAAAGCCCGGAAAGTTTAAGAACATCCTGCTTGGCGTGTGCGAAGAAGTGGAGGGGGGATCGTCGTTGTCAGAATCGATGAGCAAGTTCCCCAAGGCGTTCAACACGCTGTATGTTAAGATGGTGAACGCTGGCGAAATCGGCGGCGTACTCGACATCATCTTGCAACGTCTGGCTGAGTTCATGGAAAAGAGCCAGCGCCTAAAGCGGAAGATCAAGGGCGCGATGGTGTACCCGATCGTGGTAATTTCGATCGCCGGTCTGATCCTGGGCGGGATCATGGTCTTCATCATCCCCAGGTTCGAGGAAATTTTCACGGACTTCGGCGTGGCGTTGCCCTCGCTCACTCGGTGGTTGATCAACTCCAGCCGCTGGTTCGCGGGAGGCAACCCCGGCCAGCCGATCGCGGGTATCTTTATTGTGGTGCCGGCAATTCCGCTGCTTATTATCGGCTGGAAGTTAATTCGTAAGGCCGGGCCCGGAAAGGCCGTGACCGACACGCTCCTGTTATATTCCCCCATCTTCGGTAATCTGATCCGCAAGACCGTGATCGCGCGGTTTACCCGCACTCTGGGAACGCTGATCGCGGCGGGTGTGCCGATTCTTGAAGCCGTCAAGATTACCAAGGAAACCAGCGGGAACTATGTCTATGAGAAGGCTCTGCAGAAGGTTCACGATAGCATCCGCGAGGGTGAAGGTTTCGCCACGCCACTGCGCGAGAGCAAGACCTGCGACGGCATCGTGGTCAACATGATCGACGTGGGCGAAGAGACCGGCGAGCTCGATGCCATGTTGCTCAAAATCGCGGACAACTACGACGAAGAAGTCGACGTCGCGGTGGCATCGCTTGTGAGCTTGCTGGAACCCTTGATGGTTGTCGTGCTGGGCGGCATCGTCGGCACGATCGTCGTGGCGATGTTCATGCCCTTGGTCGCCATGATTCAATCGCTGCAGGGCGGGGGCGCGGTGTAAGTAAAGTCGGTCTAAGAACGGAGCTGCCGGTTATGACACGTCAACGCGAAGACATCGTTTTGGAAGCTAAGCGGAGTAATCCGACCGTGTCGGGGCGGGCTCGCGGCAACCGCCCCGGCTTCACGCTGATTGAGATTTCGCTCTCACTCCTGATTCTGGGTGTGTTGATGGGTCTGCTGTTTGTGGCATTTCGATCAACCCGCCGATACGCAACAAGTGTGGATATGCGGGGCGCGGTCTCGGCCACCCGCATGGGTGTCATTCGATTCAACGATGACTTTGGTTTTCTTCCCCCGCTGCTGCGCGATCAGGCGGCCACCGACCCGCGCACGGTGTTCCAGAATGTTGCGAGCGAAGCGGCTTTCTCGACCTACAGCTTTTCGTTGAAAACGCAGGATAACGCAGATCTGGCAATTTTGCGTCCCCCAACATTAGCGGCCCCGGATTCGGATAATCCGTTTCTTGATCACCGGTTTAGCGAGCGAAGCCTTGCGGTGTATCTGGCGGGAGTTTGCGAAGTACCGCTGAAGGAGACTGACTCGGCATTGCGGTTGCTTCCGATTGATGGCGTGGTCGGTCCGGGCTTTTTCAAACCGCGCGAGGATGGGGGCTTTGACATCCCACCAAGCGTGAGGGCCGGGAGTTCAGCGACGAGCCGGCGCAGCGGTACCACCAAGTTTGAGTCGCTGGTTGAGTTAAAATCAAAATCGCTCTCCCCGCTCTGGTTTCAGCGTGAGAATAACTCGGGCTCGCCGGAACCTCGTGATCAAGTAGGTGACGATGTCGATCCCAACAGAGAGCGATGGGTTTCCCTCGCTGATGCCAAGCGCGTCCCCATTCGGTATTACCGCTGGTTAAACGGCGCTGCTTATCCGCAGGGTTCTGGCTGGGTGTACGAGATACGAACGCTGGATGATTACCGCGTTCCGCCTCTCGTGGGGCGTCAGGTCTCGTTATTTCCCGGCACGCCTCCAGTAAAAGATATCGAGCTCAACCCAGAGCTGCGTAAGGCCAGGTGGGCGATTGTCTCCGCGGGGCCCGATGGTGCCTTTGGCGACGAACGGCTTGATCTTCTTCAGTTCCGGCTAAAGGTCGGGACCGGGGGCGACGAACGTCAGTTGCGCGTGAATGCGGAGAAAGATAATCTTGTGGAGGTAGGCGAATGAACGACGCACAACTGCAACATAATCCTGTTTGCTCTTCTCCCGCACGCCCGGAGCCTTTTCCCGCACGCGCAGGCTTCACCGTCATGGAACTGCTGGTAGTCATCTCGATCTTTGTGCTGGTGGTGGCGGTCACCATTCCGGCATTTAAGTCAATGATTGAGTCTTCGGAAAAGTCCTTGGCTGAGAACCAGCTTCGTGTAGGCCTCTCGGCCGCACGCGACGCCGCGATTCAACACCCGAGTGCCGACGCCGCGGCGGCCTTCTTCTTTCAGCCCGGTGGCAAGGTGTCGATTGTTCCATGCGTTTCGGTGGGCTTCTTGCTCGACGATGAGTATAACGCGGACCGAAGAACTAACCGCAAGGTGAAGCGCGAGGTCTTCGTCCCCATCAACACGATCGGCCCGATTCAAATGCCCCGTGGTTTTAGCGTCCGAGGATTCACGCCGCCAAACACGTTGAGTGGAACCGATACGACGGCACTCACGCGTAACAACAACGGGTGGTACGACTCGCTTACTCGGGGGGCCGCGGCGGCGGACGACCCCGCGTCGATGGGTCTTTGGGTCTTTCCAGAGACCAACCTCACCACCCTTATGTCACCCCC
>CAYVFW010000293.1:0-3627 GCA_964450325.1 uncultured Phycisphaeraceae bacterium | reverse complement strand
GGGTTGTTATTAGCGTCAACCGAGTTGCCATCGTAAATGCGTCCAGCAATGACGCTGAGGCCGGACATGTCGCCACTGACTCTGTCGGCGATAAGCACGCCGAAAGGGCCCTTGGCTTGCACGGAGCCGGGATACCCGGAGAAATCAAGCAAGGAGACAACAGGAGCCGCGGCGGTCATCGGGTCGAGGTCAACGTCGAAGCCAGCGCCGCTGAAACCGTAATCGAACGCCGGGCCGGCGCCCCCGCGGGGAGAGGTGCCAGCGGGCGAGGTGGTAACGAGAATGGGGTTTAACTGAGTATCAACGTCATAACGCTTGAACGCGCCCGCAACGCCGATGGAGCCTGCATCGTAGCTAAGAACGAGGCCAGCTTGGGCCGAGCCATAATCGTACTGCAGGCCGTAAAAGCCGCGGTTGTTGGGAAGCACAACCTGCGAACTGGGGACGGCGCGGAATGCGCGAGTGCCGAAGATCTGTTCAATTTTGACCATCTGGCCGGTTGCGGCGACGGGATCAACTGAAGCATTGCTGCGAAATCCGGCGACGAAGAGATTGTCGCCTACGAGCGAGATGACGCTGGCGTTGTTGCCAACGTAAAAGGCCGGTGCGTTCACGCTGTCGCAGAGCACGGCGACATCTTGCGTAGAGACTAATCGCAAGGTTAAATCGGCGTTCGCGAGGCTGCAGGCACTCGCACAGACGGCCGCGGCGGCCACAAGTTGAATTGCGTTCTTCATAATCAACACTCCCATACACACATTTGGCTCTAAAGCCCGGAAGAGGTCACCGCCGTTGACAACACCGTAACGGGGTGGCTCAGAGCCAATGCGTATAGGTTATATAAGTAGGGCTGCTGCGCCTAGCACAAATTGATCAAAATATGAAACCGTTTCAGAACGGGCAGATAACTCTCGTATTTTCTAGTCGGCGGGATCGGCGGCGACTAGTTTGTAAGGATTTTACTTGGTTATCAGGCAGGGAGTGAAGTGGCTTAGGGGCGCGTAAGCAGGTCTGCCGGTTCAATTGCGCGCAGGTTGGTCTCGATGGTTGCTGCGTCTAATGCATCGATTGTGCCGTCGCGGTTTACATCGATCGGGGTGCGGCGCTGGGCGTAGAGGTCGTCGATGCGGAATCGGCCGTTGCGGTCGGCGTCCAAGTCGGGGGAGAGAATGACGGTGAGGAGGCCGTGGAGTAGAACCTGATCGGAGTAATCGACATCGCCATCACCGTCGAGGTCGTAGAGGTGTTGGACGCCAACGACGGGCGCGGTTGCGCCAAAGCAGGCGCGGAGGGCATCAAGGTCGCGTTGGTCAACCACGCCATCATCACCGAAGCGGAACGCCGCGAAGACGCGGCTGAATAATGTTACATCCGCGGCGTTGATGATAGAGTCGGCGTTGAGGTCATACTTGCGATTGCCAGCGTTGACGGCGATGGGGGTGCCGGTGTAGGTAGCGTTGAGGAGGGCGCGATCGCGGGAATCAACATAACCATCGACGTTGTAATCGCCGGGTTGGGGGGTCGCGGTGTTGACTGTCCAGTTATACATCTGGAAGCGCTTGGCGGCATCGGAGAGTGCGGTCGCATCAAAGAAGACAAAGGATTCGATTCCGACGGACTTGATCGCGTTGAGTTGATCCTGGACGCTGGGGTGAGTTGACGTTCCGGTAATTGCCAGCCCGGCGACGACCCTTTTACCCGCGGCGAAGGTCTTAGCGAGGTTGATATCAACTAAAATTGAAGAAGTCGTGCTGCCGTAGGCCATCGGTATGAGGGTTTCCACGTAGTCGTTGGTGGCCCAGGTGTACCAATCTTGGCATTTGGTAAGCTGAGATGAGTTACTCATGGCACTGGCGAACATCGCGGCGGAGAAGTCGATGCCGGTGTTAACGCCGTTGATCCCCTGATGCATCTGGTTCGCGGCTTGCGAAATGCCGGACCGGCGTGCCGCGAGAAACCGAGTCCAGTGGGTGTCGGCGGGGGTATCTGCTGCGGTGATGGGGTCAACGTTGTAGAGGGATTGAAAGTTGGTTCGGGCCCAGGCTTCGTAACCCCAAGGGGCTGTGAAGGAGTCGGTGAGGTTATTATCTAGGGGGAAGCGGTGGTAATCGGTTTGAATTCCCCAAAGCCCGGTGTAGCCCGCGAGTTCGGCGAAGTAAGCCCGCATGCGGGCCTGGACGCCGGGGTTGGCGAGATTGGCGAAGACTTGGCCCGCTGTGCCATCACCGCCGAAGCCACCGGTGGCGACGTTCAGCGCGCGGAATTCGGGGTTTGCGGTGAAGAGGTACTGGCCGGCTGAGGTATACTGCCAGTAAGCACTCTCGCACCAGGCGTGGAGCCGAATGTTATATCTGGCGGCGGCGCGGATGGCTTGATCAAGGTAATCAAAGGCGAAGCGGGCGTTGAAGACACCGGCGCGGCCGGTGGAAAGCCCCCAATAGAGAGTTTCGAGATAAAGGTCTTGAACACCGGACTGCGCGCACAAGTTTAGCTGGGTTTCGAGGGCGGCGATTGTGCTGGGGGGGCGGAGCCACACGCCGCGGATGGGGCGGGGAGCGAGCACAGCGGGCGCGGGAGTAACTCTGATTCCCAAGTGGTTTGCGACGGGTCGGAAGAAGCCATCGCTGGGGCGATTTACGGTGGTGGGCCCGCCCGCGACAGGTTGGTATACGAAAGAAGTGGAACCGCCACCATCGAGATTGAGTGCGCGGTGGGCCCCGCGTTCGATCATGAAGTCGCCGAGTTCGGCGAGGGTCATGCCAATGCTCCAGTTGGTCTGCCGGCCGTCGATTACGACAATATATAACTGAGTGCCAGCCTGGTTCAGGCCGACGGCCGTTCGCGGGTTACGGTTGAGGGGATCGACACGGGCAGTTGCGCCGGTGTTGACACCGTCGGTTACGACTAGGGAACCGGGAAACGAATCGGTGGTGCTCGGACCAACCCCGGCGATGGCATCGCGGACGTCGAGGAGGCCGGTCGCAGCGATGTTGCCGATTTGCGCCAGGCAGTTGTTACGAAAAACGATAGCTGGGTCGGAGGCTCCGTTGAAAGTTCGCACGGGCGAGACAAGTACTCCGTCGGTTATGGAGAGGCCGATGATGTCGGCGGTGCCGCCTGCCAGAGTTGAGAAGAAGTTCGCGTTGACAGCCAGAGTTACCCCTGTGGATGTCCGCCAGGCATCTGTGGCGATGAGGTTAGCTTCGGCGGCGGAGCCTTGCGGAAGGGGCGAGGTAACGACGACTTCAATTCGAGGATTGCAGAGATCAACGACGGCGACATAGCCGCGCACCCTGCCCGCGGCGAGCGTTCGATCAATGGGCTGAACGCGCAGCGGCTCGGCGTGGGCGATGAATGTGAGAACGAGGCATGAAGCCACGGCGAACGTGCGGGGAGCCTTAGATCGGGTTGCGGGCATGGGCACAGTTTATCGTGGGTGGCGAGCCCGGGAGACAAGTTATAGCACCTTAGGAAGGAATATATTTGTTAGTGACGAGCAGCGTAAGGGATGAGGCCGGGTGCAGAACAGCTGGAGTGGTCGCCGGGTGCGCGAAATGAGTGTGATAGTTTTGCGTGGCAACACGGGCGGGCGGAAGGGTGTTGCGGCTTGCGAGTTGGGAGCGGGGG
>CAYVFW010000292.1:0-3673 GCA_964450325.1 uncultured Phycisphaeraceae bacterium | reverse complement strand
CGACATTTGGGTCCGCACCTGTGTCACGTTATCTGCCAACTGCACCTGCACAGTCTCTTGGTAGGCCTTGAGCGCCATTGTAATCTCGGTTCGCGTTGCCGTGGTGGAAGTGCGGCCTTCATCGCGGATCTGGAGCAACGCCTTGGCCGTGCCCTCAAGGAGCGTGTTGATCCGGCTTTCGAGCGTCTTGGAAAGTGAATCCAAGCGGCCGGCAAACCCCTCAAGTCCCGTGCGCTGTGCCTCGGCATCCTGCTTGGCCTGGATGATCATCTGCCCCGAGACCGTATTGAGTGAAGTGATAATTTCCTCGCGGAGTGACCGACCGCTCAACGTGTTGGCATCGGCGAGGCGTGCAAGTTGGCCCGAGAAGTTCTCAAGCGCCTTTTGCTGTGCCTCGGCGCTGAGTTTCACCTGGCCGGCGGTGTGTTCGCCTACTTGCGTGAGCGATCGGGTAATCTCTTCGCGCAGTGAGCGTCCGTTTTCGTGTGCAGCATCGGTGATGCCCTTGATCTGGATGGCGAAGCGGTCCAGGGCGGTGTGCTGCTGACCGCCGAGATCAGTCAGGGTTGAAAGCAGCGTTTGCTGGAGCGTTTGGACGTTGCTGGTAAGCTCGCCCCGAAGTTGTCGAGATGTTTCCGTGGCTTCGGTGCGGCTGCGGGCGGATTCCTCGCGGACGGACGTAACGGAACGATCTTGGGCGGTGTCAAGTGCATCGAAGCGGTTCTGTAATGGGGAGAAGTCTGCGCTTGAGCGGCGGAGTAGGAGGATAATGCAGATGACCGAAATGAGGGAAAGGACAGCGGAAACAATACTTATGATGTCGTTCATAGGGATACAAGCGAAGCGGAACCGTAACCGAACCAAATGAGAAGGCTGAGGACGATTCTAAGGGATGATCAACCCACGCGGATGTTGTTTGCGGGGCGTGCGCAGCTAGGGCCGCGAGCTCTTGACCCGGTACGCGGCCGCCCCGTTGTCGGGGGTGGCTTTTGGTGTGAGGTTGGCAGGAAACTGGTCGAAACTGTCAGCGAAGAGCTTCTCGATATTCTTGTCTGTTTCGGCGCAACTGCGCTCGTGGCTTGTCTTGCCTGTGGTGAAGACCTGGTGGAGGTGCGTAATTACGATGCGGATGCATCGGCAACCGCGCGAATCGATGTTGCGACATCTTCGGGCGTTGTGCTGTCATCGGGCCAGGGCATCGAATACTGGCCAGAGAGGTCGCCGCTCGCCGGGTCTCGATGCAGGCGCACAAGGTCGAGCACACCATTGACGTCGAGTAGTTCTTCGAAGATCTTGGTCGCCACAGGGCAGTCGTGACGGATGCAGTGGATCTTGGGCATGATGAGCACGATTTCGTCCTTCTCCGGCATAAGATGCAACTCAAACGTTCGGACATCATGGTCAAAGGGAAGGATCGCACCACTATCTTCATCACCTACAAAGATGATCATGCCCTCATCGCGGAGCATCTGGTACAGTTGATTAATTCTTGTCTTCATTGATGGGCCTCCAATAGGGCTTTGCTCATGTACCTGTGTTAACGTCGGGTATGGGTGTCAGTGCCTGCCGCGCCAGCTTTTCTTAGGGCGATCACAGTATTGGACAGTAATAATCTCGTGGTGGGACGACATAATGACAGCGGTATTCCGGTAGTCATCCAGGTCCATATCCCACTGTGTGCGAGCCTTTTCGATGGCCTTGCGGCTCATGAAGTACGCCTTGCTGCCATCGCCAGCGTAGTAGCGCTGGCCGTAGTAAAGGATGGCGGCGATGGCCTTTTCGTCGATGCCGCGTTGCTGTGCTCGTTCTTGTGCGTGGGTAGTGAGGTTAAGGCTGTGTTTCATCGTAAGTTCCTTGTGTGAAATCATTCTGACTGAGCGACGGGTGTGTGTATCAGATCAAGCGGATGTAACTTCGCAGCTGGTGGTGGTTACCAGTGGCAGTATTCCCAGCAGCAGACCGAAACGCCGCTGAGCACTGAGCCAAGACCTCTCCCGAACCCTGCGGCGTGGTTGCTCATTGGCGAGCGTGTTCTGTTCTTCCGTCCGATGCGTGGTCTTCATAACTCATGTTCCTTTGTTTTGGGTTTGGCTCAGTACATCGGAGTGGCTGTACATAGAACCAGGCGGCGGTCGAAGCGTGATTTGCCCTCGTCGAACTATCTTTTTGATAAAATAGTTCCAAAGGCAGAGGCGTTGCCTTCACCGCGACTCTCCAAAGCCGGTGGCGCCGTCACAATCGATGCCGAGCCTGCGGCACATTCGCAGGCCTTCATAGAGGCGGCGTGCGCTTTGGGCTGAGCCGCGGCGGCGGAAACGGTTGTCAGAGTCCATCATCCAATCCTGGCGAGAGCGACGATTCCTCTTCATGGCAACATTCCTTTGGTGGGAGTTTTCGATGGGAGGCTTTTGGGTGCCTCTACATAGAACGAGGCGCCTGAGGCTGCGTTGTTTGCCCTTGTGCAGCGAATTAGTTTTTTTGAATTTCCGGGGCGTAGCCGGTTTCAGTACAACAATGAGCGTCTGCGAACTCTCGTCGCTTTCTGTCTTGCGAATTCGAAGAGGTAAGCAAACCTCTTCATCAAGGAGAGGCGACGGCGTGGCGTGGGTTCGGGCGGTGGTGCGTTCGGTCGAATCGACTGGTGGCGAACCCACTGGCGGGCATCGGATCGCGCAACCTGGACGCGGATCGGCGACGGGTGCGGCGGGACGTTTCAACTGATGAACTGGCCCGGATCATCGACGCGGCAACACAATCCCCAAGTGTAACGGTGGCGAAGTTTGCGAGAAATGACAAGGGCGAACGGCGTTCGGTGGCGACGCGGATGAACTACCCCGAGCGGGCTTGGGCTTATCGGATCGCGGCGGGCACCGGATTCAGGGCGGGCGAAGTGGCGAGCCTGACACTTGAAAGTTTCGACCTGAGCGGCGACACCCCAAGCGTAACCGTGGAAGCGGCTTATTCCAAACGTAAGCGGCGCGACGTTCAACCGATCCGGCCCGACTTCGCGGCGTTACTTCGCCCTTGGCTGGCGACGAAAGCCCCCGGCGAGCGGGTATGCCCCCTGCCCGATGGCAAGGCGGGGCTGCTGCTGCAAGCGGATATGAACACGGCGCGGGCGGCGTGGGTCGGTGAAGCCCGCACGCCGGCGGAGCGGGCAACGCGGGAAGCGGGCGACTACCTGCGGCCCACCGACGCGGCGGGGCGGGTGGTGGACTTTCACGCCCTGAGGGTGCATTACGTTTCGCGGGTGGTTGAAGCGGGTGCGAACCTGAAGGAAGCGATGGAACTGGCCCGGCACTCCGATCCCAAGTTGACGCTGAAAACCTACGCCCGCGTGGGGTTGCATAGTCTGGCAAGGGTGCTGGACGCGATGCCCACCCCCAACACGCGGCCCATATCCGAGAGGCAAACCATGCGGGCGACGGGCACCGATGACCATACCGCGAACTCATTAATTACATGCCCGCAGAAAAGCCCGCAGTCTACGCGCGGTTCGGGGAAAGTAAGCGCGGCATCGCGCGGCGAAAGCGATGAACGCGGCACTGGGCCGAGTGAGCATAAAAGCCTTAAAATAGCGGGTTTAGACGACTTGGCGCGGGGTGGTGCGGCTGATCGTCAAAATGCCCCCCGAAGGACTCGAACCTTCGACCCGCTGATTAAGAGTCAGCTG
>CAYVFW010000291.1:0-3721 GCA_964450325.1 uncultured Phycisphaeraceae bacterium | reverse complement strand
TCTGGGTCCAGTCATCGCCGGTGAGGATGCGGAAGAGCGTGAAGCACGCCTCGTGGATGCTGGCGAAGTATTTTTGCATTGGGTGACCATCACCCCCGAACAACTTGACCCCGATGACGGCGTAGACATAGAACAAGATCGCCGCGAGGAGCGCGACGTATTTCATGCTGGCGACAGACCGCACGAGCACGTCGACGATGAGCCGCAGTTCCGGTATGGTTTTGACCAACCGCAGCACTCGGAATACGCGCAGGGTGCGAAGAACCGGACCGACTCCGCCGGACGCAGGGATCAGCGCGGCGATGACGATGACCAGATCAAAGATGTTCCAACCATTGCGGAAGAAGGTCGTCGTTGAGTCACGAGCGATGAAGCGGAGGATGATTTCCACGACAAAGATGCCGATGCAGATCGTCTCGATTGCCGCCACGGCGCTGAGGGAATGCGCATCGGTCAGGTACGTACTTATGCCGATGAGCATCGCGTTAATAACGATGGTGCCAATGACGAAGTTATTGAAGGGTGCAGATTCGACGAGCTTGCGGATATCCATATTGCTGCCTGGGTCAGTGCATAATCGCTTATCCAAGGCCGCGGGTTGCTGTGGTCACCACCACCAAGCCACCACGGCGGAATACAAGGGAATTCCCAAGATGAGGTTAAACGGGAACGTCACGCCCATGGAGAGAGAGACGTAGAGTGCTGGGTCGGCCTTGGGGATGGCCAGCCGAAGCGCGGCGGGTGCCGCGATGTAAGATGCCGACGCGGCGAGCACGGCAAAGAGGACCGCGTCGCCTTCGCCGATCCCTAGCTGCTTGCAGGCCACGATCGCCAGTGCTGCGTTGAGGAGAGGGGCAATGATGGCAAATGCGAGTAACAGACGCGGGGCTTGAACAACCGACCTCCACCGTCGCGCGGCGAGGAGGCCCAAATCAAGCAGGAAAAACGCGAGTGCGCCGGGGAAGGCATCGGTGCAGAGGGGCTTGAACGCCGCGTAGCCTTTTTGACCAGTTAAGACTCCGACAACGATGCTCCCAAGCAGCAGCAGAACAGGGCCGTTGAGTAGTGACTCGTGAAGTACCGTGGCGAGTCGAGGTGCCCCTGCGCCGCCGGAGTCGATTCCTGCTGCTGCGGTTGCCTGGTTCCCTCGCTTTGCGTTCTGGTCGAGATTTAGAAAAATCAAAGACAGAACGATTGCTGGCGACTCCATGATCGCCATCACGGCGACCATGTGCCCGCTGAACGGCGTACCGCTCTGGTCGAGCGACGAACAGGCGGCCAGGAACGTGACCACGCTGACCGATCCGTAACACGCCGCGAGTGCCGCGGCGTCGCGGGTTGCCACGGATCGGCGAAGGAGGAGGTATACCCAAGTGGGCACGATGGCGGAAAGAGCGAGCGCGAGCGCTATAGCTTTTAACGTATCGGCAGTGAACCCGCTGGCGACGAGTTCAACACCGCCCCGGAATCCGATGGCCCAAAGAAGATAGAGCGACAAAATCTTGGTGGCGGCTTTGGGGATAGTGATGTTGGAGCGGACCAGCACCGCGATGATGCCAAGGAAGAAAAAGAGAACCGGAGGGCTGATCGAGAGCAGGCCGGTGGTAGCCTCAGTGCTGGCTGCACCCAGCACCCGAGCAGGCAGGTCATACATGTGATGTTCCGATGAGATTGCTGGCAGGAGAAGGAGGCTCTCAACGGCGCGGCCCGGTGATAGGAAACTCAACGGCCATGCGGGTTATCTCCCGCCAACTTGTACTAGCGCTAATCGCCCGGGCCTCACTTTGACGCGGCCTTGGACGGTATCGCCAGGCTCAGCACCGTTGCCAGTGCCAGCGTGCCCAGAATGACCACGAGTGACACGGTCGTGTCGATCTTAATTGGGTTTGACTTGGCCAGGCCGATGACATGCAGGTATGGCGGCACGCTGAGCAGCAGCAGCTTAACGCCGACGAAAGCCAGAATCAGAATCAACGCTGGTTTCAGGAATCGGAACTTCTGGATCAACGCCGCCAGACAGAAGTAGAGTGCTCTTAGCCCGAGGATTGCGAAGATGTTGCTTGTGAAGACGATGAAGGGGTCGGGCGTGATCGCGAAGATGGCGGGGATCGAGTCAACCGCGAACACTAGGTCGGTGATCTCAACCATGATCAGCGCCAAGAACAAGGGAGTGATCGCCAACGCCGCGCTCAGCGATCCGGCTGGTGCGGGGTCCATCACTTCCTTGCCAGCCGCATCTTTGGTATAGGTTGGCTTGAGGGTGCGCCTGGTAAAGAACTTCTGCCCATCGTAAAACTCGGTCACGCGGTAGAACTTCTTGCACAGCCGCACCGCGATGTTCTGCGAGACATCGTCGTTGCCTTTGAGGAGGGCCATTTTTAGAGCCGTCAGGATCAGGAACCCGCCGAAGATGATCAGAATCCACTGGTACTTTAAGATCAGCCCCGCGCCCAGGAAGATCATCGCGCCGCGCATGACCAGTGCGCCGATGATGCCCCAGAACAACACGCGATGCTGATATTTCGCCGGCACTGCGAAGAACGTGAAAATAAGCGCGATGACGAAGATGTTGTCCATCGCCAGCGACTTCTCGACGACATAACCCACGAGGTATTGCTTAGCCGCTTCGAGCCCCTGCACTTCGCCCGAGACGATCAGCGGCGCGCCGGCCTTGATCGCCTCCGCCGTGCTGTACTTGGCGGTCTCCAACCCCAACCCAAGCCAGTGGTTCTCATACGCCATGTACACAAAACCGCTGAACGCGATGCCGCAGGTCAGCCAGATGGCCGACCACGTGATAGCCTCCTTCATGGCGACTTCGTGGGCTTCGCGGTGGAAGACGCCAAGGTCCAAGGCCAGGAACACGATCACAAGTGCGACAAACGCGACGTAGGCCCAGACCTTCAGGTCGGCCGGGTTTGATGTCGCGGTGGTTGCAAGAAAGAGCAGTTCGTTCATGATACTTCAGATCCTCTGGCTCGTACATTCTAACCCGGCCGAAAGCCGGTGCCACCCTGCGGTTGTTTCCGCTCATGGCGCAAGACTCCAAAACCACAATGTGGCGATCACAGTGTAATTACGCCGCCTCTATCACATTTCCTACACGCCTTGCCTCACCATAGTCAGCAGCTTGCCCGCGTCTAATCCTGTGCTCTGCGATTCGATGGCCCCGCGGTGCTGCGTGTACAGCCCCTTGGCCTTCTCGGCCTGCGTGGTGAAGATGCTTTTGAGGTCGATCGCGGCCAGCGACCTGCCGCCGGCGTAATATGCCTTCGCCGCGTAACCGAGCGCGTACGTTGACGCGAAGGAAAACGCGGAACTGGTCGCCTGATCGGCGACCGCGCCCGCCACGCGCCCGAGCATGCGCCGCCCTAGCCCGCCGAGAAACTTGCGGGCGTAGTTCTCGAGAACCTGCGAGGTCATACCCACGCCGACCGTCGCCAGAAAATCCTTGATGTGTCCGGTGCTGAGCGTGTACCCGTACTTCGCTCCGATGCGGTAGACCATCTTCATTTGCAAGGGAATAATGGCCGCTGTTGAAAGCCCCTGCGGTAGCAACTCTATCGCGGCATTCAGAATTGCGTATCGGGTGATTGACGACTCTATTTCGGCTTCGTCTACCTGGGCCTTGGCACCCCCCAGAGTACCAGCCCCAGCCCCGGCTGCCAATGCGCCGCCCACCGCCGCCGCGGCGCCCACGGCCCCGGCCGCCGTCGGCTGC
>CAYVFW010000290.1:0-3765 GCA_964450325.1 uncultured Phycisphaeraceae bacterium | reverse complement strand
CGATTCATCGCGGAGTTGATCGTTAAACCGCAGATCGCCTCGGGTGCTCGCGGCGATGGGGTCCTCGCGCATGATAAACTCGGCGGCGCGGTCTAGCAGTTGGAGCAAGGCCCCGCTTCGCGTCATCACCCTTGCGCTGATGGGCTGAGTTCCCGGCTGCGCAGGCTCGGCGGTGGGGGTTGGAGCCGCAGGTCCGCCCGGTTGGCCCACGATGAGCCTTACGCCCGGGGAAGCCTCTTGGGCTTTTGCGCTGTAAGCAACGGCGGCCAGAGAAGCGATCGCCACGCAGGTAACGCGGGCCAGCGTTCCTGCCCGTGGCCAGTTCTGCGCGGTCAACTCAGGCTGCGCGAAACCAGACGAAATCTCGATACCGGGAAGGCCCAACGACGCAACAAGGTGCTTCATATACACAAGCGTACCCGGCTTGGGTAGCGTGGGTTGAACGAGGGCAGCCGCGAACGATTGGCATCGCGATTTGCCGGGGCGTATGCGACCCGCCACGGCTTACGCGGTTTGCCAAGGCCCGCGCGATTCACTAAGGCCTCTTGCTCGCCGCCCCCTGCTACCCAACATAACTCAACCGGCTCTGCCCCGAGCAAGGAGAACGCGCCTCGCAAAGTTCAAGGTAACTGCAACGCAGTCGAGCAAACGTAATTAAACAGCCCTCTCGCCGAGCCAGCGTCGATCCATCGAGCAGTTGCTCGTGCGATTATCTCACTACGCATAATCCACTTTGAGTCTTACTCGCTTACAGCCGCGGTAGACCAGCCCGGCGCAGACTCTTGCTGGGGATACAGCTCCTTCCACATGCGCTCGAGCAAATCCTTAAGACCCGACCTCGCCGCACCGCTGATCAGCATCACATCTTTATCAAGACGTAAGCCAAGTTCGCGGCAGATGCGCTTGACAGCCTCATTGCGCTCCTCGTCGTCGGGCAGCACGTCAAGCTTGTTGATCGCTACCACCTCTCGCTTATCCGCGAGTGCCTGCGAATAGCCTGCCAACTCAGCCCGCACTACGCGGTAGTTCTCCACCGGGTCGCTCCCATCCTCAGGCAACACTTCGATGAGATGCACGAGGATCTTTGTCCGCTCGATGTGCCGCAGAAACTCGTGCCCCAGCCCCGCGCCAGCACTCGCGCCCTCTATTAACCCCGGGATATCCGCGAGCACGATTCGTCTCTTGGTATCGACCTCTGCAACGCCCAACTGGGGTGAAAGCGTTGTGAACGGGTAGTTGGCAATCTTCGGCGTCGCGGCGGTGAGCGCGGCCAGAAGTGTGCTCTTGCCCGCGTTGGGCTTGCCCACGATTCCCACATCCGCAATTAACTTAAGTTCGAGCCGCACCACAAAATCTTCGCCCTCGGTGCCCTGCTCCGCCGAACGTGGCGTCTGATTCGTTGACCGCTTGAAATGTTCGTTTCCCCAGCCCCCTTTGCCCCCTTTGGCCACCGTAACCCGATCGCCCGGCTGCACGTCGTGAAGTATGCTGTTGTCGGAGGTTTTATAAATTAAGGTGCCGGGCGGAACATGAATAACCAAGTCCGGCCCCGTCAGCCCGCTGCACTGCTTACGCCCGCCGTTGTCCCCATTCGGAGCCGCCCACACCTTCTGAAAACGAAAGTCGTAGAGCGTCGTAAGCCCTTCGTCGGCAAAGAAGATGACGTCGCCGCCATCCCCGCCGTTGCCGCCGTTGGGTCCACCCTTGGCTTCAAACTTTTCTCGCCGAAACGATACCGCGCCATCGCCGCCCCGGCCGGCTCGGATAGTGATAAGTGCTTGGTCAACGAACATAATGAATGGTATGCGCGGGTTGTGAGCCCCGTGGCCCCGTGCACGCATCCGATCCCGTAATTCCCGGGGCTCCTACAAACACTAGCGCACGCCTCGCGCTCGCACGCTGCACCTCTCGCACGCAGCACATCTCGTATTTACATTTGATGATTCGCCCATCCGGCCAGTAACTGTGCTGGAGGAAACCACTCGCTCGCCGAGACGGTCTAGATCTTACCGCCCGATTCGCGAGCCAGACGTGTCATCACCCTCGCACGGTTCTGCGCTTTGGTGCGCTCGGCAGGATCCTTCACGTTCTCCGCCGCGCGAGATTCGGCTTCGGCATCAGATATCGAAATTGACTCAACGGGAATCGCCCGCTCTGCCAGGATCGTCATCACATCGTCCGCCATCCGCACAAATCCGCCATCTAACACAAATGATCGGCTCCCGCCCTGTCCCTTCTCGGTATCCGCCATTTCAAGCCGAAGCTCGCCGACGCCAAGCCGCCCCAAAAACGCGGCTCGACCCGGCAAAAAACCGATCAAACCGTCCCACGCAGGGACCGAGGCGTACGTCACCGGATCATTGATCAGGGCAGCGTTGGGGGTCACGAGCTTACAGCGAAACGACTTTTTGGCCAAGGGGAAGGCTCCTAGGAGGGGGGCCAATAGTAGGTCGTTGCACGGGCTGAGTGAAGGGCACGTAGAGAGTCGCTGCTTCGCGCGGCATGCCGAGGCGTTTCCCGACGACAAGCTGCTTGGGCTGGTACTGCAACACCATCTACACTCCCACTCCCTACGCTCCAACCCCACACGATGCGCCGCCACCCGCACGCAACGCTCGCCGTTCTCGCCGTCATCACCCTCACGCTGGTCGTGCTCCGCATTTGGTTCGTCGGCGGCCGCGCCTCTCCGGACTCTGATGTTCTTCTATGGCGAGCGACCCGTTGCGCCTCCGCCGCGGCGGTCGGAGCGTGCCTCTCTCTCGCGGGTGTTTTCTTACAATGCCTGCTCCGGAACCGCCTCGCATCTCCCGACCTGCTCGGGCTCGCGTCGGGCTCCGCGTTTTCGATACTACTGGGAATCCACCTGGGCCTGCTGCCCGCGAGCATGTCAAACGGTTACACGCTTCTTGCCGCCCTGATCGGCGCGGCAACCTCGCTCACAGCCACATTTTTGCTCAGCCGCCGCGGGCGGGTGCTGGATCCTGTGTTGCTCATCTTAACCGGTGTGGCCATCGGTGTAATTTGCAGCGCGGGCACAATGCTGGTGCGGCACCTGATGCCCCTCCAACAGACCGCCCTCGCCGATCGTATGTTAATGGGCTCACTCCGCGAGGATGTTACGTTCGCTCAGCTCGCCCTCGCCGCGGCGGCCGCCCTCAGTTCGATCCTCGCCATAATAGTGCTGGGTCCCAAACTTGATATCGCATCTTTCAGCGAAGATGAGGCCCGCAGTCTGGGCGCACCCCTGCCCATGCTCCGTGTAGTTATGTTTGTCGGTGCGGGGCTCCTCACCGCCGCGGCGGTCATGCTCGCTGGCCCCATCGGATTTGTCGGCCTCATCTGCCCGCACATCGCACGCGCCGTGTGCGGCCCCAAACACCGCACCCTCGCCCTCCCAGCGGCACTGATGGGCGCGGCACTTATGATCGCCGCCGACATAACAACCCGCCTCGTTGATCTCCCCAGCGGCCGCATGCCCATAAGTATCGTCACGGCACTGGTGGGCGGGGTGAGCTTCGTGTGGGTCGTGAGGGGCCAGCGGGGGATGGTGAAGGAGTGAACCTGGGGTAGCCCGCTAGCACGACTTCTTTTACCGCGGCGAGTGAGTTGCGATGTGAAATGTCAAGTGACTTATGCTTAGAGGGATCATACTTATCTACGAAACACGCGATCTTTTTATGGTGGTCAGGAAACAACGTTTCCACTTACCACAACTGCTCCGCTAAGGACGCAGCCATCTGCAGCCTGAACGCTCGCACTCCTTTC
>CAYVFW010000289.1:0-3770 GCA_964450325.1 uncultured Phycisphaeraceae bacterium | reverse complement strand
ATTACTTCGAGGCCCTCAACCGCGACTTCCGCTATCAGCTCACGGTGATCGATGAATCCGACGATATGGACGTCTTCCTCTGGGCGAAGGTGGTCCAGAAGGTGCGCGGCAACCAGTTCACGATCCGCTCCAGCCGCGCAAATCTCGAAGTATCTTGGACCGTCACCGGCATCCGCCAGGACGCCTGGGCCAACAAGAACCGGATTCCGAATGCTGTTGAAAAGACCGGTGATGAGAAGGGCAAGTTGCTGCATCCTGAGGCCTTCGGCAAAGCCGAGAGCAAGGGCATCTACCAAAACACAGGCGAGCCGGTCAGCACTCACGCTGCTGACGCGAGATGACAACGCAACAGCACCCCGCCACAGCTATTAAGTTCACACTCTCACGGGATGATCGGAGACATCCGACCATCCCGATTCCCTCACCGGTGCCGCGCGTGGCCATTGCACTTTCGCGAACGGTAAGCCCGTCGGTGCAACATCGCACGTTAGTCGAGCTTGAGTCGGGCTTTGTTATGGTGAGTTGCTGGGCACCACGGGCATCGCTGTGATGTCGGCCGCAAGACGATCAGCGAGTTCATTCTGGCCGCTTTGGCGGAGCACAATGATCAGCTGTTCGCGGATGGCCTTGACGATCGGGTGGGGAGGCTCGACGGCGAAAAGCGCGTGGGCCATGGCATCGGCCTCGGTGCTCGCGGCGATCGCGCCGACGGTGTCACCAAGTTTGGTGAGGAAGCCCGATTGATCGCTCAAGGCTACGGCCAGCGAGGGGTGGCTGGGACCGACGGCTTTGCGGAACAGGGCGATGGCCTCGACGTTGACGGCACTCGCATCGGTCCAGCGTCCTTCGGCGCCAGCAAGCTTGGCCTTCGCCGCGAGGTGTATACCGATGATCTCTTCCTCGGGGCCGAGGAATACTCTGTGCATTTCCAGCGATCGATCTAGCAGAGGCTTGGCTTTGGCGAGTTCACCGGCGGCAATGTAGGCCGACGCGAGGTTGTAGACGTTGCGCGCGAGGCGGCGGTCGTCGCGAAACGTGCTGTTGGTTTGCAGATCGACAGCCTCCTGCATGAAGACCGCGGCTTCGGCGTCTTTGCCTTGCTTGCGTCGCAGCAGGCCCATGTTGTTGAGCGAGTCGGCGAGGTTCGGGTCACCGGGCGCCAAGACGCGCCTTCGTATGTCGAGGGATTCCTGGAAGTTACGTTCCGCTCGCTCAAGATTGCCGCGTTCACGCCAAGTGATGCCCGAGATGTTGAGAACCACAGCGACCGCCTCGGGCGAGAGCGTGCTGGCGGTATCCCGGGATCTGCTCTCGATGCGCTCAATAGCGTCGAGCAGCTTCGGCTCGACGCCACTACCGCCCTTAGGCGTTGCCACGGAAAAGGCTTCCAGGAGCACACTTGTGACATCCTCGGCAACACGGGTTTTCTGTTGTGCGAGGTCACGCGCGTGAATGGCAGAACGGGTCTGAACGCTGGTGGCGATGATGCCCGCGATCAGAGCAAGCACAGCCACGCTGCTGGCGCTGACAAGCGCAAGGTTTCGTCGGGCGAACTGGCGAGCCTGATAGCCCAAAGTTGCCGGACGGGCGGTAATGACCTCAAAACTAAGATAACGTCGAATATCAGCGCCAAGCTCTGATGCAGAGGGGTAGCGACGATTCTTGTCGGGATCGAGGGCCTTGGCAACGATGGTATCGAGATCGCCGCGGAGGGTGCGGTCAAACGACCAGAGCCGCAGAGGTGGCGATTCGGCCTTAAGCCTACTGGCTTGGAGGAGTGAGAGACCATCGGTGGCGTGGGGGAGGTTGCCCGTGAGAAGTTCGAAGATGATCACGCCCAGCGCATAGACATCCGAGCGAGTATCGACATCCGACGCGGCGCCGCTGAACTGCTCAGGGCTCATGTATGGCATGGTCCCGAATATCTGGCCAGCCTCGGTAGCCACCGTTGCAAGGCCGGGTTTGCCAGACTCGACGGCGCGTGCGATGCCAAAGTCGAGAATACGCGGCAGTGCATCGTCGGCACCCCAGGGAGTTTGCGGCTCGCGTGTCACCGGTTCGGCATGGCTACTGCTGGTTGCCGCGGAGGTTCCTGTGTTCGTTCGCGTGCCCGGCTTGGAAGCGAATCGCTCTTGCACCAGAATGTTCGCGGGCTTGAGATCGCGGTGAATGATGCCTTGCTGGTGGGCATAGTGCACGATTTCGCAGATTGAAGCAAAGAGTCGGAGGATTGCGGCTACGCTCAGGCCGCGGGTTTGCACATAAGCACTGAGTGCAAGCCCATCAACGAACTCCATTACGCAGTACGGCACCCGCGCTCCGGCGATGGTTGCAACACCCGCCTCAAATACCTGCGCAATGCCGGGGTGTGACAAGCGACCGAGAAACTCGATTTCGCGCCGGAACCGCCGGAGCATTGCCTCTGATTCAAGCCCCGACCGCATGAGTTTGATAGCCACGCGGCGGCGAGGGGTTTCCTGCTCAGCTTCGTAGACATCTCCCATACCGCCACTACCCGCCCGGCGCACGACGCGATACTGGCCGATGAACTCCGGCACGGCACGGCCGATGTCGCCAAAAGGTCCGATCTTCGCGTCATCACCGCTTTCGCCTCGAAGGATCGCCTCCAGACCGCGACGAAGTGCCTCACCTTGCCCAGCTAGTTCGGGCAGTTCGCCCCCCTGCCTCGGGTCGTCCTGCTGCAACATCGCGATAACTTGCCGACGGATTTCTTCATCTTCTGCCGCCATCTCTGCGACCTTTACGGGCTGTTCGCCAGCGGGCAGCTCGCATGTAGCTTCAAAGATTGCCTTGGCTCTGGCGTACTGGGCGGGGGTCACAAGTCCGTTCCCTGACCGCCGCTCATGCCGTTGAGCAGTTCATTTCGCAAGAATGCTCGAGCCGATCGCCACTCTCGGTTTATGGTTGCCTCTGAGAGTTCCATGACCACCGCGGCTTCTTCGCTGGTCATTCCCGCAAAGAACCGCAGCTCCACCAACTTGGACTGACGTGGATCAAGCTTGGCCAGTTTGGTCAGCGCATCGTCGAGCGCCAGTGAGTCAACTTCATTGTCTTGCCCGGTAACTCCGGTCAGCGTTACCCGGACTCCCGGTGCGGATCGTTTCTGGGCCCGTTTTTCGCGCGCGTGACTGGACAGCACCTGGCGCATGGCCATCGCGGCGATCGCAAAGAAGTGGGCGCGATTGACGACCGAAAGGTGTGCGCTGCCCAGCAGCTTTGCGCAAGCTTCATTTACAAGCGCCGTAGGCTGCAGTGTATCCGGTCCCCTTCGACCGTGCATCAGCCCCCGGGCAACCCGGCGTAGCTCGTCGTACACTAAGGGCAATATCTCAGCGGTCGCGGTTGCCCGACCCTCTGTGACTTCACCCAGCAACTCTGTCAGACGCTCTGTATTCATGGTCGCGTATCACTTTGGGGCAATGGTCCTGAGACGGGATATGCGTTCAGAAAGTCGTTGCTTCGGGGTAATGGCCCAGTCATGTTATGCGCTTATCCGCGATCTCACACCCGCTGCGTACGGTCGGCTCGGACCATCTATTTATGCGCCGCTATTTCCAAATGGTAAGCCACAGTGGAGGCCACCGCGAAGTGTGCCTGTGTTGACGTCGGCAAAAAATCTAGATTCATGATTGGTTGTGTTCTGGAACCGGGTAATTGACTCTTGAAGCCATTGCGTACGCAGGGCTTGAAGTCACTAGTCGCTTATCTAGGAGCCCACGTTATGAACCTTTTCCGAACATCAGTCTCTC
>CAYVFW010000288.1:0-3782 GCA_964450325.1 uncultured Phycisphaeraceae bacterium | reverse complement strand
CACCAAGCGAGATGTTTCATACGACACCATCGAAACCAGCGAGCTGCGGCTTGATACGCCTCTGGCGCTCTCGAAGATAATCGCCGATCCGAGCAGCGTTACCGCGGCGGCCGCGGCACAGGATATCTTCTCCGCGTACGCCTCGTCCTTGCTTCCGTTCATGGGCTATCAGCCCGCATGGAATCGCGCCTCCGGTGCCACGTTTGATGAGTTCAAGACGCTGTATTATGGTTATGATGGCCCCGAGCCAGCGCTCTACGCCGCAGCCCACATGGCTGTAAACTTAATTGATATTGCCGACACGGATAATGTGCCTTCGGCCTACACACTATTGGTGGATGGAACGGCGGGCTTCCGTATTACCATGGATAACTCGGGCCGGTATCCCCTCTGGGAACACTCCACCCCGCAGATCCAAGATGGTCGGCGGCTTGACCTTGACTCCGGGCGGCCAACTGGCGCTCCCTCGCGCCTTTCAACGATCGGCGTAAACTCCCAGCTCGTTGCCCCAGCCGCCAATATTTACGGGGTTGAGCCGCAGCCATTTGTTACCGCGGTTGCCACGTTCACGGTCTATACCGATACTCCCGACGGCATCGTCATTGGCGGTACTCGGGGTGATGCCGACGGCTGGGACCCCAGCGATGTTAATGATCCACCAAGCGAGGTTACGATTCGGCGCGACGTCACGGCAGAGAATCATGACTTCATGTACCGTGTGCTAGCCTTCCGACTGCACAACCCCTTCGGCGTTGATATTACGTTGGGCAATCCCGCGGAGATGTTCGAGCCTTCCAATGGCACCATGCGAGGGGTAGCCAACCAACTGGACGTGGGCGACTTCAATGACAACCTAACTCTCGACCGTCAACGTAATTTTTATTACATCGAGTTTGGCGGCCGTCGGTTCTTACTCACGCGTTTGATCGAGGAAACGATTGACTTCGGTGGGGGCGTGCTCGATTATTCCCCTCTCCCGATCGGCGGCGGCCTCGACGTCACGGCGCGTGCGACGGTGATCAAGGCCGGCGCGTCAATCGTCTTCTACGCGATGAGCCAGTTACCTCGCGAAGTGATCACCAAGCGAATCGAGATCGCCGAGCCCACGTTTGTAATTCCCGGCACTTCCAAGGCCCTCACGATCCGAGGATTGGTAACGCGGCAGTTGACCGCGAGCGGTGCGAACCCCAACGACCAGATCATGCTGATCGGCGAAGTTGACCCGCTTCCGAACGCGGGCGGTAAGCGGCTGGGGGCGTACGCTCAGCCCGGCGACTCGAACCTGCCGATTGATCCGCTCAATGCTTACCCTACCGATCCTGACCGGCCCCGCTTCACTCCCTGGGTGAGCGGCGGCGTAGTTACATCAAACGCGTTCGGGCAGCTCATGCAGCAGAACGTCGCCGGGGTGCAGCTCAAGGCGTCGCTCGGCGATCCCTCCGAACAGCCCGAGGTCCGCAATCTGCTGCTGAACACCGAAGTTCGTCTGTGGCGTAGCGTTCGTCATGGTACTGACGAGAACCTCATCACGTCCGTTCAAGTTCCGCCATCGACATGGAATGGTTTAATTCCGGCGGGCGGAAATCAGCGGGCGTACGCGCCGAACAATTTCTCCAACGACCAGCTTATGGATCGTCTGCGCGTCCCCTTCTTCGAAACAACGGAAGGGTTCGTCGATCTGGACGCCCGGTTCCATGCGGATCCCGTCACGACGGTCGAGGAAGAAAAGAAAGTGCAGGGCTCGCAACTTCACCCAAATCCTACCAGAGGACTCACAATCACACTCTGGTCCTCGGTGAGGCGGCCCCAAGATCCGCAGATCGCCGTAGATCAGCTCGTGCCAGAGGGAGCACTGCCGGGCTACTGCATCGAGATTAAGGATCGTGGCGATAACGGTGTTGCGCCGGTAAGGCCCTCGTGGAACACGTACCAGTTGCAGAGACAGGATTCAAGTATGGGCGTGAACTGGAGTTCGCTTGATATCCGTTCCTTTAGCGAATTCTCGCAGAACGATGGTGCAGGTGCGCTCAGCTTGGGCGAATGGCGGTTGACAAATCTAGCTGACCCCTTCTGCGACGCGATAAGCGTGTCGAGTGACAGGAAAATTGGTCCTTCGGGAAACTCGGTAAGTTCCACGGCCGATCGGATCATGCCGGATAACAAAACGACCGTCAGCGTCGATCAACCCTTCAGTAGCCAGTACCCTAACATTGTCGTAGGCAACGCTCCGGCCGCGGCCGCGGCCACCGATGCCCGGTTCTTAAGTACCTTCGAGGTTCAGGAAGGTTCTGACGCGACCAACCCCGTCAATCCCGAGCCTCGTCACTCCACCTTCCGAGTGGGTGATGTCCTCCTCCCGCTAGGTATCGGTCCGGTTCATGTTCCATACTTCGGAACCGCCAACACTAATACCAATAACGATCTTAATACAGCGTGGACGACTCTGGGTGAGTCGATCGCTGCGGCGTACGGGTTTGAGACCGCGAGCCAGCTCGTCAATGAAGATCCCTCGCGAATGTTAGTTCCCCAACCGATCGGCCTCGATCTATCGGCTGTTCTACCGCCGCGGCCACTTTACCGCCACAGCTTTGACCGTGGCCAGTTGGTGCTGGACAACTTCGTTCCATTTTATAATACTGATGGGGACGACCAGGCAATCTTCACCGCTGGCGTCAACGCGGATAAGCGCATGTTTACCCAAGTGCCCCTAGCGCTCAACACGCTGGACCGCTTCAGCGCGGCACCCGCTGGTCCGCAGACGATCACGCGCAGCGTGCCAGGTTTAGTTAACATTAACACGGCCCCTCTGGCGGTGGCGCAGGCCCTGCCCTTGCTCAGCCCCCCCGCCAGCCCCTACCGATTGGCGTTCGGCGGTGCGGTGCTGCTTGATCACACGACTTTCGCCGTGATCCCCGGTGCTTCATCCGAAGGAACGTTCACGCTCACGGTCACCACGCCCAAGGGACCGCCGGATACTACCGCTCCAATACGCGGCAACGCAACTGCGGCCGAGCTTCGCAGTGCGTTGGAAGCGCTCACTATCGTCGGCCGGGGTAATGTAAGTGTTACGGCTATGGACCCCGCAACCGATGTGAGCGTTGACGAGAGGTTCGAAAAGTACTCAGGTGCCAAGTTTGTGATCGCATATTGCGGCGACCTCACAGGCATTCGGAGCATCCTCACAACCGCCTTGGGCGCGCCTGTATCTGGTGTGGAGCTGGTTGGTGATGCTGGGATGACCCGGGCCGGCCCCCGTTGGTGGGGCGCTGGTACAGGTCTCAACCAGTCAGCCGACATCGCGGCGACGCTTGTAAGCTTTCGCGATAAGGTTGAGGTGCCCTTGCGGCCGCAGGCGACTTATGAGTATGTTACCGCCGCCGGTACCGCGGGTGTGGTGCAGTCGGTGAAGTATCTCGAGTACGACACCGCGGGCAACCGCACCAACCCGGCGCGAGATGTCGATGCACTCCTGAGCCGCGGGGTCGAGACGAATATAGTTGCAATCGGCGAAACCCCGGGATTTTCGTCGCTGGGCAGTTTGATGACGCTGCGTTATTTGGCCCGGCCCGTGAACCCTGCCGATCTGATCAGTTCGTACGAGGGCTCAGCGCGGACCAACATTGACTTCATGGGATACCCCTCCGACCCTGTTACGCAATTGAACCGCGGGGTCCTCGCAAATAACTACAGCATGGTGGGCTTGGATTCCGTGTTGCTGGGTAAAGTGCTACCCACCCCAGGCGCCGCCTACCCCGCCGCCGACAAAGTCATCCGCACCGACG
>CAYVFW010000287.1:0-3816 GCA_964450325.1 uncultured Phycisphaeraceae bacterium | reverse complement strand
AACCAAGAAGTATGAGAACGTGTGGATGGATTCAGCGGTCAACGGGATCGTGCTGTCTACCAAAACTTAAGATACCACCGCGAATACGCTTACGATGACAGGAGAGAGCGAGGACCCGATGACCGGGGCTCGCGAGGTCTATAAGAGCACCTACACCATCGTCTTGCCCACCAGCTATATCTTCAGGATGTACAACATCGGGGCCGATGAAAAAGAGTTTGTGAGCCTTGAGGCTTCGTGTGCCAAGAAATGGCCGCGGAGAGGGCGGGCTTGGTTGCGTGGTGAGTTATAAACCTTCTAAATCAGCGCAATGACTACCGCTTGGCTGACTACTTATCTTACCAGTACGGGCGTGATCGGTGCGATGGAGTTATTGGCTGGATTTACAGATCCGTAGATCGAGCGGGCCTCCAAGAACCTAGTGCCGGACATGCGCCAGTATGAGAGGGCGCCGTTGTAGATCCCGCCGCCGGTCCACCACCAGAGCAGGTCGTTTCCACCATCGCGGTCGGCATCGGCCACACCGATGAGTTTCCAGTTGAGATCGGATACACCGCTCATCCACGTGAGGCCGTCAGACGCAAGATTCTTCAGACCCCAGACAAACATGTTACCATTCGCAGGATTGCCGGACGGCCCCTCGTAGCGAACTATTAGGTCGGGCTGACCGTCGCCGGTCATATCTGCGGCGGCTTTTATGTTCCATGGCAGGTTGTTCGGACCCCAGAAGTCTCTCCATGTGAGGCCGAAATTATCGCCGCTACGCGAAAAGAGCCATGTGCCCGCATACCCGGTGTTCTGGTTTTGCCAAACGATGTCGGGGACACCGTTGCGGTCCATATCACAGACGGCGCGGATGCGCCAACCGCCAGCGGCATCGCTGTCGCCGAGCCACGCTACTCGGCTGGGCCAAGGTAGACCGCTTTGCATAATCCAGACTACGCAATAGCCGGAGACAGTATTGTGCCAGACAACATCGAGAAAGCCATCAGCATTGAAGTCGGCGTTGCCCACCACCTGCCAACTGGGATCATCGGAATAGCCGAGATAGCCGGTAGATTCAAGGCCGTTGCCGTTTACGCGGAAGGCGCTCACCTGATAGTTGCCCTGCTCGGAATTACGTACCGTGAAAATAGCGGGGGATTCAATCGCAGGGGCGGAGGTGGGACGGAAGACCGGCAATGATTGACCAACCGCGCGCACATTGGCAGAGCAGAGCGCCGAGAAAGAATTTACGAAATTCGCCCAGAAAATGACATCACCCGCGTCATTGATCGCGCTGGCCTGAGGGCTGAGAGGATTAAAAGAGTCGTCGACCGTCTGTAAAGTCAAATCCGCGATTGTATTGGTGACGGAGCCAGAAGTGTTTACGGTTTGACCGTTACGAACGAGCAGACGCAAACCACGGACGTTGTCCCACGCCCAGATACCGTAATATTTAGAGTGGACGTTATTGACGGTGCCGAGCGCGCTGGCCATGAAAACTACTTCGCCGCGGCTGTTGGCGGCCGGAGTACCGAAACCAGTAAAGTGTGCGCTGGGAACACCCAATCCGGGCGCGAATGCGTTGGTTGCAACTACTAACTGTGACTGACCAAGCAGGCCATACCAAATGGCGGTCGCAGTAGCACCGGTGACTGGAGGTTCGACGTTGGAGTCGCGCTTGGCGCTTCCGGTGGTGAGAATGCCCCCGTTGTCACCGATCCAACTGTCGGTGATCGAAGCGACATACCATGGTGCAGGAAAACCAGGTGGTTGGTCGTCTTTTGTGGCGAGGTGCCTAGTCCACCCAGCGGGCCCATAGGCGTATGAAACGGTGCGTGTATTCCCCAAGCGATTGACACTCACGAGAACGGAGAGGTAGCCGTTGGTAGTAAGCGTTGGACGGTCGAAATCATAGATGGCGGTGCCAGCAGCAAAGCCTGGGGCCGCATCACCCTCACGCAAAATGACTCGCATGTCGGCGGTGCTACGTGCGGTGAGCATCGCCTTGTTATTTAAGTTGGTCACGCCCCCCCCATAAAACGGCGCGTTGAATACAATGTCAGCGTTGTTGTTGATATGCGCGGCGTAGGAGACACTCGTAAGCCCGGAACCGCCGGAGAAATCGCCGAAGACCGCGCCCGGAATTCCAGGAACCTGGTTGCCTTCCTGAACAAGAATGGAGCGGGTCCCTCCCGCAGCGACCATGATGACATCATTGTTCGTTGTGTTTATGCCGGTGCCCGCGAGGGTTGTCTGGTAGACAACTGTTCCTGCATCATTGATACCACCGGTGCCGCCGTCGTAAAACCGGGAGTAGGTAGGTGTGAGGCTACCACCTGGCAGGTTATCACCTATCCGACCAATCAGACGCAAACCACCGGCCGTTGTTCCGCCCCAGATGGCGGGCACATAAGACAACGTGTTGGAATTGATGTCGTCCCCAAGGTAGTAGTACGCGAGGCCGCTAGGAGTAACGGACAGTCGTTGCAACCACGTCAAGTTCCCGCGAATGTACGGCGAGCCGCCGGGAAGGTTATCACCAGCACGAACAACCAAACGCGGAGCACTGCCCGAAAACACCCCCGTGTTTGTGTAGCTATTTACGGACGGCCCGGTGATGTAGCTGGTCCAAAAGGGACCCGCCCCGGTCATCGTGTAGTTGGAAAAGGGCTGCGCCAAAGTTTCCGAAGCTACAAGACCAGTAGGTCGCAAGCCGGTCGTGGCGATGATCTCTACCGTCGCAGTTTGCGCCAATGCGGATCCGGCGGCGGCGATGAGGCCGCACGCAGAAAACAGGCCAAGCTTGCTGACTCGAGCACGGGGCGACATATAACAAAGGCAATTCTTTAACATGGCAGTTCCCTTATGATGTTGAAAATATGACTGAATCAAGTCGGCGTAACCGAGTTGTGGTAGACTACTACGCGTCGTGGCATGCCGATTTTCCCTTTCATAGGGGATAAAATGAGCAGATTCTCTATCGCCGACTGGAGAATGTTAGTTGGTAAAATGTTTGTATACGGCGTGCGATGACCTCTTCTCGGCAATTCATTCTATTAAGAGCAGGACTGACTGCATTCGTCTGAGGCACCAGTATCAGAGTCGCGTACACTTAGCGCAAGCTGATGGCGCACGCCTTTTTGATGCGGTTAGCTACAAGTCTACCGATGTCGAGAGTTCGCGGGTGCAGACGGGATTACGCATTATCCGATCAAAGGATTTATTTATGGCGTGTTCAGCAACGGCTGGATCACTTATATCCGCTAACGGGGCCGCGCGAGGGGACAGCATTGGCTGAGTCAGGCTTCCAACATAACGCAAAAAAACGCGTGGACGTCCTGTCGGTCGCGGCGGGCGTGTTCGCAGTCTCGGTCTTTCTGCTCGCATTTTTCGCGTTGCGGGGAGACTTGGGAAAGTACTACGACGATTATGTCTTTGCGGGGCGCGACCCGGTGATGCAAAGCGTCAACTGGGCTGGCAATCCGTGGGGGCACGCGCCCTATTTCTGGCGGCCGCTTCTGTTCATTTTTTTGTATTATGCACAGGGCGCGCTCTGGGATCATCAATGGATGTTCCATCTGCTCAACGCGTCGAGCCACGGGCTAGTCGCACTTGGGTTGTATGCTCTCATCCGGCGGCTGGCGGCGATGCCGCAGGCCGCGGCAGTGGGTGCGTTGTTGTTTCTCGTGTTCCCGCTGCACTTTGATGTGGTGTTCTGGTCGACGGCAATTACGAGTTCGATTCCGGCCTGGCTGACGATGGGGCTGTGTCTTTTGTTTGTAGCGTATGCGCGGGGGGCGGCGGGGATGCAGGGAGCGCGTGGGTGGTGGT
>CAYVFW010000286.1:0-3835 GCA_964450325.1 uncultured Phycisphaeraceae bacterium | reverse complement strand
AGGGCGATGCGCGGTACTCTGGTAGGGCCGGACGGGTTGGAGGACGCTGGGGATTGGTCGCGGTCGATCATGGGGTCGTGTTTCTTGGTTGCGAGTGCCTAGCCCGAATAGTTCATACCAAAATCATTGCGCCCAAAAGCGCGCAATCGCGGTGGCCCGAGTGCCTGCAGAGTAAAGGGTTACCATACCATTTGCTCATAAACCCAAGGGCTTCGCGCTATGACACACTGTATCCATCTTTCCGCGTCAAATTCCATTCGCTTTTGAGCATTCGGCAGGCAGCTGCTCATCACCGACTTGAGTGGCGGGCAGAGCTCTTCAGACGGCAGGGCGTTGTTGCTGCGCGACGCCGAGCGCTCACTCAAACTTGTCGAACAGCTGTCCTCGTGCATCACTGATTCGCGCGTAATCGGTGCGGCGGATCATGCCGCGCCTCTCAAGTGGCGAGCCATGGCACGCGGTATTCAGCCACGCGGCCGAGCGGTTGATGGCGGCTGCACAACATCAAAACAATCCGAAGCAGGGCGGTGGGGTGGGGCCGGTGCGCGGTAAAGTGCGCAAATCGATCGATATGGCGCACGAACCTCAACAGGCTATGTGAGGAGCCTGTTTTTTTGATTCTCGATGAGGGTATGAAATGTGGGGGCTAGACAAGGTTCCCATCCCAGCCGTGCCACGCACCACCGGGACACACCTAAGTTAAGTTCGGACGTGGCCGAGGTGAGCGAGTTGGACTCAAAAAATGTAGGCTATCACTGTCTGCGCGGGCGACGGGGCGAGAGCCGTCAACAACAAGGAAACCGCACGAACAAGCTCGCGGGTCGTGACCACGCGCGAGAACACTCTCATCATCGGCGGTCCATTTCGCTCGACAACTGAACTGTTGACCCGCTGAGGGGAACCCGGCAATCCGTTAAACAAGAGAGTCAGAGAGTTTCAGAGGTTTGGCGGGCGGCGGAACAAAAACCCCCGGAGTTGCGCTCGCGACCATGACGCGCACGATAAAACAGAGAGCGCGGGCGGAAAGTCCACATGGCGAATTGCTCGAGAATTTGCGAGTTTTTCGACGCACGAGGTCGACGGGTGGAATCCGCGCTACGGATAAACTAAAACCGCCACGCTTTCGCGTGGCGGTCAAAAGCTCCCCGAGCAGGACTCGAACCTGCAACCTATCGGTTAACAGCCGATCGCTCTACCATTGAGCTATCAGGGAATGTAATTCGGTGCTGGCTTTGATTTCTCTGGTCAGCACCTTCTTGCGGGGGTTAGTGTATCAGTGCTGGGCGTTGAGCGTCAAGGTGGGTAGGGATGCTTTGTCGGCTCAATTTCGCGGGTTGATGAGGGCGTGGGTAGGTTTGGTGGGTAGGATTCTTGCTTCTGGCGAGGAATCCGGAGGCTTGTTTGGGAGATTTGCGGGCTCACCTTGACTAGAAGAAGCCTCTCCCCGAAGGATTTGGCGGGTTGAGCGAGTCGGAGGTGCTGGCTACAATCTCGGCCCTAGCGGGGCTCCGGCGCGTGGTGCGTCGGCATTCGGAGTGAAGAATATGAAAGACGCGATCCACCCCAAATATTATCCAAACTGCCGCGTGTTTCACAACGGCCAGGTCGTCATGACCGTCGGGGCCACCGTGCCCGAGATGCACGTTGAAGTGTGGTCGGGCTCGCACCCCTTTTTCACGGGCAAGCAGACCTTTGTTGACGCGGCGGGCCGCGTTGAGAAGTTCCAGCGTAAGTACGCGGGCAACTACTTTGCCAAGAAGTAAGCAGCTTCGGCAAGTGAGCTTCGCCAGCAAATATACTTCGCTAGCAAGTATACTTGGCTAACAAGTAAAGCTTCGCGAATAAGTGAGCTTCGCGGGGAAGCAAGCGTTCGCGTCACATAAATCTGCTGGCGGCTGAGTGATCCTACTTGTGATTATCAACGCCTGTGCCTTGGTGGTGCGGGCGTTGTGCTTTTGGCAGAATGCGTGCCAAAGCGGCTTTCCGAGCTTCACCGTGCCAGGGGCAGGCTGGTAGCAAGGGTGCGGGACGACGGGGAGACTGCTGGTGCGGGATGAAGGGGAATCCGGGGATGTCGGTTTTACTTGTTTTATGTTTGGCCGCGTGCCGCGTGGATGGATTGATTGGATTGGTTGGATTGGTTGGATTGGTTGGGTTGGATGGGTTGGTTGCGGGGTGGTGGAAGGTGGGTTACAATTGAGCTACTTATGTTGATTTCGGTTCGAAACTTATCCAAAGCCTTTGGCACCCGCACGCTGTTTAGCGGGGTGAGCATTAACCTGGACGAGCGGGAGAGACTTGCGCTCATCGGCCCCAACGGGAGCGGGAAATCCACGCTTTTAAAGATTATCGGTGATGCCGAGACGAGCGATTTGGGCGATGTCGAGACCCGCAAGGGGCTGCGGATTGCTTACGTCGCACAGCAGGATGACTTTAATCCCGATCAGAAGTGCCTAGATATTCTGGTGGAGGCCGCGTTGGCGGCGCACGTGCCGACTATTCACGATGAGCATGAGGCGATGGTGGAGGCGCAGATGCTGCTCGAGCGTGTGGGCCTTGACAACATGGCCGAGACGGAGGCGGGCGTGCTCTCGGGCGGTCAACGTAAGCGGCTGGCGGTGGCGCGAGAGTTAATTAAAGAGCCCGATGTGCTGCTGCTGGATGAACCGACCAACCATCTGGATGTAGAGGGGATTGAGTGGCTGGAGCAGATGCTCACATCCGCCCAGTTTGGCAGCGTGATCGTCACGCATGATCGCTCGTTCCTGGAGCGCTGCGCCACCCGTATTGTTGAGTTAAGCAAAGCCTATCCCAAGGGCACGTTCAGCGTCAAGGGCAACTACAGCGAGTTTCTGCGTCGAAAGCAGGAGTTTCTGGATGGGCAGGCCAAGGCCGAGCAGAGTCTGGCAAACCAGGTGCGCGAAGACTTACGCTGGCTGGGGCGCGGGGCTCAGGCACGGCGGACCAAGTCAAAGAGCCGCATCGGCGCTTCGTACGAGCGGATGGATGAGCTGGCCCTGCTGCGCGACCGCAACGTGGCACAAGGTGCGGCCGAGATTGACTGGTCGGCCAGCGGACGGCTCACGCACAAGTTAATTGTTGCGAGAGCGATTACCAAGACGCTCGGCACGCGCCGGCTCTTTACTGATGTTGACATCGTAATCTCACCGGGGATGTGTCTGGGCCTTCTGGGGCCCAACGGCAGCGGTAAATCGACATTTATTAATGTTATAACAGGGGCACTGCAACCCGACCCCCCCACCGTTGAGGCTCTGCAAGCCGCGGCGGAGGCGGTGGACGTTCCGCCCGGGACGCCCGAACCGGGCACGATTCGGCTTGCGGAGAATCTGAAGGTGGTCTTCTTCTCGCAGGTGCGCGATGAGCTGGACTTATCGCTTACGCTGAAAGAGGGCCTCTCTCCGCAGATGGATAGCGTGGTGTATCAGGGGCGCAGCCTGCACATTACAACGTGGGCGCGCAAGTTTCTGTTCACCGCCGAGCAGCTCAAGCAGCCGCTGCGGGCGCTCTCCGGCGGCGAGCGGGCGCGGGTGCACATCGCGCGGCTTATGTTAGAGACTGCGGATGTGCTGGTGTTGGATGAACCGACCAACGATTTGGATATCCCGTCCCTCGAAGTGCTAGAGGAAAGCATCGAGGAGTTTCCCGGCGCAGTTATTTTAGTAACCCATGATCGTGCCATGCTCGCGGGGCTGGCGACGCACATCCTCGCGCTCGATGGGAAGGGCGGCTCGCGGATGCATACTGATTATGATCAGTGGTCTGCGTCGCAGAAAGTGCAAAAGGCAAGCCCTCAAAAGGGCGGCGGGGCCAAAAG
>CAYVFW010000285.1:0-3868 GCA_964450325.1 uncultured Phycisphaeraceae bacterium | reverse complement strand
GGGTTGCGCGGCGGCCGGGGTGGAGGAGGGGAGAGGTAAAAGGGCGGGAAGTTGGTCGAGGTTATTGTCGCCGGGTGCTAGCGGGCGGAGCATTGAGGCTGTAACTATTGCCTTGCTCGTTGCGGCAAAGTTAAGTAGCTCTTTGGTGTAAGGCTGGGCGAGGTGGGCGGTAAGCTCGGGAACGCTCGCCCAGGTTTCAAAGATGTAATATCGCCCGGATTGCTCGGCATCGCGGAAGAAGGTGTACGAGAGATTACCCGGTTCGAGGCGGGTGGCGGTCTGCGCCAGATTCGCCAGGTAAATAAAATGAGACTCGGCGGCCGCGGGCACGCTTAAGGTCACGAACATGTGAAAGGGAGTGCTATCACCTAGAACCAGTGAAGCACGCTTGTCAAGCGGGAGGTTGGCTTTTAGTCCGGACGGCTGCGGCCGCGGGCCTTTGGTGTTGGCAGGGGTGCAGCCGCAAAGAAGAGGGAGAAGCACCGAGAGGAGGGCGCCGAGTAAGTAAAGGGGGCTTGGGGAGAGCGGGCGGCTGGAAAGAGGGGACATTCGAGGCAATCGTAGATTGGATTTGACGTAGGGGCCTGTGGGTAACGCGAAGTGGGGAGGAGAGCCTTAACGCGGGGGGATGCTTCGCTTTAAGGTCCTTTGTCACTTGCCCGTCTCGTCAATCCTCGCGGATATTAGTTTTAAGAAGCTGGGCTGGAATAGGTGCTGCAAAAAAACCGGGCGAGCTATGCTCGCCCGGCTGAGAAAGTTATTCATGCTCGACTTATTGAGCCCTGCGATATTATATTAACACTCGCCAGCCTGCCAGCGCAGGAAGAAGAATTCGATGTCGGAGCCGTCGACACCTCCATCGACATTGACATCGGCGAGAGGCTCGGCGGCTTGCCATGCGATGAAGAACGCCGCGACGTCCTCGCCATCGATGCCGCCGTCGGCATTGAAGTCGCCGACGCAGGGTTGGGGTTCGACGCAGATGAAGCGCCGGACTGAGAGGGCGTCCATCGCGGCCTCCACGACGTTGCCGGTAATGGGGTTGTCAGTTGCGACGAAGCGGATGCGGGCAGTTGACGAGGGAGCTAGTGCGGCTGAAGACCCAACCCGTAGCGATTCGGGCCGCCATGTGTTTGAGGCAGTGGTGTAAGAGCGTACGGTCTGCCAATCGGTGCCCGCGGCGTTGGTCGCGTACTGGACAACTAATCCGTCGCCGGTTCCGAGTACGGTGCCAGCTACGGTGTTTAGCCAGACGGCGAACGTAAGCGTATCGCCATTCAAAGTGACGAAGGGGCGGGATGTAAGTATTGTAGAGCCACCATCAACGTCGGTGTTGCTGGCGGTGGGCGTAATGTTATTTTCGGTGAGCCAGCACTTGCCCGTGCCCGCGCGGTCATAATCGCTGCGCGGGTCGCCTCGGTTGCTGATTCCCTCTCCGCTGGGTATCGGCGTTGCGCGTTCCCACGCGCCGTCGGTGAAGCCGGGCCCGGCAGTGACGGTCCAAGCCTGATCAGTTTCGCCATTGTCCTCGATGGCAGTTTCGATCGAGGTGTAGACAACGGCGGTGTGCGCGTTGGGTGCCTCGCCCAGTCTTCCCGAGGTAGTATTCACCGTCGCGTAGTATCGGACAGTCTGCAGGCACGCCGCGGCGGGGAGATCGACCTCGTATTGCCCTGGCTGAACCTGCGTCATGGCAACAGCGGTATAAGGGCCGTCGTTGACAGAGACGTTGAGCAGGCCCGAGTTATCGATAATGGTGAGATTGCTCGGGGTGGCGGTGAGGCGGAGTCGGGCAGATTGGTTGGGCTGGAGCTGGGTTATGTCACCGTTGGGGTAGGTGAAGGTTACAAAGAAGGGAACGGTGTAACTCTCGACGACTCCAGCGGAGGAGGTGCTCGCTGGCGCCGTGGCACCGGAGCCCATGCCGCGAGAGGCGAAGGCACGCCAGAGGTCGATGACGTCGACCGAGTTGTATCGTGTGGCATTACCCTGAAGGATGGCATCACGTGCCTGCAAGAAGTTGGGATTCTGAACAGGGTGGAGTTTCATCCCATCGACGACGACCTGCAGGGTGCGATCGTTCGCACCAAAGCCCAAGCGGGGCGCCATCATCGCGCGGGCGTTTAGCAGTGTGTTACACCAGATCTCGCCCATGTTATGAACTTGGGCGGCGTCATTGTCGATGACAGAGCTGCGAGGCACTCCTGCGGGGTAGTTCTGCTGCGCGGGGTCTGAATCGGCGAAGGTCTGCGGGTTAATGTTAATGTTAGTGCTATAGGGAAAACGGCGGATACCGAAATAATAGTTACTAAGGAAGCTAGGGTTAAGGAGCTGAAGTGTGACGTACGGCCCGACGGCGTAGTTGGCGTTGAAGTCGTCCGCGGGTTCGGCGTTGAGCGCGACACCAAAGAAATCGCTCCAACCCTCACCCATGGATCGGGTCACGCTGGCTGTAATTCCGTTGTGCAGGCGGATGGAAAGCCCATGTGCCAGCTCATGGAAAACGATGTCGCCTTCGACCGTCGAATCTCGCGCCGGAGTGGAAAAATTCCAGATGTACATCTGCATTCGCGCTGAGGAGCCATCGACGCCGGTCGAGTTCCAATTAGCGTTATTAAATCCGCCGCCATCTTGGCCATCGGCTTGGACAGGGTCGGCACCTGCACCGCCCTGCGCAAAGTTGCTTAACTGGAAGTTGCCTGACACTTCGTTAAAACCCATTGCGTAGAGACGGTCGTGAAAGCGGTTGGACCAATAGAACATCTGGGTGATGGCGGCGTTGGTCCAAGTGGTGGGTGCCTGAGTTGGAACCATCGGAAAATCAAAGACGCGGCCTGGACCGCCGTTGGGCCGAGGGCCTGCAACATTATTTCCCGCGGGGTCAGGATGCGCATCCACGTTGTTGCCAACGGTGGTCGTGCCCCCATCGGGAATCCAGCCGTTGGGGGAGAAAGCGCGAATGTCGTTGGGGGCGACCGTAACCATCACGCGATCAACGAAGGGAAACTGCTGTGAGCTTGGAGTGGCTAACCCTGGTGAGCCGGGGGCGGGGCTGTCGCTGGGAAATATGCGGTAGGTGGCGGGCTGGTTGGTCTCCCAAACTAAGCGATTGTCGCGCTTGAGCACTTCGCCGGTCACGGCGTCGATGATCGTATCGTAAGTATTTCCCGCTCCGGTGGTGGGCACTACGACCGCGAATGCGGGGCGAAGGTCGGTGGCGGTCTTGGGGAAGTAGACTAATCGAGTGATGATGGGCTCATCCGGGGCGAGCTGCGGTGGCGCGCGCCAGACTGTTCGCTGATCGGCGGATTGTACCTGGGGAGATTCAGCCGCTTCGTGCGCCGATGACGTTTGCATCGCTGCGAGGGGGAGCGAAAGTTGAATTCCGACGTCCGCCGCGGCGAGTATGAGCGCATCCTGAGCCGATAGCTCGGGGGTTCTGACCGTCGGTGCTAGGATTGAATTAAGGTTAGGCAGGAAGAGGGACCCAAAGTTAATAATACGACCCTCGCGATCAACGTTCGCGATGGCAACGCAGCCGACGATATCGATGCCATCTAGCTGCTGCTGATAAGTAAGATGTAATACACCGCTGCCATCGGTCAAGTAGTTTCGGCTGAGGCGCGCTGAGTCAAGATCGGCCGAGGTAATTTCGAAGGCATCGGAATAGGCATCGACGAAGTCACGGACCTTGGTGAGTGAGGGGGCCGCGTCAAGCTCGTGGTCGGCGGTGGTAAGTGGGTGCTGCCAGTGTCGTACGGAACTAACGGTGCCCAGGAACTGATCAAACTCGACGGTTACATCGGGCACGAGGCTGCGGAGGCGGCTAAGCGCCAGGTCTCTTGAGGTGAGGCGGGCGGGCGGGTAA
>CAYVFW010000284.1:0-3894 GCA_964450325.1 uncultured Phycisphaeraceae bacterium | reverse complement strand
TATGAAATATTCGTGTTAAGCCGCGCGGACGGACAATCTACGTGACCGATCGTACAAGTAAGTTGTCCGGTCGGATAGGTGGGTTGGATGGGCGGACGGGGGAGATGGACGCTCCCGCCGCGCGCGCATTCCAGCCCGTTGCCACGCCCCTCTGACCCAAAGCGGTCGCATTTCGCCCCACCGCCCACGCCCGCGATGGATCAGGCGGGATGTCCGGACCACGTGACGAGAGAGAAGTCTACAAATTTTTCCCGCGTCAACACGTGATCCGCGCCCGACCCCTCCGATTCCCGTATAATGTCGCCAAGAGCCGATAGAGGAGGCAAGACCGCCACCAAATCCGGCGATCTCAAGGAGGAAACCGCCGCCGTGCCGCCCGTGACCGTGACATCCGCGATGCTCAAGCCCCACATTGAGAAGTGTGGGTACACGGGCGATCGGCTTAAACCGGACTACTCGTTCGGCGCGGGGTCGGTTGCGCTCGGCGGGTTCATCGGTAAGCCGTGGGATGCTCGCTCGGCGTGCCTCGCAGTGGTGGATGCAACGATTGACAGTCGGCTTGCCGCGCACACGTGCATCGGGTTTGGCGCGCCCACGGCGCTCGTGTGCCGAGGCGACTCGCTGGACTGGTGGCAACTCTCGATCACTGGCCCCCGAGAGCCGAAGACCATCCGCGCGACGGACATTGATGGATTCTTCAGGCTGCATGGCGAACAGTTGAAGCCGGAGAATATCTACGCGGCCAAGTTGCATCGGCCCGCGCCGGCGGGTGTGCAAATGGAGTTCGTCGATGTCGGCCTGATGCCCGCGCTGGAACGCAAGGCGGGCGAAGCACTGAACCGCCTCGTGACGCAGGCGATTCGCACGCTCATGGACGGATTGGGCGGCAAGGTCCGCACGACCAAAGACGAGCAGGGCGTGTACAAGTCGGTCTTTTGGATGCTCGCGGCCAAGTTGCTCAGCGAAAAGGGCGTGCGGGGGTTCAAGTCGCTCGACCTGCACGACATCGATCAGGTCTTCAAGGTCGTCGGCGAGCACTACAAGGACGCCCGCGACTATCCGCCCGGTGACAAGACGTGGAAGCCCGCCATCGCAAGGGTCGCGGGAAGCATCGCGGGGTGGGGCAGCCTCGGCAACATCAGCGCCGAGTCGCTGGCGTTTCTTTATGAGACTGCGCTGATCGACGGGCCCAAGAGCAAAGTCGGCAAGTCGAAGGACAAGGCACGCGCCGATGTCCGCAAGACACTGGGGATTCACAGCACGCCCTCGATCCTTGTAGACCACATGCTCTCGCAGTTGTGGCCGCTCATCGAGCCCGAAACGCTGAAAGACCAGCGTGTGTTCGAGCCCGCGTGCGGTCATGGTGCGTTCCTGACGGCGGCGATGCGGGACATCCGCAACTGGTCGGGCATGGACGACAGCGCGGCCCGCCACCGCTACCTGCGTGACCGTGTGCGAGGCGTGGAGTTTGATTCGTTCGCCGTGGAGATCGCCAAGCTCTCGCTGACGCTTGCAGATGTTCCGCACGGCAACACCTGGCAGATCGAGGCCGGCGACATGTTCAAGCCCGGCGTGCTCAAGAGCGCAGCGGAGTGGGCAACGATCGTGCTGTCGAACCCGCCCTACGAGGATTTCAAGAAGACGAACGCGAATCGCTGGCTCAAGTCGGAGGAGCCAGTGACGGCCCAGACCAAGGCCGTCGAGATGCTCAAGCGGGTGGTGCCCCACCTCGCGGCCGGCGCGGTCTTTGGCTTTGTGTTGCCACAGGGGATGCTCTACGACCGTGAGGCCAAGCAGCTCCGCAAGGATTTGCTGGAGTCGTGCGAGGTCGCCGAGATTTCACTGTTCGAGGACAAGCTGTTCAGTGTCGCCGACCACGAGGCGTGCATCCTGCTGGGCCGCCGCAAGAGCGGCGCGGCTCGCGTACCAAAGGTCAAGTACCGGCGGGTTCGCAACCGGGATATGGACGACTTCAAGTCGGCCCTGCACTTCTCGCGCGAGGATCGACTCGCGCCGTCAGAACTGGGACGGAGCAAGGATGCGAGCCTGTACGAGCCGGACCTGCGGGACGTGTGGAAGCACTTGGACAAGCATCCAAAGCTTGATGCTGCGTTCGACGTAGCCAAGGGCTTCGAGTTCTTCACGGAGAAAGTGCTTCGAAGTCAAGGGCTCCTGTCCTCAGTACCGAAGCGAGGTTTGGTACCCGTTGCGATCAACGCCAAAGCAGACTACCCAGTGTGGGAGCCTCCGATCGCCGGATACTTGGACTTCGGGTCTAAGGCATATCGCGCGAGAGGCGGCGGCCCGAAGCCCGGTATTGCCGAGGTGTTTATCAATCACTCCGGCCCCCGCGCGTCTTGGCGCTTTCGCGCGGTGGTGAACGAAAAGAAGATTGTCGTCGGGCGGGCGTTTCTGGTCTTCCGAGCGTGTACGGTGCCCTCGTACTCACTCACGGTGCTCTGGGCCATTCTTAACTCGCCAGTCGGAAACGCTTACGCATATTCGTGGTCCGGCAAGCGTCACACGCTTGCAAAGCAATGGCGTGAAATGCCTCTCCCTGTGCCCTCTCGCTCTCAGCAATGGGACATCGAAGCCGCTGCCGCCGCGTTCCTCAAAGTCGCGGTGCAGCCACAGGCGTTCACGCTGACCCCGCCCGACGAGCCCGCGATCCGGCGGGCCTTGCTTGACCTCGACGCCGCCGTGCTGCGCCTCTACGCCCTGCCGCCCGCGCTCGAACGCCAACTCCTCACAATCTTCGACGGCGTGGACCGCCCCGGCGTGGGCTGCATGTTCCGCGGCTATCCGGCGGGCTGGTCCAGCCGTCCCGCTGCGCCGTCGCTCGAACTGCCGCAGGACGGTCGGCCCATCTGGGAACGCATCGCCGACCTCGCGGAGAGGCTGCCGCAGGAACTGGTCGCGCAGTTGCCCACCGATGGCGCGTCGCAACTCGATCACTACCTGTACGGAGCACCCAAGACCACCCGATGAGCCGCGTCTTCGCCGATGCCTGCTACTGGATAGCGCTCATCAACCGCGGCGATGAGCTGCGCGATTTCGCGCTCGCCGCACAGACGACGACAAAGGGCGCGGCGGTATACACAACCGATGAAGTGCTCGGCGAGGTGCTCAACTACTTCAGCGAGCGCGGGCCCGTCTGGCGCGGGCTAGCGACCAACCTCGTCGAAGGCATCCGCAAGGACGCACGCGTAGTTGTTGACGAGCAATCCCGTGGCACCTTCGACAGCGGACTCGTTCTCTACAAAGACCGGAAGGACAAGGGCTACAGCCTCGTCGATTGCGTCTCGTTCCTCGCGATGACGCACCACGGCATCACCGACGCACTGACGAACGACCGGCACTTCGAGCAAGAACGGCTCGTCGCACTGCTGCGAGCGACTGGTAGACAGTAGACCGCAGTGGCATTCTGCCAGAGGCACCTGCTCCCCGACACCCCCTGCGCCCTGCCGCCAATTCCCGGCGTTGATGAGCCATGCGTCAGCCGTGGTGCCGACGTCCATCGGGTTCGCCCGCGCGCTGGCACTCAAGGCCGCCCGGGTCCGCATCCAGAGCGCCGGATCGATGATCGCCTTCTGCTCGCCCTCGTAGACCTGGGTGTGGTGTTGGGGAGTCACGTCGGCGAGGAGCTACCACGCCGTGGCCGAGTTGCCGGTGTAGAGGGCGTTAGCCCGCATATTTCATACCCTCATCGGGCTCCGAAAAAACGAGCTCGGTATGTTGCCTGTTGAGGTTCTTGTCGCATATTGATCGATTGGCACTCTCTGCGCGCGCACCGACCCCTACCCCATTGCCCTGCTTTCAGATTGTTGTGGTGTTATACCGCCGCCATCAACCGCGCGGCCGCGGGTCTGAAGAACACGCGCCATGGCCAACCGC
>CAYVFW010000283.1:0-3910 GCA_964450325.1 uncultured Phycisphaeraceae bacterium | reverse complement strand
GCCCAGTACCGGCGCAAACCGGGGGAATTTTTGCAGATTCTCCGGCACATACGCATTGATCAGAACGTGCCGGAGCAGTACGCGCGGCGGTATGTAGATGGTGTAATTTCCGAGCCGGTTATGGCCGAGAGCGTGGCGTGGTCGCTTGAGGCGCTGGGGCAGAAGAGTCTGCCGTTCGCGCGAGAGTTGTATGATTATGCTGAGCTGGCCCCGCGCATGGCAGGGCTGCGAGCTGGGGCTCGCTTAAACGATCCGCGGGCCGTTCCCGCGCTCACCTCGCTTGCGAACGGGCCTAGGGGGCCGGTGCGGTCCGCGGCGATTGAGCTGCTCGGGCGCATCGATGGGGGGCCCACCGTTGATGTAACATTACGTGAGCTGCTCAACGGAGAGGACTTTATCACACGGATCGCGGCGTACGAGGCGTTGGCAAGCCGTTCGGAGCGGTTGCAATACAATCGCCTCAGCGCTTCCCAGCGCTCCAACCGCGAGAGAAACGCGCCGCGGTATTCGCCTTCGCAGCTTGAGATTCTTTCGGAGATGGCGTTCCCTGGCAACACGATGCAGGGAGTGGAGCGCCGGTTAGTCGAAGATAAATTTCTGTTAGATATTGTCCCGTACGGTGAGCCGCTGATCTACATCGCCCAGCAGGGTCGGCCGCGGATCGTGCTGTTTGGAGCTAAGCAGGCTCTGGTGGTTCCCAGTGTTATGTCTGCCTGGTCGGGTCGGTTGATGCTGACTACAGATGCGGCGACTAACGCTGTTCGCGTCTATTACCTCGCTCCCGGAGCCGATCGCGCGCTGGTGCAGCAAGCGCGGGGAACGCTGCCCGAAATGGTCGCTTTTCTGGCGAAAAAACCTAGCGCCACCGACGCTCGCCCCGGGCTTAACTTGAGTTACTCAGAAGTGGTGGGCGCGCTGCACGAGATGTTCAAGGCGGGCGTGACGCAAGCGGCATTTGCGACCGAAACCGACAAGCTCAAGAGTGAGCTCCTCGCGGCGGCCAGTTCCTTCGGCGTCGCTGAGCGGCCCGAAACACCCGAGGACAAGGAAGTCATAATATTAAATAAACCCGCGGTCATGGAACCATCGGCTGTACCTCAGGGTTCCGAGGGCGATAAGCCCACGATCGTGCCCATCGGGCCGGCAACACCAAAGAAGTGACTGGTCGTTGGAGCTAAGCGAGAGCGCCATCGCGGTTGGGATCGGTCCCGACTGCTGTATACTTGGCTCGGTTACGACCCCAGTTGGTGGATAGCCTGACGGTTCGATGAAAAAGTATCGATCGGGGCTGTTCGGGCTGTGATAGCCGACCATATGCTGATATACCCTAAGCGGTAGCAGGAATAAGGGCCAGTCGATGGATCGACTGGTGGGGGTGCCGCAAGTAGATGGGGCACAAGAGTCGTAGATGAACCGTACTGGTTGCTACCAAGCGATCACAAACGAGTGTCTGCGGGCGAAACGTACAGTTGCACGGAGGCAGAATATTATGCGTTTAGCAAAATTAACACTCAGCGGCTTTAAGAGCTTCGCCGATCGCACTGAGTTTCGCTTTGATCACGCGGTAACCGCTATTGTCGGGCCCAACGGGTGCGGCAAATCCAACATCGTGGATGCCATTAAATGGGTTCTGGGTGAGCGGTCAAGCAAGTCGCTCCGCGGCACAGAAATGCTCGATGTTATCTTCGCCGGTTCAGCGGGGCGCAAGCCCGGGGGAATGGCGAGTGTTGCACTTACGTTTGAGAATCCAATCACCGATCAGTTCGTCGACGATTCGCCGCCGCTTCTAGATGTGGAGACCGGTACCGAGGTAGCGTCGCAGCCGGTTGACGGGTTAGCCGAACCGCTCGCAACAGAGCTGAGCGATGCGGGGATGGTGGCAGGAGTGTCAGGCACCGTTGGAACGATCGCAAGCGAGGAAGATAGCGAACAGTCGGGTGTTCCAGCGGGCGATTCCCCGACGCTTGCCAGCGTGGCAGACGCAGAAGGCGCGGAAGGCGGCGCAAGTGTAATTGACGTAGCAGCACGCCGCCGCCGGGTCTTGCCGATCGATGCCGACATGGTGGAGGTGGAGCGGCGGCTATACCGCGATGGAGAGAGCGCATACCTAATTAATGGTAAGAAGGCACGGCTGAAGGATATCCGGGAGCTGTTCCTGGATACCGGCGTCGGCGCCGATGCGTACTCAATCATCGAGCAGGGCAAGGTTGATGCGATGCTGCTGGCCAGCCCGCAGGAGCGGCGGGTGATCTTCGAGGAAGCGGCGGGAATCGCGAAATATAAGCAGCGGCGCGTGGAGGCCCAGCGCAAGCTTGATCGCTCGCAGACTAATCTTACATCCGCGCGGGAGGAGTTAGAGTCTACCGAGCGCAGGCTGCGGTTGGTCCGTGGCCAGGCCGCCAAGGCACGCAAGTTTCAAGAGCACGACGGCGAGCTGAAGGCCTGGCGATTGGCACTGGCCTTCGAGCAGTATGACGATCTCGAGCAGCGAATTTTCTCGGTCGTGAGCCGGCACAGCGGGCTGACGAGCGATCGTGAGGAGCGATCGCGCGCACTTGCGGAGATGGAAACCGCCAAGCAGAATGGAGAGCTTGTCAGGCAGGAAGCAACGAGCCGACATAAGTCTTTGGAGCAAGAGCGGCTGGGCGCGGTGCATCACGAGCAACAAGCAGCGCAGCGGCGCTCGATGCTCGAGCGTGCAGTGGCAGATGCCCAGCGGCAGGCGTCGCTGGACCGGGATCGTTATGTTACCACGGAGCAGCGGCGGGCCGAGACAGAGCGGGGGATCGAAGCGCACCGTACCAGCGTCGCCGAGATGGCTCAGCATTTGGGTGCCGCCGAGGCGAAGTTGGCAACGGCCGGTGAGCAGCGAGCGGCAATCCTCGAAACGTTAAACGAACGTCGCCAAGCTGCTTCCGCTAAAGTCGCGGCCGTCACACGGATTGATCGCGAGCGTGTTGGGCTGGTGGCTTCGATTCAGTCCGATGCCAAACGCGCGGAAGCCGTGAGAGATCAGGCCGAGCGTCTACGAGAAAAATCTGGGCGGCTCGAGGGCGATGAAGCGGCCGTACAAAGTATGATTACCTCCGTGCGCAGTGTAGTTACATCTGCATCCGCCGATGCCAAGGCGATCGATGTTCGCCTGTCAGAGCTTGAGGAAGCGACGGGCCGGTTAAGTAGCGATCGAAGGGTGCGGGCAGAGCGCGTGGGCAAGTTGGATTCCGAGGTAGTAAGGGCCGACAGCCGCCGTGCAACTTTGCAGGAAATGGTCGACAGCCGAACCGGCTTTGCGCAGGCCGTCCGCCAGGTGTTGGCAGCGCGGGACAGCGAAAAAGGCCTCTTTTCTGGGGTTATCGCGCCGCTCGCGGATGTCGTCGAGACTCGCGCCGGCATCGATACCGAGATCGCCGCGGCGGTCGAGGCCGCGTTAGGCTCGGATTTGCAGGGGCTTGTTATTAGCGGCCTTGCCAACCTTCCCGGCCGCGAGGATTTCGCGGCGGTAAAGGGGCGGGTTACGTTCTTACCGATGCGCGGCCTACCAGAAGGAAAGCCGACAGCGGTCGCGGGGACCGGTCCCCGAATCTCTTACGATAGTGGAGCGCCCGATGCGAGCCTCAGTTATGGTGTCGATGCCAGCTTGGATCTGGGGCTTGACGTAAGTCTCACCGATAGCCGGGTGGTTTCGCTCCGCCGGATGGTGCAGCCTCGGGCGGGCAGTGAGGGCATCATCGGTGCAGACGGTGGATTAGACTCGTTGCTGGATCGGCTCTTGGGTCAAACTTTTCTGGTTGAAGATATCGATACCGCGATGATGTTGCGAGCCGGGCCGCTCGCCGGCGGGCGATGCCGATTCGTCACTCGAGTAGGAAGTGGGGGCGGGGGTTGTAGTATCATCGATGCGGATGGGCGG
>CAYVFW010000282.1:0-3931 GCA_964450325.1 uncultured Phycisphaeraceae bacterium | reverse complement strand
AGGCTTGAGTCCTGCCGCATAAAAAATCGTACGAGCCACCGCCGGGCGGGGAGGCCCGACACTCAGTTGTCGCGCGTCAAACCATTACTACCATGCCCACATGCAAGCACGTGATTCCACCGGGCCGGGTGTCGCGCTCCGCGCGGCGATGAACCAATCGTGCCTCGCGATGCCCGGTGCCTTCAACGCGCTCTGCGCCCGCGCGATCGCCAAAGCTGGCTTTGGTGGTTGTTATGTTTCAGGCGCTGCCACCAGCGTGAGCGCGGGAGTACCCGATATCGGTTTACTTACGTTAGAACACTTCTGCCGCGTCGTGCGCGAAGTCGCTGACGCCGGCGGGCTGCCCGTGCTCGCCGATGCCGACACCGGCTTTGGAGAGGCGGAAATGGTCCGCAAGACTGTGATCGAGTACGCCCGGGCAGGGGCCGCGGGGCTGCACCTTGAAGATCAAAAGTTCCCCAAACGCTGCGGGCACTTGGATGGTAAAGAGCTTGTGCCAGTTGATCACATGATCGAAAAGATCCAGTACGCCCGCGCCGCCGCGACCGACGTAAGCGGACCACGCGGCTTTGTCATCTGCGCCCGCACCGATGCGCGCGGCGTGGATGGCTTGCAGGCGGCCATAGACCGTGCCGCGGCGTATGTCTTTGCGGGTGCGGACATGATCTTCCCCGAGGGCCTCACGACCGAGGCCGAGTTCGGGCAGTTCGCGAGTTCGATGCAGCGGCTGCAAGGCTCCCGTCCTCAAGGCGGGCCATATCTGCTCGCGAATATGACCGAGTTTGGGAAGACTCCGATCATCCCGGTCGATCAGTTTGGCGCGATGGGCTACTCCTGTGTAATCTTTCCAGTTACGTTGCTGCGAGTAGCGATGGGGGCAGTCGCTCGCGCACTCGAAGCTCTCCGCATCGGCGGGAGCGCGCAGAGTTTACTGAGCGACATGCAGACCCGACAACAACTGTACGAACTGATCGAATATACGCCGGGCAAGCCGTGGAACTATCCCGTAAAATAATATAACGTTGGTGAGATTGTCTTTCGGCGTGCCGCGATCATGCGTATCGATCTTCACACACATATCCTGCCCGAACACTGGCCCGATTGGACGCAGCGCAGCGGCTATGCTGGCTGGATCCAGATCGCCCACGAAAAGCCCGGTTGCGCGATGATGCACCAGCGCAACGCGGATGGTTCAACCACCCGCTTCCGCGATGTAAACTGCAACTGCTGGGACCCCGCGACCCGCCTGCGCGATATGGATGCCACGGGCATCACCGCCCAGGTGCTTTCAACCGTGCCGGTTATGTTCTCGTACTGGGCCAAGGCGGCCGATGCTTATGACCTCGCGCGGTTGCTGAACGACCATGCCGCGGGAGTGTGCGCTGATCACCCGGGCCGATTCGTCGCGCTGGGCACACTCCCGATGCAGGATATTACACTCGCCTGCGACGAGCTTACCCGCTGCGTGAAAGAGCTATTGATGCCCGGCGTGCAGATCGGCACCAATGTCAACGGGCTCTATCCCGGCGACGCTGCGCTGCGGCCGGTCTTTGAGCACGCCCAGCGCCTGGGGGCCTGCATCTTTGTTCATCCGTGGGAGATGCTGGGCGCGGAGAGATTACAAAAGTATTGGGGTCAGTGGCTGGTGGGCATGCCCGCCGAGACCTGCGCCGCCCTGGCAAGCCTGCTCTTCTCGGGGCTCATTGATCTGCTCCCGAACTTACGTTGGTGTTTCGCGCACGGGGGCGGTTCGTTCCCCGCAACCATCGGCCGCCTCGACCACGGCCACCAAGCCCGCCCCGACCTGTGCGCCGTGGACAATTGTCGTTCGCCGCGAACGTACATCGCCGACGCGACCGGAAAGCCCGCCCGATTCTGGGTCGATTCTTTAGTCCACGACCCCGCCGCGTTGCGTCTGTTGATAGAGATTATCGGTGCTACTCGTATCGCCTTGGGAAGCGACTATCCCTTCCCGCTCGGCGAGCAACACCCCGGCCGGCTGATCCTTGATGCCCACAACATAAGCCAAGCCGAGCGCACCGCGATGCTGGCTACCTCTGCGCTTGAGTTCCTCGGGCCTCGCGCCGCCGCTCAGCTTATGTTAACTTTGCCGCATGCATAGCGCACCCGGCCGCCCCGCCCCCAACTCCGTCACCAGCCTCGCGGGCGACCGCCGCCCGCGCTTCATCCAGAAACTCGACACCCCGCCGCATGTGGGGAATTACAATCGATCCGCCCACGATTAGCGCTACGTCAAACGTCTCCCAGAGCTCATCATCACTCACGCCCACTCGCACCGCACGATCAATGTGATACGCGATGCAATCATCACAGCGCAGCACCATGCTCGCCACCAGGCCCAGCAGCTCCTTTGTCTTCTCAGTGAGCGCACCCGCCTCGTAGGTCTTGCCATCGAGGCTAAAAAACCGCTTGGTCACCAGCGTGCCGCCAATCCGTGGCTGCCCATCGGGATGCGTTCCGCGCTCCTCTCCCAGGATTCGGCAGTTCATCTTCGTTCGATACGCTTGAAACTCCTCATATCGGCCCATGACCAAGAGTAGTATTGCTTGCCGAGGGTTGGCGCGGCTTCATTCTCGCCCCCGATCCTCGGACGAATCCTTGACATAACATGTAGTGTAGTTGACCTCGCCTCACGCCTTACCTCCGCAGAACCGTGCAAGACCGTCTCACCCGCCATCCTGATCTCACCGCGCGCCCGCCCGCGATGCCGACCGATCCGGATGCCACACTTCCTTTTCCACCGCCCCCGCTGGAGTGGATTGAAGAATTACTTACCGGCGATGGTCTCACCGCACCCGCCGGTTATGCCGTCGAACGGCTTCTGCATCGCAGCCCGTCCACCGCGGTCTTCATGGCCCGCAGCGATTTCTCGACCAGCCGAATCTGCCTGAAGTGGATAGCCGCGGGTCTAGCGGCGTCTCCACAAATGGGTGTCGCCAAGTCCGCCGCTCACGTTGCCAAGGCGTTCGAGCCTTGGACCAAGCCGATCCACCCCTCGCTGGTGCGGGTCTTGGATGTAAGTCAGGGCAATGGGGGCATCTGGCTGGCGATGGAGTATGTAGGTGGGCCGCGCCTCTGTGATGTAACCGCTCGCCTGGCCGCCCAGAGTGAGCCCGCCGCGATGGTAACGTTAAAGAGCTTGATCACCGCCCGGCGTGAAGCCACGACGCCAGATACCCAGGGCGATCAAGATACGTCCGCCCGTACACCGGTTGTCGAAGAGTTACGTCTCGTCGCCGACGCACAGCCCGAGGGCGAAGTCTATTTCGCCCTCGTCTGCGTCTGGATGAAGCAACTCTGCGGCGCGGTCGCCGCGATCCACGATGCCGGGCTGGTGCACGGAGATATCAAGCCCGCAAATATCGTCGTCGCCGACGATCTGCGCCTGGTGCTGATAGATCTTGACATAAGCGAAGTTGCCGCCACAAGCAGCACCCCCTCAACCAACGGCAGTCGCGCTACGCCCCGCTATACACCCCCCGAACGCATCGCCGCGATGGCTTCAACCCTCACGGGCCAACCCTTCTCACCCGCCCCACCCAGTAACCGCTGGGATACGTGGGGCCTGGGCTTGGTCTTCTTTGAGCTACTTACATTCCAACCCGCCTTTGTGGGTGCCGACGCGCGCGCGGTGCTGAGCGCGATCGCTACCACCGATCCACCCAGCCCCCGTCAACTCCAGTGGTCGGTGCCCAAAGCGCTCGAAGCCATCTGCCTTCGCTGCCTTGAGCGCAACCCCGCCTCTCGCACCCCAGACCCGCGCGCCCTCATCGCGCAGCTGCAAGCCTACGAACACCCCGCGCCCCGCTCCCTCGGGCAGCGATGGTCCGACGGTGTTAACAATATATTACAATCTTTGCTCGGCGGCGCTCGCCCCTCGGACCGCTCCGGAGGTGTAACATAATAAATC
>CAYVFW010000281.1:0-3968 GCA_964450325.1 uncultured Phycisphaeraceae bacterium | reverse complement strand
AAATGTAACTACGGCGTTCCGCCAACCTCTTCTTTCCCTTAATTTCTGTTTGTTTACTTACGTTAGAACACAACTCGCAGAGAAAGTAATATGCTCAAGCAAGCTCATGGTCATTACCGCAGCGCAAACTCAGTCCGCATACTCAGTGCGCTCGCTGGCCTCGCCGTCGCCGGGGCCGCCGCTCCCGCCCTCGCCCAGGCCTCCTTCCGCACTATCGCGCCCGATGCCGGTTACGACTACGCCGTCGTCCAGGATATCTCTCGCGACGGCCGGTTCGCCTTGGTCTCGCTCCAGAACTCGACGCAGCGCCCCACGATTCTTAAAGGTTACATCCTCAACCTGGCTACCAACGCCCGCGTTGAGATCGAAGACCCCTTCGGTCGCGATCTTAACCCAATCGCCCTGAGCGCCGATGGCAGCGTCGCAGTTGGTTACATCGGTGGCGGCCCGCTAGGCAGCACCGTCGCCATCCGTTTCGATGGCGATGGCGTCTTTGAAATCGGCGGGCTACCCGCCGGAAACTTAAGTTATGCTACCGGCGTAAGCGACGATGGTAATACCGTTGTTGGTTCATCCGGCGCCAACTTCGGTGATGCTTACCAGCAAGCCTGGAAGTGGACGTTCGCCGATGGTATCGTCGCCTTCGACGACCTCGGGCCAGACACACTTATCTTCGGTAGCGCTGAAGATATCTCCGGCGATGGCTCCACCATGGTCGGCTTCGGCAGCATCGGCGATCAAGACCCCGATACCGACGACCTGGCCTCCGCCGTCTACTGGAGTTCTTCAGACCCCACAACTCCCAACAACCTGGGCAACCTCCCCAGCCAGATTACAACCGGCGGCGCGACCGCCTACGCCTGCTCCGTTGATGGCTCCGTCATCGTCGGGACCTCCCCCGGCTTCGCCGGCAACGGCGGCTTCGCGCAGCGCGGCTTCCGTTGGACCTCCGCCACCGGCCTGCAGGATATTGGCTCGCTCGCCAGTAACCCCAATGGTTCACTTACGATTCTCGACTGCGCCTCTGATGGTAACACGCTGGTGGGTTACATGATCGACGGCGGCGTCTCCACGTGGCAGGCCATCGTTTACACCCCCTCAGAGGGCGTTCAAACTCTCCGGTCGCTCCTCGCCGCCGAAGGTGTCACAGTCGCTTCCAACCTGGGCCTGCGCGAAACCTTCACTAGCGGCAACGCCACCGTCCTGGGCGGCTGGGCATATAATATTACGACCCAGCGATACGTCGGTTATGTTGCCACGCTCCCCTCCCCGCGTTGCATCGCCGATTACAACGCCGATGGCGGTATCGACGGCTCCGATGTTGAAGCCTTCTTCATCGACTGGCAGGACGGCCTCCCCGCAGCCGATGTCGATAACAGCGGCGGCGTAGATGGAACCGATGTCGAAGTCTTCTTCGTCGCCTGGTCCAACGCCACCTGTTAACCCCCCCACTCTTCCCCACTTCTCCCCCGCGCGTCGTTACACACAACCCGACCGTGGCTAAAACTCTAAGGCCCGCAGCACACACTGCATCACAAGAAAAACGCCGGGGGGTAACACCCCCGGCGTTTTTATAATTCCAAATTCTCACCCTGCTGCCCCCAACATAACTCTCGAGCAAAAAAGAAGCAGGCCCGCGATGCGGGCCTGCTTATATAACTTAACTAAAATCGGCCTTAGGCCTTCTTGGCCCCAGCCTCTGGAGCCGCCGCAGCGGTCGCCGCAGCCTTCGCAACACGCTCTTCGACCAACTTACGATCATGAGCGCGATCTGCTTCCCAAGCCTTCACATCAACCAAGCCACGCTTGGCTAGGAAGTCACGCATGGTATCGCTGGGCTGTGCGCCCTTGTTCAGCCAATACGTAATACGCTCGGCATTGAGCTCAAGCTGCTTGTTAACATCCGGAGCCAACGGGTTGTACCACCCCAGGTTCTCCAGCACAGGTCCATCACGGCGCGCACGCTTCTCTATCGCAGCAATGCGATAAAAAGGGCGATTCCGACGACCATAACGTTGCATGCGAATCCGAACCACGCGGCGATCTCCAAAGTAAGCAAACCTACCCAACCCCTTAGCGCGAAACTCGACGCGAAGAGATCAAAATACCGTTCTATACGCTCCAAACCCACACGCCGTGCCTTCAAACTCGCCTCGCACCAACCTGCTTCACAAAGCGTCAACACCGCGGCCTAGATTCTAGGCACCCCAATCGACTCTCGTCTGAATCTACTCCTCCGTTCCTCGCCACGGTTCGCACTCTGTATGGATCCCCCGTCTTCCAGACCCCACTGGCAGCTCTCCCTCGCCTCGCCCCTCAGCCCACAACCGCACATATTATGGCCCGCCCGCGACCACTCCCCTCCCCGCGTTTTGCGCCGGTCGCCACAAAGCCTACCCCGGAGCCTGCTCATGTCGAGTCTTCCCGCCGCGTTGTTGCCGTTAACTGTTGAAACCGACGGCCCCGCCGCGGGGGTCTACACGCTCACCTTGGAGCAGCCGGGCAAGTCCGTAGTGGTCCTTGACCGCGAACTGATCCGATCTCTTGAAGCAACCCTGAAAACCGTGCCGCGATCCGCACGAGGCTTAATTGTTCGCAGCGCGAGCGAGCGAGTCTTCGTCGCGGGTGCGGATTTGAAAGCAATCAGCGAACTTACCGACGAGCAACTCGAAACCTACTTGCATTACGGTTCTGAGGTCTTCTCTCGTCTCTCGCAACTTCCTTGCGTTACGGTCGCCGCGATCAACGGCGCGGCCCTTGGCGGCGGTCTTGAGCTTGCCATGCACTGCGATGCACTGGTGGGCGCACCCAATCCCAGCGGCAAGCCGTACCTTGTGGGCCTACCCGAAGCGGGTCTCAAAATTTGCCCCGGATGGGGCGGCACCAACCTGCTCCCGGCCCGAATCGACCCCGAAATCGCCATCCAAGCAACCATGACCGGAACACCTATGAACAGCGACGCCGCACGCGAAGCCGGCCTCTTTGATGCCTTCGCCGCCACCGCAGCGGACCTCCTGCAAACCGCCCGCAACTGGATTATAAGTAATCCCACCACGCCACCCCGCGATGAGGCCCCGACTCATTGGATCGGCCGACTCGCCAACCGCGCCTCAAACGCCCGCCGCGATGTAACTACGAAATCGCTGAGTGCCGCGGACCTCCTCGCGGCGTCTCCCTCCGTCACCGAGGCGCCGCCAGCCAGCGGATTACTCGGCGCCCCCGTCCAAGGAATGCCCCCCGCCGCCGCCGTGCTCGCCGCCGTCAACGCGGGCCTCTCCAACGGCTGGCAGGCCGCCCTCACCGTTGAACGCCGCGAACTTATCCGCCTCCGCACAGCCCCCGCAGGCAAAGCCGCAATCCACGCGTTCCTGAATCGTAAGTAAATGGGCATTGGCGGGCATCCAACTCAAGTTACCCAGCAGCGTGATCTCTACGAGCCTCGAACGTAAGCGAGTCGGGCCCGTGTACGATCCAGCCGACTCTCGCTGGGAGCCGGGTTTCCGTCTGAGAAAAAAACATGAACTGCCCCATCTGCAAATACGGCCAAACACTCCCGGGCAAGGCCAGCGTCACCCTTTCCGACGCTGCAAGCGTAACGATTGTCTTCAAGAATGTTCCCGCCCTCGTCTGCGACAACTGCGGCGAGGAGCACGTGGATGAAGCCACTACCGGCGAACTGCTCCGCCAAGCCAAAGCCGCCGTCACGGCGGGCATCCAAGCCGAGGTCCGTTCGTACGCCGCGGCGTGATGCCTCTGTAGTTTCCTTCAAAATCAGTGATTTACATTTCACGCCCCCACGCGAAGCCACGTATGGCGTTCGTCATTCCAGATGAAACCCTGAAACAAGCCGGGATCAGCAAACAGGAAGCGCGAATCGAACTGGCCTGTCGCCTCTTTGATATTGGGCGAATGTCGTTGTTTCACGCGCGCGAACTGGCACGGTTGGCGAGTCGGAGCCTGATGGAGGA
>CAYVFW010000280.1:2409-3975 GCA_964450325.1 uncultured Phycisphaeraceae bacterium | reverse complement strand
CAAACCGCCCTTCAACCCCTACCACCCTCTCACCCTGGCACCCGCCGAATCATTGCCGCCGCCGCATACAAACCCGCCACCACCTCACGCGGCACGGTCCTCGCAGCATAAAAGTTGTTCACAGGTTGTAATCTTATTTTACGCGGCGGGTCACCCCCGCCCTCAAAGTACACCCGCTTGAATGTCATCTCGTGATCCGGCTCTAACCGCACAAAGCAATCCGAACCATCCTTAACCTGCTTCGCTGGCGAAAACACCACGATATCTCCCTCAACATACGTCGGCGCCATCGAATCGCCGATCACCCTCGCGGCGAACGCATCCGGATCAGTTATGTCCGGGCACCGCACATACTCATCCGCAATTCGCGCTGGATACTCAAGATCAGTAAACGACCGCGGATACCCCGCCGCTACCTTATTAATTAAAGGTATCTCTCGCAGCGGCGTCACCGGCGATGGCTCCGCCACACTCCGAGTTCGGCCCGTTGGCGAAATCGTCTCTACCAACTTTCGTAACTCGCCATTGGCGTACAGCTCGTCAAGGTTCAACGCGCCCAGCACGCTGTCAGACCGTTGCAACATCCCCGCTAACTTCTTGGCCGCATCCTGCACCGCCGTTAACTCCTCCACCCGCTTACGAACCTCAAGCCCCCCTGCCTCCATACTCCGCGACCACCGCGCTTGCGCAATCAAAGATCGCGCGGGTAGCCCCAACGCATCCTCCAACTTCAAAGCTAACTCATCCCCGGGCGCCGGCCGCGTTCCGCGCTCAATCGCGCACAGATAGCTCGTCGCACACCCCACCGCCGTGGCGAGCTGTGTCAGCGTCTTCCGTTGCGTCTTACGAGCTGTCCTCAACCTCTGACCAAACGACGTAGGCGACTTATCCATACCGGCTCATTCTCCCAAATTTCCGACGACAATCAAAAAGCTCACAGAATCCAAATAGACGATGATTTATCAGACCATACATCTTGTTAACAATCTTTCCACATCGAAGTATAGGCCCCTCAATCAGTTGACCAAACAGAAAACGACAGATTTCTGAGAAATGTCTTGCTTTGACGCATCTTTCCATGTATAGTGAATGTATGTAAGGTAGAGAAAAGGTTAAAACTTCCCTTTTTGATACCTCGACACCACCGTTTCCCGCAGCTCGCACCATCACAAGTCACCTTAAAACAAAGCAGAACCTATGAACGACTACTCCAACCCCAACGCTCGCCCCGGCCGCTGCCACGCAGCCCTTCGCTCGGCCATAATTTCACCGGCTTCTACAACCCTTCCCACCCAACAGTCACTCTCGCGGCTTGGCGCCACCAATTTAGCCCACCCTAACAAGCCCGCGTCAAGCTCACCCCCGCCACCATCCTCCAAACTCCCCACATATCGCCAGCTCCACCATCAATCTACGCACCGCGTCACCCGTCCCAATCTTGATCTCCTTCCAGCGCCAAATCAGGCACCGCCGCAGTCCTCATCACCCACCGACCCCGATGATTACACCGTAAGCGAAGACGGCGCCGATCGCGCCCATCCCCGCACCAACCCAAGCACCAACCCA
>CAYVFW010000280.1:0-2309 GCA_964450325.1 uncultured Phycisphaeraceae bacterium | reverse complement strand
AACCACGTCCACGACCAGATCACCGCTCGTAACTTATTACAAGCCGTTGCCGCAGGCAAGGGCCACCACGGCGCTCGCTGGGATATCGCCGCCGCACTCCGCCTCCTAGGCCGTTACTTCACCGCCCACCAACGAAACTTACTCGAAAGCGTCGTCCTCAAGGGCGTGTCGGTGTCGGTCTTCGCCCGTCTGGCCGGCCTCCATCGAACCGCCGTCACCCGCCAAGTCAGGCAACTCCTCAAGCGACTCACCGCCCCCATGTTCCGCTTCATTCTCCTTCGCGCCCACCTCCTCTCGCGCGATGAGCGCGCCGCCGCCATCGAATGTTACATCAAAGGCCATAGCCAACGCGCCGCCGCGTTCGCCCTGCAGATACACCTCAGCACCCTTCGCCGTCGCCTCGCCGCCGCCCACAAGAAAATGATCGATACACAAAAGCCATCCCTCCGCAACGCGGCGTAACCACCCCACTCCTACATAACTTACATTTCAAGGATTCTCGCCATGTCATCCCTCACCCCCCGCCCCGGATTAATAAGCACCCCAACCACCCACCTCTCCCAACGAATGTTGAGTCTCGCCCTCACGCTCGGCGTCGGCGTCTTGCGCTGCCCACGCCCTCGTTATCAACTACCAACCGACATCGCGCTTCGCGCCCTCTCCCTCGCGCCCGGTCAATGCCTCTATCTCCACGGCCCCAGCGGCGCAGGCAAAACGACCACACTCAACGCAATCGCATCTCTCCTCCGCCGCCGCGGCCGCTCCGTGCAATGGCTCCGCCCGCTCCCGCGGTCCACCAGGGCCGTCATAGAGCTACTCGATGGCGACATAACTCAAGCCCTCGCCGCCGCCTGCGATGTCGGCCTAAGCGAAGCCCCTCTCCTCCTCCGTCCCGCAACAGCGCTCTCTCAAGGCGAATCGTGGCGACTGCGCCTCGCCATCGCCATGCAGCGATGTAAACAAAATCAATTCCAGCTTCCGCCCTTCCTCCTCGCCGATGGCTGGTGCGAACAACTCGACGACCACACCGCCACATGCGTCAGCACAGCCTTCTCACGCTGGTCAATCCGTCGCGGCGTCTGCCTCATCGCCGCCAGCACCAAACCCGCAGCCACACTTCTTCCGGGCGCAATCCCCATCGCCGTCACGCCAGAATCATTCCGCCATGGGTTCCCCGCCAGCCCGCTCGTTCGCTAGCTCGTTTCAAACTCGCGATCCCTCTCCTCCTTGCTCGCTTAACCGCCTCACCACCCCGCGTCAACACCACTTATATACCCCCACCAAGCCCAACTCTTCCCCCAAAATGATAACCACTAAGAGCACTACCCATGAACACCTTCCAACACAACACTTACGTTTCGCCCGGCACACGCGCTGATTACCAGTCGCTTTCCCAATACCACTACCGCCCAGGCCACCCCGCCGCAATCGATCAAATACTTACAGCCCGCATTCCCGGAGTTCCCCTCCCCGCCGCCGTGCTTGTCATCGCATATGCACCACTCAACGCCTCGTGGCGAAAGGTCGCCTGGCCAGATCTACTTACATCCAGCCGCTCACTCGCCGCCCATCAACTTAACTCCCTCGTCCGCCGTATCGCCCGCGTCATCGTCCGCCCCACGTTTCGCGGCTTGGGCCTGGCCTCCCTACTTCTGCGAACTTACCTCTCCGCCCCACGCACATCTCGCACCGAAGTAGTCGCTTCGCTCACCAATCCCCTCTTCGCCGCCTGCGGCATGCGCGAAGTATCGCCCGCTCCCCCTCCCGCACGCGATCAACGTTTCGCGCACGCCCTTCGCGCACTCGGTATAGAACTCTGGCACCTGGCAGATATGAGTTACGTCATCGCGCTACTCAGCCGCGAGCCTCGGTTCGCCGCGGCCCTCCACCGCTGGTGCAACGACAGCCGACACTCTCGCTCCCCACACCCCCGCCCCTTTCAATCCTGTTACGACCAGCTTTCACGCCGCAGCGATCACCCGCCCGTAGACGTAACCAAAGGAGACCAAGGCACCCATCCCGCCAGCGCTCCCCACGCCCGCACCCCTTGCCAGGCGGAGGATTACCTCTCACCCAACCGAAACAACGCCAGCCCAGCAGTCCAGGCTGGCTTCGCAATAGAGGCCAGCTTCGCGGCCTCCCGCATCGCGCACCCGCCTCACATTTATGTTACGCCATGAACCCTCTCCTCAATTCCTTCCTCTCCACCTACCTCCCAACCAAGGCCCGCCATGTCAAAGAACCACAAACCTCGCCGCCCGCGAAAAAACCGCCCCTCTTCAGCAAAACCCGCCGAGCAATTCCCACCA
>CAYVFW010000279.1:0-3975 GCA_964450325.1 uncultured Phycisphaeraceae bacterium | reverse complement strand
CCCCATCATCAACACCCCCGGCACCAACGCCGTCACGGTCAGCGGCACCCTTTGGCGTGACATCGCCATCGATCCGCGCAACGGCAACCTCGCCGCCCGCGCTGATAACGATGTCATCATCGGTCGCCGCAATGCCGACAACGGCCTCGCGAGCCACGTCGTGCTCTCGTGTGCCGTCAACGCAGGCTGCGCCAGCACCCCCTTCGCTATTCTCCAACGTGTCGAAATCTTGTGGGGCGCATCCTCCGGTGATACCGTAATTTATAATCAGTTCGGCATCGGTGGCACGGGTCTGGCCGAGTGGATCAAAGGAGCCGACCTCGACGGCGCATCCGTGCCGATCAACTTCATTGACGCCAACGGGGCGCCTTTCAACCCCGCCAACGCGGGCGGTACTTACGATTTCTCCTGGGACGGCATCAGCGGCCGCCTCGCCATCAGCGACTTCGCTAACCGCATCGTTTACATCTTCGAAGTAGATGCTGGCAGCGCTTGCCCCGCCTGCGCAGCCGATTATGATCTCAGCGGCGGCGTAGATGGAAGTGACGTCGAAGCCTTCTTCAACGACTGGTCAGCCTCCGCCCCCTGCGCCGATGTTGATCAGAGCGGCGGCGTGGATGGCACCGATGTCGAAGCCTTCTTCGTTTTCTGGGGTGCGGGCGGCTGCTAACCCACCGCTTATCGAACACGGGACGGCCCGTATTCCATCAGTACTTAAGCGATCAGCACCTAGGTTGTATTAACTTGTAAGTTTCACCGGGCCACGCGGCCCGGTTTTTTAATCGGCCATAGCACTTGGCCATAGCACCTAGCCCCACAACTTAGAGACAGCACGTGCCCAAACCACCGGCACGCGCCCGCGCACCCGGCCCGATCCTCACTCACCCCCCATACTCGCTCGCCTCGCGCCCCTGCAGCACCTTCAGCTTCGCCAAGTACTCCATCACGACAATCACAAACGTCGCGTGGCTCCACGTCAGCGGGCTCACGCTGATCGCCTCGCCCGTGTACGGGTGAAACTGCTCCGCCAGCACCCCGCTCTTCTCGCTCCGCCACACACACCACTCCAGCAACTCAACCGCCTCTTTCAGCTCGCTTACATTCTTCGCCCGCGCAATCACATACTGCGCACGCCACAACGAACAGATCACCCACGGGTTCCCCGGCACCTGCGAAACCTTCTCACGCTCGATCTGATGATAATAATCTCGCTCGTACCGCGCATAACCCCCCACCCCCGTCTTCACCGCCAATCGTTCCCGCGCGTTGCTCATCTCCGAGGTGATCATCTCATCGTCCACATCCATCCCCGTAAACGCAAACACCGCGTAGTTCGCCGCGTCCGCCGTCATATCCAGCCGGTAACCGCTCTTCGTAGGAATTACGTTTCGAGCGAACCTTCCCTCAGCCGCGTTCCACATATGCTTGCGCATCGCCCGCAGCATCTGGTCCGCACCCTCCCGGAAGCTGGTCGCGTGATCGTAATCGCCAAAGTCCGTCGCAAACGCCGCGGCCGCCCGTAGCGCACCGATCGTGGCGCACACTGAAAACAAGTGAACCGCCCGCCGCTCTTCCCACAGGTCCCAGCTCTGGTTAGGAAGGCCATTCTGATCGCGGTACGAAAGTAACCATTGCGCCGGACGCAGCACCATCGGTGTATACATCGGCTTGATAAACTCAACATCGCGAAACCGCTCGAAATGCTTCCGCAGCGACCACAACACCAGCGCGGTCTCATCCTGCTGGATGGGCATCACCCGCTGGCCCTCAATAATCCACGGGTGCCAACTGCTCGCCATCTCCCCCGCCGGCGTGTACTTATGTAAAAAATAACCCTCGGGGTGAATCACCCGCAAACAAAATCGGAAAAACGCCCGCGATAGTTCGCTCTGCCCCAGAAGAATCAGGCTGTAAGTCACCAGCGCACCATCACGCGGCCAGCAGTACGAATAGTGGTCCCCCCCAAACTGCGTGATATCGCTGTCGTTCGCGGCGATGATCGCCCCACCATTATCAATCTGCGTTCGCAGCACCAACTGGCTTCTTATGAACAGGTCCGCCACCGTCGCCGGCAGGTCGCCCCCGTGTACCGGGTCTTTACGCGCCCACAACTTCCAATACGCCGCCGTCCGCTCAATCATCCGATCCGGCCCGATCTCCGTCAGCCGACTATGTATCGCCTTCACATCTTTGTAACTCTTGCCGCACACCAGCCACGTTGTAACTTTGGCCGTTCCGTTCGCCGGAACCTGCACATTCACCCCGATGGTGGTATCCACCGACCCCTGGCTGATGGCGTTGCGCCCCAATATGCCATCCTCAGCATCGCGCCACGTCCCCTCCGCCCCGCGAACCCGCTTGGTGCCGATGGACCAGTTGTCCAGCCCCGCTTTGTTATCATCCGAAGCGTTGAACAGAAAGTACGAATCATCCTTATACACCACCACGCTGCTCGTGCTGGGATCATAATTAGCTGTGTCCCCCACCGGCGTGCCCTTCACGCTCAAATCCCAGTGCATCAGCAGACGAACATCCCGGTCCTTGCCCGACAAATCCCGCACCACGCTCCGACGTAAGTACACCGGGTGATGGAAATCCACCGCATCATTACAAACGATCTCAAGTTGAAGGTGCTTGTTGCGAAGAGTTACGTCAGTAACCAACGTCCCTTCGACGTACTTCAGCGTGCGTTCCCATCCCAGCTCCTCAATCCACGCAAACAGGCCATCCACCCACACCCCAAACCGCTGCACGTGCCCGTCGGTGTGGTTATACCGCCCCACATGAGGATAGTAAATATCCCGCACCCGGTAGGTCTTATCGAACGTAACAAGTAAATCGCCATTCCCAACCGGGATATCTCTGGGCATCAGGGGGGTGTCCTATCGGCCGCGGCACAACCGCAGCACTTTTCGTCCGTAGAAGGTAGGTGGATCACATCGCCCGCGGCTCTGTCCACCTCCCTCCAACCATCACGCAAAGCTCAGCACCCGCCCCTCTATCACCTCGGCCACGCCACAGCACCGTCATGACAGCGCCCTCCCGGTGCGAAATCTTGAACTCAGTGGCAATCACGCGGCGTGCGAGCCACCTCACGCGCAGCAAACTACGCCTGGTCGCCCTCAGACCCATCCGCCATCGCCTCAATGCGCGCCCGCACATCGCCTACATAGGTTAATCGCACCCCAAAGTTTTCCCCAACCTTCACCGGCAGGCCATAACCGATTAACTTATTGTTAATCAGCAGGTCAAGCTCCAAGTCGGCCTTCTTCTCCAGTTCAAGGATCGAGCCCGGCAGTAACGCCATAAACTCGCGAATGGAGATCAGCCGCTCCCCCAGCCGGACGACCACAGGAAGCTCAATGCTTAATACCTGTGGAAGGGTGGGCGTAGCAACCAGTGGCGCAGACTCGTCCGATCGGGGTGTTAATGAGATCACTTACCCAGCCTTTCGCAAAGCCGGTGCCACCCCATTTCATAGTTACCAGCCAACCGAAGCGCTTTAAGATCGGCCCGCACGTCATCTGCGAGGCGCGCCGAATAATTTCGCAACTTTAAAGGGATGGCTGCGGCACGCGACACTCAGCCAAGCCGAGGCCAAGTTGATGCCGATGCCCGCCTTGGCCATCCAGGCATCGGCATCGCCATTACTTGACATACAGCACCCTGCCGCCGCGTTCAATCGCGGCGAGAACCGAGGCCGGAGAGCGGCCCGGCGCCGCCAGTTCCGCGGGTGTGAGGACCAGCGCATCAAGTGACCAGCGCCGATCCGGGAAGAGACGAGACACCGCTCGCGCGCGGTCGGCGGGTGACAGGTCAGTGTCCAACTCGATCAAAAGGTCCACATCGCTCTCGTCCCGCGAGCTACCGTTGGCCAGGCTACCAAAGAGCACAATGCGTTCTGGATGCAGAGCATCGCGTAGTGTTTTGGCGATTGATTCAAGCGGCGGCGCGTTCATATCAGTGGCTCCACGC
>CAYVFW010000278.1:0-4005 GCA_964450325.1 uncultured Phycisphaeraceae bacterium | reverse complement strand
AAGTTCTTGGCCTTGGGGGCAACAACGTAAGTACCCGGGGCGACCACATCGGGCTTGACCGAATAGAAGCTGGTGGGTCCGCAACTACTGGTGGGCACAAGGTAATCAATGTTGGGCGATGCAAATTCTACCGCGAATGGGCCGGTGATTCGCCCCTTTGTCAGGTCGTTGAACGAAAGCGGTGCGGGGTCAGCGCAAGCGTAAGCATTACCGCACGCGCCGACTGTAAGCACATTTTTGCAGCACGCGGGCGAGCGAATCTGTCCTAACGCCGCGTACTTATTCTCGAAGACCGCGCCCTCGTTGCCCGCCGCAACGATGATGAGAATGTCGGGGTTTAAGCGTGCGAAATCGTCTACTGAATCGGCGATTAAGTCGTAGACTCCGTTGCTCAAGTTACCAAAGCTGCAGTTAATTACTTTCGCGCCCCGATCGCGCGCCGCCTCCAGTGCCGACGTGGCGTCCAGGCCCAAAAGCAGGTCACCCCGGGCGGTTGCGATCCGCACCAGGACTGCCTTCGCCGCGGGAGCCACGCCGCGCCACGCGCCTCCGCTCGCCGCCCCGGTTCCCACAATCGTCCCGGTGACGTGCGTTCCGTGTCCGTTGCGATCTTCAGCACCACCGCTTGCAATGCTGCCGAACTCTGCACCCGGAACGACTCCATCATCAAACCGGTTATAGATATGGCATTCGCTTACAATCTGGCCAGCGAGGTCTGGGTGTGAACTGTCAGCGCCGCTATCAAGCACTCCCACTATCTGGCCGCTTCCTTCGAACGCGGCGAGCATAACTCCACCCGGCGTTGGTAGCGGGGTACATCGATCCGCCCCGACGACGCCCGCGGCGGTTCGATCAAACAGCTTGCCCGGCTTAAACGGCATCACCGACTTCACCAGCGGCCGGGCGATGATCGAACGGATTACCGTGTCATCCCACGCTGCGCGCACGCGGATTCCGTATTTGCATGAATCAACAATCGTAACTCCGGGTAGCTGGGCCAGTTCCTGAGTAAGTTGCTCGACTGATTCAGCGCGGTGAGGGCTTACGTCAAAGAGCGTGTGCATCGTTTGCTCACGCCGCTCTCCTGTCTGCTCCCGATCGATAAGTAACTGCGTCGTAACAGTATCAAAGACCGTATATAACTCAAGCCCGGTGACGTACTCGTGCGCCGTCAACCGCTCCTTTTGCCGTTGAGAAAGGTAAATCTGGTATGTGCCCCCCCGAAAGCCATCGACGCGAACCCCCTCCGCAGCAAGATAGTCCGCGAACGCGTGCGTCATCGGACCCTTGAGCCTCATCCGAAAGTAATCGCCCGTCGCTTCGGCCAGGCCTAGCGTGGGTCCCGTTGCATCGTAAATCTGTTTGAACTGCGAGCGCAGACTGTAACAAGTTCTCTTTGACCTCACCAGCTCAGAAGGTGGGTCTGCGGGGCGCGAAGATTGTTGCATCTGGCTCGCGGTGAACTCCAGCCCGCCCCCTGACTGGGCGACAAACTGCGCTGATGATTCAAGCTCCACAAACTGGTTGGTGTTCTGGCCACGATGCACAGGCGTGACGTATGCTCCGGCGCGCTGGGCCAGATCAAGCCGCCGCGCGGGAAGGGCGCGGCGCAGCGCCTCTCCGCGAGCCAGTGATGCGCGATCAGGCTCGGTTAACCCTAATGCGGCGGCGGTCGCGCTCACCGCGCGCTCACCCCGCGCTGTAACATAAACATCGAGTGTCGCCGCACCTTCACCTGGGGCATTAGCGCCCGGCATTGGTATTGACATGAGATGCCTTTGTCACGAAACTGCGCACCTTGGAACCGTCTACTTCCAGAACATTACGTCACAAAGGCAGAGTATGCGAATGCAAATCAGTCTCTTGTGGTTAGTGATGCTTTGCACCCATCCGCCCCCCGTCCCTTTTCCCCCGCGGGCTGACTCGCTTTTCTTCCCAGACAGACATTCACCAGAGCGCCGCGCTCGCCCTCGCAAATTTTGTCTCAAATTGTTTCAGGCCATGCCACGGCGGCTCTTCGTAATTAAGTGCTAATCCGCCGCCGCCCGCCGCGTACCCTCCCGCATGCAGCCCGGATCCGTTTCTACCAGCAGCGGCCTTTCGCACGCGGACGAGTTAGTCTTCGCCCGCGAGATTCTCACCGATCAATCAGTCGCGTTATCGAACCTTGCCAATCTTCTAGATCCGAGCTTTTCTGAGGCGGTATCGCTTATTGTGGCCTGCGAGCGCGCCGGTGGAACCGTGCTCGTGACTGGGCTTGGTAAGTCTGGGCTTGTTGGTGCAAAGATCGCCGCCACCTTGTCATCGCTGGGTATTCCAGCCCATAGCGTCCATCCTTCAGAAGCATTTCACGGCGACTTGGGCCGCTTTCGATCCTCGGACACTGTCATCTGCATCTCGGCATCTGGGGAAACCGGCGAAGTTGTTAGTCTCGCTTCCGTGCTCCGTCAGGATGGGCTCAGCGTCATCGCCATTACAGCACGCGGCGTGGGAAACCCATCCAGCCTTGAGCGATTGGCATCCGTCGCTATCCGCTTACATATAGATTCGGAGGCGGGGGGATTCCCAGCACCGACCAGTTCTACGACCGCCACGCTGGCGATGGGCGATTGCCTTGGGCTCGCCGCGGCGAGGCGGATGAACTTCACGCAGGCCGATTTCCAGCGTCGCCATCCTGGTGGCACACTCGGAGAGCTTCTCCGGCCTATTCGCCAGGCTCTCCGAACTGTGGCGGGCAAAAACCTCATCCTGGTCTCGGATCATGTCACCGTAAGTGAAGCCCTCGCGCTTGCGGACCAAGCCGGGCGACGGCCCGGAGCGCTGATTCTCATCGATCAACAGTCGGGAAAGATGACCGGCCTTTTTACCGACGGCGACTTACGTCGGCTTATTCGCAAAGATACCGCCCTGCTGGCAAGGCCGATCAAGGAGGTGATGACTCGCACCCCCCGCACCCTGCACGAAGATTCGATCATCGATGATGCAGTGAAGATGTTTCGTGAGTTCCGCCAGGATGAAATCCCAGTGGTAGACGCGGAAGGTAAGCCAGTAGGTATGCTGGATGTGCAGGACCTTATAGCTCTCAAACTCGTCCGCGATTAACCCAGCACCCGCAAGTCTACTCACATCATAAGATGTGGCGCTAAGCACTGATTCGCTTCGACAGCCGCGCCGTTGGGAAAGTTGCGCTGGCCTGAGCGCGAGGGGAGGGGGCAGACACTTATGTTGAACGATTCATCATCTCATCCAGTTGTGCTTTTCGATGGGGTGTGCAGTTTTTGCAACGCTTCGGTGCGCTGGGTCATAAACCGCGACCCTCACTCACGCTTTCGGTTCGCGTCGCTCCAGTCTCGTGCCGCGCGCGAGGCGCTCGCCGCGAGCGGCACGCCGTATGCCAGTCTCGACAGCGTGGTGCTTATCCAAGGCGGCGAGGTTTTCACCCGCTCGGATGCCGCGATCCGAATCGCACGAGAGTTGGGCTTTCCATGGTCGCTCGCCGCGGCGGGGCTCATTATTCCCGCAAGCGTCCGCAACAAGCTTTACTCTTGGGTCGCAGCCAACCGGTATCGGTGGTTCGGCAAGCAGTCTGCCTGTTCGGTCCCCTCGCCTGAGCTGCGAGCACGGTTTTTGGATGCCGACGAACATGCACCCGCGGCATCTGATTCTGTTCCGTAGTCGCCGTCTGCGATAATTCCCTGCGACTCCTAAATCCGGTCCTTCTACTCTTGCTTCCGGTCCGGCGCTTTTTCTCTTCACGCCGCTACTCCGGCGAAAGGGGGGTAAACTACCCACCCCTTTGTGAACATCGCTAAGGGGCATTGACCCCCAGTAAACTCCCGCTACGATTGTGCCCCTCAAGCTGCAGCGAGTGTGCTGATGAGGTTCTTCGGTTTCAGACGTGATTTCACTGCTTCGACGGTTCCGGCGGGGTTAGATCCGCAACGCCGCGATGAAGTGGCTTTCGTTTTCGCCACCGTAGCTCAGTGGTAGAGCACTCCCTTGGTA
>CAYVFW010000277.1:0-4015 GCA_964450325.1 uncultured Phycisphaeraceae bacterium | reverse complement strand
GGCCAGGCGGGAGGGGTGCCGTCACCACGGTTTGAGCCCAAGCGCTTCGGACCCGGGCAACTAATTAATAAGCGATATTTGGTGATCGCCCAGATCGGTGAAGGAGCGATGGGGGAGGTTTACCGCGCTGAAGATAAGCGTCTGGGGGGTGATGTCGCACTTAAGTTTCTATCGCTCGACGCCGCGACCGACGCGGACAATCTAAAACGCCTGCACGCGGAAGCGAGTTTAGCCAGGACGGTGACACATCCTAACGTTTGCCGGGTTTTCGACATCGGCGACGTGGACGGACAACCGTTTATTTCGATGGAGTTTGTGGATGGGGAAACAATTTCGTCGCTGCTGAGGCGGATCGGGCGATTGCCAGCGGATAAGGCGTTGAGCGTGGCACATCAGATTTGCGCGGGGCTGGCGTGGGCGCACGAACGGAAGGTGTTGCACCGCGACCTTAAGCCAGCAAATATTATGTTAGATGGGAACGGCGAGGTTCGGATCGCTGACTTTGGTCTTTCCACGCATTTGGAGGACTTAGGCGGGGACCGGCGGCGGGCGGGGACTCCCGCTTACATGGCCCCCGAGGTGCTGCGGGGAAAGGGTGCCACAGCGCGGAGTGATTTGTTTTCGCTCGGGCTTATTCTGTACGAGATTTTCACGGGCAAGCCGGTCTATCGGCCCACCACGATAAGTCAGTTGGAGGCGATGCACGATCTTCCGATTCCCTCGCCGGCCACGATCGTACCGGATATCAACCCGGGTGTTGAGCGGGCAATTATGTTATGTCTGGAGCGAGAGCCCTCGCTGCGGCCGGCGAGTGCGCGGGAGCTCGCGGCGATTTTGCCGGGGGGTGACCCCTTGGTTGCCGCGCTCGAAGCGGGCCAGATTCCGTCGGTGCGGCAGGTTGCCGCGGCGGGCGGCGAGGGGGTGATGAGCGGGGAAAAAGCGGCGTACCTGACGGCCGCGATGTTGATCGCGATGACGCTGGCTATTTCGGTCGGGCAGTATGCCTCGCTGCTGCGTGCGGTCCCGCTGCGGAAATCGGTGCCGGTGTTGGTCGCGGCGGCGGAAAATGTAGTGGAACGCTTGGGTTATTCGCCAGAGACGCGGTACAAGGCATCGGGGTTCGATTTTTATGAGGAATATGTTGAGCTCATTCGCGAACGAGATCAGTCGGAATCTCGCTGGAACCGCTTGAGCTTTTCGCGTCCATCGCCCATTGATTTTTGGTACCGACAAAGCCCGCGCCCGCTTACAACGGAGAACAGCGAGCAACGGGTCACGATGAATGATCCGGCGTTTGCGGTGGGGGGCATGGTTAAGGTCAGGCTAGATACGAAGGGGCGCCTCCGCGAGTTTCTGTATTTCACACCTGCGGAGCCGTCGATCGGGCTGGGGGCGGTTGAAGCGCGATCTGCCTCTGCTGAAACATTACAGCAAGGGGCTGGGAAGGCGACGACTGGAGTAGCGACAGCAGAGGGAGTTACTCCTCGCACTGATTGGCGGCCGATCTTTGAGTTGGCAGGGCTTTCGCTTGACGCTTTCACCGTTACAAGCACCGTTCGCGTGCCGCCAGTTTTTGCTGATGAGCGATTCACGTGGGAAGGGGTATATCCTGATGTACCTTCCGAGCAAGTTCGGATCGAAGGCGCATCGCTTGGTGGCAAGGCTGTGGCGTTTCGTATTGTCGAAAAGCAGTGGGTCGGCGCATCGGTTACACAACCGCAATCCGCGAGCGGCTGGCTGAACGCGGGGCGGGCATTCTCATTTATTACGGAAGCGATCGCGGTAATCGCCATTGTAATTCTTGCAGCGAAGAACTTGCGTGAGCGCACGGGCGATCTTCAAACCGCGCTGCGGCTGGGCGTTGCGATGGGTCTGGCTTCGGTGGCTTCGCTGTGGCTGTACGCGGACCATCCTCGGTACCTGCCGGACGAAATGCAGTTCCTGGTTCGCGCGAGCAGGATGGGGGTTCCGACGGCGGTCTGGTTCTGGCTGGCTTACATCGCGATAGAACCCTATGCGCGGCGCGTCTGGCCGGAGACACTTATCTCCTGGTCACGGTTTATACGCGGGGGGGTGACGAGTCCGCTGGTAGGGCATCATGTAGTATGGGGGTGTGTTGGGGGGGTCTTCTGTGCGGCGATTGCTTATATGCATCGGCTCAGCGCCCCTTGGATCGGCTCCCCGCCGACATTTCCTTGGTTTGACCCAGAGCGAGGGATTGAGCCGCTGCAGGGGTTGAGCAACGCGATGGGTGCGTTCGTAAGTCTGCTGCCATTCTCGGCGAAATATGCCTTCACATTTTTGGTGATGCTGCTGCTTCTTAAACTGGTCATCAAACGTAAGTGGATCGCGGCGACTGCGTACACGGTGCTTCAGACACTGCTTTGGACATTGCTGCGGGGTGATTCCCCGATCTCTATCGTTTTCATGGGGGCTGTTGCATCGATCTCCGCGTTACTATTGGTGCGGGTGGGGATGCTTGGCTTGATGGTGGGCGTGCTCACATTCCACGTCGTCGTGATTTTCGCTCCCGCTATCAGTTACGGGGCCTTCTGGACGCCCACAGCACTGACAGCACTCGCTGCAATCGGGGCGGTCTTCTCGCTCGCTCTGCTCGCCGCGTTAGGCGTGTTCCGGGCTGATGACAACTATCCGCTTGCGAGCGGTAAGAGCCAGTAGAAGACGTGCTCTGATTGAGTTGGAAGCCTACACTTTGCCAGATGAATCTCGCAAGCATCCATTATCGAATTACCTCGCCCCGCTGAGGGGCACCCCAGCCTCTCGTGTCTGCTTTGCCTTCGCCGAAAGTTCGACGATGCGGCGGACCCGGTAAAATGGCGTGAGATCAATCTTAAAATTGAATGACTGGGTATTAAGTGGTGTCCCGTTCACCCGCAGCGGTGCTGATTGCGTTGGATGCAAGCCGCGCGAGAACGAGAGTTCAAGTGTGATCGAGGTCGGTGGCGTTGACAGGACGGGTTGGTGCGAACGAAGATGCTGATTCTCTGAAACGAGAGCGGTCAGGCCAGTTCTTGTTTGGCGTGGGGAACGCGGCGGCGGTTGAGCGATGTACGGTCGTTACTTATTACGAATAATCCGGAAGGATCTTCCGGAAGTACGCAGAGCTATGTCGGTACACTTTTAAAGAAATACGTTATGTCAGCAACTTCTCCCGAATCCTCATCTGCCCGCACGCCAGAGCAGTCCGCCTCGTCGCCGCAGCCCGCATCACTCGCCAAGCCGGGGGCGGGAGGGGATGAACAAAAGAACCGCTATCGCGCCACGCTTAACTTGCCCCAGACCGCTTTTCCGATGAAGGCAAATTTGGTGCAGAATGAGCCCGCCAGTATGAAGCGGTGGGCGAAGTCGGGGATCTATCAACGACTGCGCGCCTCGCGAAAGGATGCGCCTAAGTTTGTCTTTCATGATGGTCCGCCGTATGCCAACGGGTCGCTGCACCTTGGCCATCTCATGAATAAGTGCCTGAAGGACCTTGTGGTGCGTTCTCGCGGGATGATGGGTTTTGACGCGCCCTATATACCGGGCTGGGACTGCCACGGGCTACCGATCGAACATAAGGTTATGACCGACCTTGTGGCGGCGGGCAAAGTGGAGAAGCTGAATACGCTGGATGAGTGGACGCGCCGGGCGGCTATCCGGCGCGAATGCCAGAAGCACGCGGATAAGCACGTAAAGTTACAATCGGTTCAGCTCCAGCGGTTTCTGACTTTAGCGGACTATGACCATCCTTATCTTACCATGGACCCGGCGTTTGAGTCGGCCTCGCTGGATGTGCTCGCCACGCTGCTGGAGCGCGGGCTGGTGTACCGGGCGCTCAAGCCGGTGCACTGGTCAATCGCGAACGAGACCGCGCTGGCGGAGGCGGAGCTGGAGTATTATGATCGCGAGGACATCAGCGTTTATGTTGACTTTGAGGCCGCCGATGCGGAAGCGGTTTACGACGCCTTTGACCTTCCGCCTCATGGCGATGAGAGCGAAGAAGATGATTCTGATA
>CAYVFW010000276.1:0-4035 GCA_964450325.1 uncultured Phycisphaeraceae bacterium | reverse complement strand
GGTCGGCACCTTCCTCGGTAAAAATAAGTCAACTATCTGCCGACGCCACGCCGAAGCTATTGACTCACTCCGCGAAACGCTTCGCGTTGACCCCGCAGTCCACACTTCCTCTCCCGCTTCCTCCAATTTCCCTTCCGAGCACGCCCAGACTGCCGAGGCGGGGACTCGTAATCTCGGCAAACCCGCAGCAACAACCGCTATAAAAGCTGGCAACACAGCGCGATCCACACTTTCCCTGCCCACAGCGCAAACCACTCCCAAAGTCACTCCGTCAAGCACCTCAAGTGCGAAAGCCATCCGGCGGGAAGTTACCTAACCATCACCTTGTTGCATATACCCTATTTCACACCTGTAGTTTGAACCGACGCGCTCTCACTGCCAGGATACTTTGCCAGCACGGCACGGCTTGCACCGCCAGTATCCAGCCAGTATGTAGCCAGTAGCCAGCCAGTTTCCCGCCAGTTTGTACCCCGTTTCCAGCGAGTTTCAGCCCGCATCAGCCGCGGCTTAGAAGGAACAGATGAAAACCCCCGCATTGATTATGTTGGCCCTCTTCGGTTACTGCCAAGCGCAAGTCGCCCCGGCTCCGAAGACCACGCCGCCGCCAGTGAAGGCTCCGGTGCCCCCACCGCCAATGCCCGTTCCCGCTGATCGTTCTGAAGACCCGGTCGTCGCTCCTGTCGAGCCAGTTCAGCCCAGCCCTACGGCCAGCCCCGCAGCTAACGCGCCAGCCCCCAGTGCAACCGCAGCACCCGATGCCAAAGACAAAGCCGACAAGTGGGACGTCAGCGCACAACGCGGACCCACCGTCACCGCCACCATCGACACCACCTCGGGCACCTGGCTCTCGCTGGATGTAAGCCCGGATGGTAACACAATCGTCTTTGATCTCCTGGGTGACTTATATCTCCTCCCCATCACCGGTGGCGATGCCAAACCTCTCACCAGCGGGATCGCTTGGGATATGCAGCCCGCCTTCAGCCCCGACGGAAAACGCATCGCCTTCACCAGCGACCGCGGCGGAGGCGACAACCTCTGGACGATAACCATTGATGGAACCCTGCCCCACCAGGTTACCAAAGAATCCTTCCGCCTTCTCAACGGCCCCGCCTGGCTCCCCCCCGACGGCCAATACATCGTCGGCCAAAAGCACTTTACTTCGCGCCGTTCACTAGGCGCGGGCGAGATGTGGCTTTACCACGCCTCCGCCAAGGATGGCGGCGGCGAAGGTCTTCAAATGACCACCCGCCCCACCGAACAGAAGGGAGTCGGCGAGCCCGCCTTTAGCCCCGACGGTCGATACTTATATTACTCTCTGGATTCCACGCCCGGCGCTAACTTCGAATATAATAAAGATTCAGCTCGGGGAATCTACTCCGTCAACCGGCTCGACCGTACCACCGGCGAAGAGGAGAGTTTCATCAGCGGGCCCGGCGGCGCATGCCGACCAACCCCCAGCCCCGATAGTAAACAAATCGCCTTCGTTCGCCGCCTCGACTTTGTCTCCACTCTCTTCATCAAAGACCTCGAGAGCGGCAATGAACGCGCCATCTACAGCCCGCTCGAACGCGACATGCAGGAAGCCTGGGCAATCCACGGAGTCTACCCCCGCTTCGCGTGGATGCCTGATAGTCAGTCGATCGTGCTCTACGCCAAGGGCGGGTTTCACAAAATAAACTGCCAGTCCGGCGCGGCCACCCCCATCCCCTTCCACGTCAAAGACACGCGCGTCATTCAGCGCGCAGTCCGCTTCCCCGTCGATGTCGCACCTGTCCAGTTTGATGTTAAGATGATGCGCAACCCCGTCCTACGCCCGGACGGTAAACAAGTCGCCTTCAACGCTCTCGGTTGTATTTACGTCAAAGACCTGCCCGAGGGCGCGCCCCGCCGCCTCACCACGCAGACCGACCGCTTCGAGTACCCCGGTGCCTACTCCCGCGACAGCGAACGCCTCGTCTTCACAACCTGGAACGACACCGAGCTCGCTTCCATCCGCACCATCAGTTCCACCGGAACGGACGAGCAAGCCATCACCAAGGCCAAAGGTCATTATGTTGACCCCACCTTTTCCCCCGACGGTAAAACCGTCGTCTTCGGCAAGGTAAGCGGCGGTTACCTCATCAGCCCCCTCTTCAGCGATAAGCCCGGCCTTTACCGCGTACCCAGCGATGGCTCGGCACCTCCCACCCTTATCACCAAACGCGGCACCAATCCTCAGTTTGGCCCCGAGAACGACCGCGTCTACCTCACCACCGTCGAATCTCGCAAAGATAATGATAAGCGGTCATTCATCAGCATCGGCCTGGATGGGACACACGAACGCGCCCACAACTCCAGCGAGAACGCCACCGAGTTTCGCATCGCCCCCGACGGTCGCTACCTCGCCTTCGCCGAACGTTTCAATGTTTATATTACACCATTCGTGCCCACCGGTCGCGAAGTTGCCATCGGTCCCAAGTCCTCCTCACAGCCCCTCGTGAAAGTAAGCACCGACGGTTCGGTCAACCTCCAATGGAGCGGTGACAACCAAACCCTTTACTGGTCGCTGGGCCCCACCGTCTACGCCCGCAAAGTAAGTGATGCGTTTGAATCCATTACGCAAACTTCTGAGGCAGTTCCCGCCGCTCCGGCGGACCCCTCAGCGACCACCCTCGCAACCGCCACCTCCACCACCCCCATCACCCCCATCACCCCGCCCGCAACCCTCATCCCAATCGGCTTCACCGCCCCTTACGCCGCGCCCGCCGGCGACATCTTCATCACCGGTGCAACGCTACTTACAATGACCCGTTCGGCTGCTATCCCCGGCAACACCCCCGCCGCCTCTCGCGAGGTCGTCGTAAAGGACGGCACCGTCCACATTTCTGGCAACCGCATCATGGCCGCGGGCCCCGCCGCAGACATAACCATCCCCTCGGGGGCAAAAGTAATTGACGCCACGGGCAAGTTTATCATGCCCGGCATCATAGATGTTCACGCCCACGGCGCGCAGGGCGCCAACGGCTTCACTCCTCAGCAAAACTGGATCAACGTCGCCAACCTCGCCTTCGGTGTCACAACGATCCACGACCCCAGCAACGATACCGAATCCATCTTCGCCGCCAGCGAACTCGCCAAATCCGGCGCCATTCTTGCCCCGCGAATCTTCTCCACCGGCACCATCCTTTACGGCGCGGCTGGCTCTTTTAAAGCCGAGGTCGATTCCCTCGAAGACGCCCGCTCTCACCTCCGCCGCCTCAAGGCCGTCGGCGCGTTCAGCGTCAAAAGTTACAACCAGCCCCGCCGCGACCAGCGTCAGCAGATCATCGCCGCCGCCCGCGAACTTAACATGATGGTCGTCCCCGAGGGTGGCTCGCTCTTTGAACATAACATGACCATGATCGTCGATGGCCACACCGGCATCGAGCACACGCTCCCCGTCGAATGTATTTACGATGACGTCCGCGACCTCTGGAAGTCAAGCTCAGCGGGTTACACCCCGACCCTCATCGTCGCGTACGGCGGCCTCGACGGTGAACATTACTGGTACGACCAGATGGACGTTTGGCAAAATGAGCGCCTCCTGCGCTTTGTTCCACGCATGATCGTCGAACCCCGCTCGCGCCGCCGCCCTCGCGCCCCTCAGTCTGATTACAACGTCCTTCGCGTCGCCAGCATCGCCCGCGAAGTCGTTGAAGCGGGCAGCACCGCGCAGCTTGGTGCCCACGGCCAGCTCGCCGGACTGGGCGCGCACTGGGAGCTCTGGTCCCTCACCGCGCCAGGCGTGGGCAACGCGCTCAGCAACACCCAAGCCCTCCGCGCTGCCACCATCGACGGCGCGAAGTATCTCGGGTTTGATAATGATCTGGGCTCCATCGAAAGCGGTAAACTCGCCGATCTCCTGATCCTGGAGAAGGACCCCCGCGAGGAAATTAAGAACTCACTTACAATTACCCACACCGTCGCCAATGGCATTGTTTACAACGCCGCCGACATGAGCGTCGTCGCTCCCACCCCCGCCCCCGGTCCCACTTTCTGGTTCAAAGACTTCCAGCG
>CAYVFW010000275.1:0-4056 GCA_964450325.1 uncultured Phycisphaeraceae bacterium | reverse complement strand
CTACCCACCCCAGGCGCCGCCTACCCCGCCGCCGACAAAGTCATCCGCACCGACGGCATGAGCCACGAATATAAGGAAAAGCTCGCGGTGATGAACGGCGTAATTAATACCGTCTCCACACGCAGCGATTACTTTATCGCTTGGTTCGTGGTTCACGGCTACCAGCAGTCAGACCTTGACAACCTGGCCGTGGATGATGTGTTAACTCCCAGCATCGCCCGCCGATTCGTCATGGTGGTTGATCGTTCCAACGTCGTGAAGCTTGGCGACAAGCCAAACGTGCTGCTGATGAAGGAAGTGCCCTACAGCGGCCGCTGAGAAGAACCCAGCAGGTTACCCTCGCCTAGCTATGAAGACCCCAAGCCCCGGACTAATCCGGGGCTTTTTTTTCGCCCGTGCCCGCTGGCGTTGCCATTCCTATACTTCAGCAGCAGGGTGTAGCTCAGTTTGGTAGAGCGTGTGGTTTGGGTCCACAAGGCCGCAGGTTCAAATCCTGTCTCCCTGACTTTTCCGCGGCGAGCCCCATCTTTTTATCTCCGACCAACCGGTCGGTGTTGACAACCGACCAGTCGGTCGGTACAGTCTCGGTCTTGGCCGCCTCTTCCCAACCTCAGATCCAAGCCGCAGCCGCTGCCCATCCAGAGGCCAAGCGCCGCGCAATCTTGGGGCCTGATGGATTACTAGACGCCGCGGAGGCGGTGATCTTGAGGGAGTCAATCGGCAAGCTGACGCTGGATGCGGTAGCGGCGGAGGCCGGGGCGAGCAAGGGAGGGTTAATTCATCACTTCCCCTCTAAAGAAAAACTTTTGGAAGCGATGGTCGCGAGGATCGTGGCCAACTGGCGGAGCGACACGCTGAGCGCGATCGCCGCGACGCCAGCGGGGCCGGGGAGGGTGCCGCGAGCGATGTTGGATATTCTGGAGTTCCGCGGCGATGAATGGTGCGAGCAGTGTAAGCGAAGCAGCCGCGTGCTGATCGCGGCCCTGGTTTCGTTCCCATCACTCATCGAGCCGATGCAAAAGTTCCACCGTGAACTCGCATCGTTGATAGCGGCCGATGGCCTGCCGCCCGGCGTTGGCGAGGCTGTGATCCGCTGTACAGATGGGCTGTGGTTCATGTGGCAGTTTGGGCTGGAAGACCTCCAGAGCAGTCGAACAAAAGCCATGATCGAGGTTCTACGAGAGATCGTGGCCAAAGCCTTGGGAGGGCCTGTGAAATCATCCGTCCCAAAGCCTCGGAAACGAGTGGGGTCGGCCAACAAAACAAAATCATTGGCGAGCAAGCAGAGTGCAAAACCAGTGAAGCGTGGCAGTTGAGCCGCTGGAAAGAGCGAACATGAAAAAGTCAGCCATAGTTGGTGGGGTCATAGTCATCGGCGGGGTACTTCTTGTCGCAGGGGGGCTCGCGTACTGGAAGTACGCTGAGATCAAGAAGGCCGGACAGGAGCAACAGGGCTTTGAACCATCAGAATCAGTTACGGTGGTCGCTGCGCAATCGCGGGCGTGGGCGCCCACTGCCAAGTTGGTCGGGGCCATCTTTGCGATCGAATCCGTTGAGCTGCGCAACGAGGTTGCGGGCGTGCTCGAGGATATTAAGTTTGAGTCTGGCGCGATTGTTGAGAAGGGCGAGGTGCTGGTTGAGATCGACGCATCAACCGAGCGGGCAGATCTCGCCGCCGCGAGGGCGAGCGTGAAGGTTATGGAAGCTGGGCGCGAAGTGGCGAAGGCCGACGTTCAGTCGATGGACGCCGCGATCCGGCTTGCGACGAGCGAAGTACGGAGGCTGACGCAGGCGGTTGAGTCAAAGGCAGCAGCGGAAAACATGCTCGAGCGGGCGCAGTCGGACCTTGACCAATCGCAGGCAAAGTTAAAATCCAATCGAGCAACTGTGGATCGGGCGAGTGCGGAGCTAGATCAGGCCACTGCGAGGGTGGCTCAGTTGGAAGTGCTGCTTGCGAAGAAGACGTTGCGGGCACCCTTCCGGGCACGGGCAGGCATCCGCACGATTCACCACGGTCAGTACTTGCCCGAAGGCACGAAGATTGTCGATCTTCAGAGCGTGCAGGATACGGTATATTTAGATTTCGCCATTCCTCAAGATGAGGCATGGCGGGTGAAACCGGGGATGGTGGTGCTTGCGAATTCGGCCGCGTTGGGTGCGGATGGGGCGACGCTTACGGTGCAGGCAATCGATGCGACGGTCGACCGTTCGACACGCAACGTGCGGGTGCGCTCGGTCGTGGCCAACAAGGGCGAGAAACTGCGTCCCGGAACTTATGTTGATGTTGAGGTGCCCATGGACCTCCCCAAACAGAAAGTAATCGTGCCGACGACTTCCGTGCGCCGCGCTTCTTACGGGGACCATGTCTTCGTGGTGGTTGATGGGGCGGATGGAACGAAGAGGGTTAAGCAGCGATTGGTGAAGTTGGGGCCGTCGATCTTCGATCAGGCCGCGGCACCCGTTGCTGGCGAAGCTAATTCTGGCGCGGCGGCCCTTAGCTCCGGAATGATTATTATCGAAGAAGGGTTGGCGGTGGGGGAAGTGATCGCGGCGGGCGGTTCGTTCAAGCTCCGCGACGGAGCACTAATAACTATTGCGGGTGCTGCGGGAGCAGGTGCTTCCACCCCGGCCGAAGCGGGGGTTCCCGCGGCCGCCTTGCCCAATACCGCGGCGACAGAGAAGAGCGAGAGCCCTGGGGTGGCGGATAAGAAGGCGACACCGGAAAAGAAGTTGTAACTCAGAGTTAAGCTGAAACAGCCGGGCACGGGTGGGCCACCATGAGCGGCGGTCCAATCGAGGTCAAAACCCTTTTAGCTGCCCCGGGCAGGCTCAGACCCGTGAAGCAGTCTGCGTTTGGGGGGCTCTTGGCGGAGGAGCGGATAGTAAGTTGCTTTAGCGGATGTCTGGGTGAATGGTGAGTCTTGATTCGGTGGGGAATCGAGGTCGAGGCGGTCGTGTGTGCGGCTAGCCGGGATAATGCCGCGTCATGCTACCCGGTTTTGAACAGGAGCGAAGAAGCAGATGAAATCCTTCACGGACATCTTCATCAGGCGACCAGTCTTGGCGGTCGTCGTGAACCTTATCATCCTTGCGGTGGGGTGGAGTGCCATCCGTTCACTGCCGGTGCGGCAGTATCCGCGCATCGAATCGACCTCGGTGATCATCACCACGCCTTACATCGGTGCGAGCGCCGAGACTGTTCGCGGCTTCATTACGACCCCGATCGAGCGTGCTGTCTCGGCAATCGACGGCATCGATTACATTGAAAGTGTAAGCACCGCAGGCATCTCGACGATCACGGTAAGGCTGCGGCTGAATCACAGCAGCACCGCCGCGCTGGCCGAGATCAGTGCCCGGCTGAATCAGGTGCGTAGCGAACTCCCGCAAGAGGCTGAATCGCCGGTGGTTGATATCCAGCGGGCCGATAAGCCGTACGCCACGTTTTATTTAAGTTTCATCTCAACCGAGATGTCGCTCACGCAACTTACGGATTACCTGGATCGTGAGGTGCGCCCCGAGCTTAACACCATAGAGGGGGTGCAGCGGGTGGGGGTTGAGGGTCCGCGCAACATCGCGATGCGAATCTGGTTAAGCCCCGAGCGGATGACGAATCTGAATGTAACCAGCGACCAGGTGGACGCGGCGTTGCGCCGGAATAACTTTCTCGCGACCGTCGGCCGCACCAAGAGCGCAGACGTTCAGGTCGATTTACTCACGAATACCGATTTGCGTACCCCCGAAGAGTTTAAACAACTCATCGTGCGTGAAGTTGATGGCTCGGTGGTGCGTCTGGGTGACATCGCAAAGGTAGAACTGGGTAGCGAAGAGCCAACCGGCGAGGCGGGACTGGACGGGAGACCCGCGATTTATCTTTCGGTGTGGCCGCTTCCCAAGGCAAACGAACTTGAGGTTGCCACGCGCCTCAAGGCCGCGATGGAGGCGCTAGAAACTAGCCTTCCACCCGGCGTAGAGATGGCGATGGCGTACGACGGCACGTACTACATGGAGAACGCGATTAAGGAAATTGCGACCACACTGGCTGAAACAGTGGCGATC
>CAYVFW010000274.1:0-4079 GCA_964450325.1 uncultured Phycisphaeraceae bacterium | reverse complement strand
AGCTGCGGGAGGTGCGAGCGGGGCGGGCAGAGGGCGAGGAACTTGGCGGGGCGCAACGCGGGGTGCGGCGGTGCGCTGCACGAGTGCGCCGATGGGTTCCAAAGCGGCGGCGACTGAGTCAACCAGGCTTTCGATACGGCGGCGACATAAGCCGAAGGCGATGGTGGCGGGGATTGCGATCACCAGGCCCTCGGCGGTATTCACCAGCGCCATTGACATAAACCGGGCGAGTTCGTTACTTCGGGCCGCGCCTTGGAGCGTGGCGATCGTCGCGAAGGCGCCGATCATGCCGATGACAGTTCCCAGCAGGCCGAGCATGGGCGCGACCGCCGCGAGAATCGCCTGGGCATCGTTCATGCGGTGGAGTCGCTCGGTCTCGCGGTTAAGTTCATCCTGAGCACCATTGGCATAATCGAGCATCCCCAGGGGTGAGGAGTTGGCGCGGCGTAAGCCACCCAAAAGCACGCGAGCCGCGAAGCAATCTGATCTTGAGCAAGCCATCGACAGAGCCTGAAGGTTGCCGGATTCCGCGGCGACGGTTGCTTCGCGGATGAACTGTTCGGGCAGGAACTGATCGCGACGCAGCACCAAGATCATACGGATCATAACTGTGAGCGCGACGACCGAGAGGCAGACCAGAACGTAACTCAGCACGCCGCCATCGGCGATGTAACTCAGCAGGTTCTTCGAGGGGACCGCGGGCGGGGCGGGCACCTCCTGCGCGAGAGTCAACAGAATACTCGTCCATGCGTCCGTCAAGATCGTGCTCCTTGGGATTCGTTTACGTTCGCTTCCCCGGCCCTCGCTCGGCTGTGCGGTAAACTTACATGTTCATTTCGTCGGCGATGGCTTCCATCGTGGCGTTCTCATCAGCGACTACGCCAACAGGTTTGGCGGTTGGTAACGGTTTACCTGCAAGATCGGTCAAAGGTTGCCCCGCGAGCGTCTTGATGATGGGAATTGGGTTCGCCTTTTCGTGGACCTTCATCTGGCTAATCAGGCTATCGCGAAGCGGTGGCTCCAAGTCGTTCCATTTGCCGCGGCCTCGGCACTTGGGAAAGCCTGAGCACCCGAGCCACGGGCCGCGGACCCCGTTACGCAGGTTCATGGGGCGCTCGCACTTTTCACACTTAAGCTCGGTGATAAGGGGGGGCTGGCTGGGCGCTTGAACGCGGCCCTTCTTGTCTAGATTTAAGATGCCATCGCAGGGGGCGGTCTTATCGCCGTAGCGAGAGCAGCCGAGGAAGGGACCGAAGCGACCTACGCGCTTGTTCATGGGTGCTGCACACTTGGGGCAGGCAACATCGACGCCCTCGGCTGCGGGGCGGGGCACCCCCTCGCGATCGCATGGGCTTGCGTAATTACATGTGGGATAGGTTGCGCAGGAGAGGAAGCGGCCGTTCTTTCCGAAGCGATAGACCAAGCCGCTGCCGCAGTTTGGGCACTTATATTCGTCGGGCGCGGGGACTGTCTCGGCCTTGGCGTGCTTGAGGTCGGTCTCCGCGGCGGTCAGTGCGAGCTTGAAGGGGACGTAGAACCGATGAAGCATCTCGATCCAGTCGATGTGCTCCTCTTCTACTTTATCCAGCTGCGCTTCCATCTCGCGGGTGTAACCTACTTCGATGATCTTGGGGAAGGCTTCGACCAGCTTATCGGTGACGACTTCGCCCAGATCGGTCGCGGCGAATCGCCCGTCGAGCTTTTCGACGTACTTACGATCCTGGATTACGCTGATGATCGAGGCGTACGTGGAGGGGCGGCCGATCCCCTCGGATTCGAGCATTTTGATGAGACTAGCTTCGCTGTAGCGGGCCGGGGGTGATGTAAACTTCTGGTCCACATCCATCGCGAAGGGCGCGAGAGGCTTGCTCTGGGTCAGCGCGGGCAGATTCTGCTCGTCGGCGGTCATGGGCACGCCCACGCACTTGTAGAAACCGTCAAAGATCAGCACGCGTCCGCTGGCGCGGAACGTACACGGCATTGCGAGGTCTTTGCCGCCGGTGATCAGCACCGAGGTTGAGTCCCACTGCGCTGGCACCATCTGGCAGGCGACGAAACGCTCCCAGATAAGCGAATATAATTTATGTTGTTCGACCGAGAGCACGCCAGCGAGGCGCTTGGGCGTCAGATCAGTATTGGTCGGGCGGATGGCTTCATGGGCTTCCTGCGCATCTTTATTTGATGAGGTGTAGAAGTTGGGTTTTTCGGGCAGATATTTGTCGCCGTATTGACGCTGCACGAAGCTGCGCACCATCTCCACCGCATCCTTCGAGAGGTGCGTTGAGTCGGTACGCATGTACGTTATAAGCCCGGTCGGACCTTCGCCGGGGATCTCAACACCTTCGTACAACTGCTGCGCGGTGCGCATGGTGCGCTGGGCGGGAAAACCCAAGCGGCTCGCCGCGGCGGCCTGCATCGTCGAGGTAATGAACGGAGGCGTGGGACGCGTGGTCGTGCGCTTGGTCTCGATACTGGCGACGGTGTACTTAGTGTTGACATCCACGCGGCCGGTCACGGTTCGCACGATCTTGGCCGGGCCCCTTCCGCTCGCGTTGTCTTTTGTTTCGATGCGTACATCGACAAGGCCCGCCGCGGTTGCGAGCTGCTTGGCTCGTTGTGCGAGCGAATCTCCGACTAAGCTCGTCCCCTCGTTGATATCAATCTTTTGTGAGCCCTTGGCTCCGCCGACTTCGACGAGGGAAGCGCGGAAGGAGCCGCGTTCTCCAAGCCAACCCGCTTGCATTCGCAACGTTGGGCCGGAAGGGTCGGATTTCTTTGCGTTCGCCGGTCGGGCCACGGCAGTGCCCAGATAACTGGACCACTCTTGGCTCAGCCCGGCCACTTTGGCGAGGTCGGGCGTGAAGAAACCCTCGATCTCGAAATACTCATCGGGCATGAAGGCGCGAATTTCGCGTTCTCGATCAACCACTAAACGCGTCGCGACGCTTTGCACGCGGCCGGCGCTTAAGCCGCGTGCGACTTTTTTCCAAAGAAGAGGCGAGACCTGATATCCGACGATTCGATCGAGAATCCGGCGCGCTTGCTGCGCGTTGACGCGGTCTTCATCGATGGGGTGGGGGTGCGAGAAGGCTTTTTCGATCTCGGCTTTGGTGATCGCGGGAAAGACGACGCGCTTTGCCAGTTTGCTGTCGATACCGAGTTCCTGCGCTAAATGCCACGCGATGGCTTCGCCTTCGCGGTCCAAGTCGGTCGCGAACCAGATCTCGTGGCCGGTGGATAAGCATTCTTTCGCCGCACGTTTGAGATCGCTGATCACGCGGTCCTTGCCCTCGCTGATCACGTAAGTCGGCTCGAAGTCTTTCTCTAAGTTCACACCCGGCACCGGACTCTTGATCCCCTTGGGGTTCTTTTCGGGAAGGTCGCGGACGTGGCCGACGCTGGCAAGGACCAGATAATCAGATCCGAGGTACTTATTGATCGTTTTGGCTTTGCTGGGTGATTCCACAATCACCAAATGGCGATTCTTCGCCGCTCCAGGCGTGTATGCTGTGGTCGCCGCACGACGCGGAAACTTGGATCTCCCGCCCTTTCCGCCTGCCCCACCCTTCTTCACGATGGTGGTTGTTGCAGCACCGGCGTCGAACGGAGCAGCGTCGGCGGATGTTGAAGCCGCCCCGGCTTTGGATGTCGTGGCCTTGGAGGATCGAGATTTGGTGGTGACTTTTTTCGCCATTTCCAGTGGTTGATACGTACTTATTCCAAACAAACCAAGAGAGGGCACGAATTCTGCTGGAACGCGGCAGACCTCATGCCGTTCGATCGGCACAACAGGGTCGCTGGCTCCAGACTGAGATACTGCACTATATAAGGATAGGTTCGACGAAAGCGCGAAAAACACGAACAATATCCGTATGAATGTGATTGAGGTTGGGGAGTGGGTGGCTTGCGGAGGGGCGTTGGGTTTCCGTGGCCGGTTCGCGCTCCATTATTCTCCTCGAGGACGGCTGGAAGGTGAATTGGCTCGACGGGGCCTTCCCCCCTCCCCCTCCGACTGTCAAGGAAATTGGCAAAGGCACGCCGCGGGGTTACGCTTGAGGGTGGCGGAGGAGGCAGAACCC
>CAYVFW010000273.1:0-4138 GCA_964450325.1 uncultured Phycisphaeraceae bacterium | reverse complement strand
ACATGGATGTGCTCGGGGCGGAGATTGTGGGCGCGTGCCGCAGCGGCGTGGGCGGCCAACTTGAACTTGAAATCTCCGGTCAGGGCGCCACCGTGCAGCCGAGCTTCGAGATTCTCGCGGGCGAGATGCTGTTTACGCTCGAACTTCGGGCCGGGCTGCTACATTCAACCTCGGAGATGAGCACGCGGTTGTGGGAAAGGGCGCAGGTCTATCCCAACGCTAATACGCCGTCTGACCCTATCCGACTCTTTCCCAGATGATACCTCATGCGGCCGACCGCTCATGTAAGTTTACCCAAGGCCTGGCACATGATGTCGATTGCTGAAGGCAATATGTTCTCGGTTGTGCTCCATCCCACTCGCAGACTTTAACGCCGGTTGTCATCCGCTCTTACTCATTCACTCCGCCAACCATGATCAAGCCCCGATATTATCTTCAAACAGAGGCCATCGGATGCAGCTCTTCCATCGGTCTTAACACCGTTCCGATCATGCAGGACAAATCCGGGAAAGGCTCGGCCCGCTGCCGAATCGTAAACGAGTGGATACATCCTGGAAAAAATACGCTGGATCTCTTTCTTTCGTGGCCATCGGGAAAACCCTTTGAAAAAGGCACGGCTTCGGTTTCGGCGACCCTCTTTATCGCTGACCCGCAATCACCCAGCCCAATGCCCGGCACCGTTGTGGTGAGCGCTGTGTACCCGCTGCCCGCCGTAGCCGGCATCGTGCCGCCGGAAGCCTATCCCATGCGGCTTACGATCCCGTTCGCCGTTGAGAATATACCACAAACGCAACTCTGGGAGGCGGCCGAACCGATCGCGGAGGTCACACCCGCGCATGTAACCAGAATGATCGAGATTGCTAATCAGCTCTCCGCGGCGATCGCAGAAGGTAAATCAGATGAGGCCTTCTCATTAGTTGGGAAGAGATACAACGACGAGGAAGTTGCCCAGTATCTTCAACCCGGAGACTTAAGGCCCGTCCTGCGGAAGCAGTACAGTTTCATCGCATCCTGGCCGAACGTCAGTTACATTCCGCTCAAGCCTCAGGATGCTACCGTGAAGCAGTTTGCCGACGGCCGAGTCCTTCTACTCGAACGCGTCTGGCATGCGGATCAACCCTCAGGCGGCACCGATGCGGTTCAACTGACAAGCGATCTGCATCGATTGAGCCTTCCGCTCTACTTCGCTCAGTTTGACAAACGACTTGAAATCATCCGATAGGCTGACACCGCCGCGGCTCCCCTCGACATCCGCCCGCCCGATCGCCCGCTGCATCCAGGAAGCGAGACACCTTTGGGGCGTCCGGCATTTCTCCGCCTTTCGGCGAAACAGCCTTCAATTCCGCAACTCAAACAGCTCCCCAACGACAACTCCGCAGCCTCGCCAAGATGCCCGACCCACAACCGCCATCCTCAGACTTCCCAACGGCAACGAACGAATTGCTCGTGATGTCGGTTAGGATCATCGGTGCCCTCCCGACCACCGCACCCCGTGTCATCGAGGCCGCACTTGATGACCCAGCCTTTTTGAAAGCGATCGAAGCCGAGCTTGAAGCCCGTGCCAAGGAGATGCTGGCCGCTGGCACCGCGGCGTCGCGAACCGGCGGGGTGGTCTCCACTGGTCAGATAAAGGAAACAGGCGATAAGCTGCTTGTGGGGCTGCAAGGGATTGCAAAGGACCAGTTTGCCACCGCGTTGATAGATGCCGCTAAGGCCACTCCCGAATACAAGAAGCTTGAGCTGCAGTTGAGCGTCGTTCACACGGCCTTCACAGCTTCTCCCATCGGTGTCTGGGTCAACCAGAACAAGACCGTGCTGATCATCGTGGGAAGTGTCGCCGCGTTGGGAACCGGCGCGGCGTTGTATCTCACAAAGACCGGTGATTCGATGGTGAAACCGTTGCAAGGCCTCGGTAAAACCATTGAAATCGGTAATATCAAAGTCACGCCCAAGCTCACTTCGTTCGTACCTAGCCAACGAAGGATCGGAATCTCGGTCGCCGCAGAGGGCGAGTTCGGGCGGATAGCATGGAAAAACTCGGTATCGGGTGTGACCGTTCCGGGTGCTGGCCAGATTAAGGGAGACTGCTCGTACCGCTTTGTTCTCGATAAGAACATGAAGCTTACTGCAACGGGAATGTTTGACGTCCACCTAGGTGACCCGAAGCTGCTCGATCCTAAGTTTAAGGCACCTTCTGGTCCGAACCATCTCCTGAGTCCCGGGACGGGGAAGCTCGCGTTAGGTCTAGACTACACCAACTCTGGATTCAAACTCGGTATTCTGGGCAGCATCACTCCGACCACTAGAGATCTGACCACTTCACTCGGCTATTCCAATGTATATGGACGCCACACAATTAGCTTCGATGCATCCGCGGCGTTCGCCAACTCGGGGCTCACATCGCTTAACGCCGGGGTTTCCGCAACCTCAAAGCAACCATTTGGACAGATGGGGCTTAAGCTACAGAGCACGATGACCCCCCAAACGGGTTGGGGCGGAATGATCACGTTCGAGATTCGGCGTTAGTGCTACCAACCCACCGGGCCGATCCGCTCAAGCAAACTGTAAATCTGGCGAAACGAGCGGGAGGTTCCCCGGACGAGGCAAGGACGAGGCGGCTTAACGAATTTCCTGACGCATCAGCCGTTGTTGCGCCTGCCGTCGCCTTGGGCGGTCTATTCTCTCACTCCGGTCTGGTCGGCGGCGTAGCATCGCACTTGGGTGTCAGAATGCGGCCCTGATGCAACGATGAGCCGATTGTTCGGATAAGGATTGGAGAAGGCAGCTTCGTTTACTGGCAGGAGTGCAGCAGTAGTCGCAACGTGCGACCAGCAGGAAGGCGATTTTCGACCGGAACAGCAATTCCATGTCTACGGAACTGACACAAGAAAATCGGCACATTGCCATCAATACCCCGCTCGGGAAGGACAAGCTCTTGCTCAAGAGCATCTCCATGACCGACGAAATTGGTAGGCCCTTTGTCTGCCAGTGTGAACTTCGAACGACTGAGCACCTGATTACCGCTAAGTCGATTATCGGTCAACCCGCCGCGATCCGCATCAACTTGGGCGACGGCAAGTTCCGCTACATCCACGGCGTGATCTCTCGCTTTGCCAGCGAGGGAACTCCGCGACAGGGACGATTAAACAAGTTTGTCGCGACCGTGGTTCCGGCGCTGTGGTTTCTCTCCCGTACCTCTGACTGCCGCGCTTTCGTGGATCACTCTGTCCCGGAGGTGATGAAGAAAATATTTGAGCAGCACGGGAAGATCAAGGTGGAGATGCGGACAAAAGCGACCTACAAGAAGCGCGATCTGATCGTGCAATACCGAGAAACGGCGCTCAACTTCATCAGCCGCCTGATCGAGGAAGAGGGCATTTATTATTATGTTGAGCACGCCGAAGATTCTCACACCGTAGTCTTTTGCGATGATCACGCCAGCCTGCCGGAAAAAACCCCGGCCGGGGATGTGGAGTTTCGTGAGCAAGAGGACGGGTCCGGGGGCGAGCATCTGTGGGAGTTGACCCGCGTACACACGCTCATGCCCGGGAAGTTTATGTTGCGGGATTACGACTTCCAGAATCCGGGAAAGCTTCTGGACTCAGACAGTGTAACAGCGGCACAAAAGCATAACTTTAAAGAGTTTGAGGCTTACGATTTTCCAGGCTTTTACGGCGAGAAGGCGGACGGCGACCGCTACGTCAAAGTGCGACGCGAAGAAGCCGATGCGCAGCACGATCTGTTAGTGGGCGACGGAGACGTGCGGAGCATAACGGTCGGGCATAAGTTTAATCTCAAGCTCTACCCCATCGACGAACTGAACGCAAAGTTGCTGATGACGTCGGCACACTTCACCGCGTCGACCGACGAGTTTGGTTCGGCATCCGCGCAAGCCGCCGGGGGCCAAGGCGAGGCGTTCCGCGTGAACTTCACCGCCATGCTCGCATCGACGCCCTTCCGCTCCGCTCGCAGCACGCCCAAACCGAACATAAGTGGTCCGCAGACTGCGTTCGTCACCGGACCCGCCGGAGACGAGATCTACACCGATGAGTTCGGCCGGGTCATGGTGCAGTTTCTTTGGGATCGCGAAGGCAAGTCCGACGAGAAGTCCAGTTGCTGGATCCGGGTCTCTCAGGGG
>CAYVFW010000272.1:0-4148 GCA_964450325.1 uncultured Phycisphaeraceae bacterium | reverse complement strand
CTTAATTTATCCGATGGTGCTGGTAGCGTTTGGCCTTCTGATTGGCGGGGTGATCTTCGGGGTTTTCGTGCCCCGATCACGGCTTATGTTCTCGAAGATGGAGGCGGCCGGTGGGCCTGGGTTGCCGGGCATCACCAAGCTTATCTTTGCGATCAGCGACGCGCTGACTACTTACGGGCTGCTCACGGCACTTGTCATCGCCGGTGGGGTGGTTGTGTTTCGGTTGCTCTCTCGCCGGCCCGCGTTTGCCTTGTGGGTAGAGCAACGTAAGTTGCGCCTCCCAATCGTGGGCGGGCTTATCCGCGGGTTCGCAACCGCGGGGCTTTGCCGGTTGCTGGGGACGATGCTTTCAAGTAATGTTCCGATGCTCGCGGCCTTAACTATTGCACGCGACGGAACGGGCAACACACTTATGCGCCGGGCTGTCGAGGATGCAACCGAGTCCATCAAGCAGGGGCAGGCACTTACTCCGCCGTTTGAGAAGAGCGGCCTCATCGATGATGATATTATTGAGATGATCCGCGTTGGTGAGAGCGCGAACAACCTGGCCGATGTGCTGCTTAAGATCTCCGACACGCTTGAATCACGCCTTGATCGGCTGCTCAATACCGCGGTGAAACTCATCGAGCCGCTGCTTTTGGTTATCATCGCAGGGATCGTGGGCGCGGTGGCCGCGGGGCTGTTGTTGCCGCTCACGAAGATGAGTCAGGGAATGTAAACGGACAAGGCCTCGTGCTGCGACAATTGGATGAAGAGCTAGCGCGCGGCGCATGGCGTGCGATTCGGAAAACATAATTAATATTCCCAGCATCGCTGATGAAGGGTCATGTGAAACTAGGCGCTCAAGTCGTGTCGTTCATCGGCGGCGCGAGCGTCCTTCTCGCGGCGCTTGTGCTGTATCTGCAGGTCTTCCCATCACCCTTCCGACACATTCAACTTCCGAAGGTGCTCGCCATCAGCTGCGGTATCGCGGCGATAGGGCTACTTCTGTTGCACCTGGTGTTGGCTGTCGTTGCGCCGTGGCGAGATCGCGGCACAACATTCTGGGTACTTGTGACCTTGGGGGGTTATGTGATTGGCACTTTGGATGAGTGAATGATCCGGGCGCGTCGGATATAATTATTTCGGCGTGAGATTCAGGCGGGTCACAAGGGCGGACGGATAACCACTATTCACCAGAGTGTTTGAATGGCAAAGGTCGCCAAAAGTGTGATAGCAAATGAAGTCTCTCACCATGCCATCCGCGGTTCGCACCTTTGCCGTGTTCTCAGCAACACTGCTCGTGCTTGTCGCCGCGATCTCGCTCCCAGCTTGTAGCAGGCCGAAGACCACAACAATACCTGTAGTAGTGCCAAGCTCATTGACCGGGCTATTTCAGATTGACGGACCTTCCAAGCGCCCCGGCATGAATACCGCAGAACGCAGCAACCCGTCCGACGTGCGATCATTTGCCGCATTTCGCAGAAGAGGCCGCTGTTCCAGCAACGGTCAGCAACCGCCCGCTGCCCAAGCCACGAAGAAGGTGTCTACGTCCGCCCCATCCACGCCGCCATCCTGATTGACATCCGCGGCGGCATCGGCGTTCACCCAGGAGGCGAAGAACGCACTGATATCCGCACCATCGATGCCGCCGTCTTGGTTAAAGTCGGCGGGGCAATACGGGCACGCGATCTGAACGACTACGGGAGGCGAGACACCCTCGGTGCCATTCTGAAGTTCGTACGCCTTCGCGACAACGGCAAATGACCCCGGTGAGTTACACGGCGGCGTCCACACGAAGGTATACGGCGCGAGGTAGTCGGAACTCCGGTAGATGCCGTTGACGTAGAAGTCGACGCGCCCCAAGGCCCCATCGACCTCGGCATCGGCGCGAATCACGATCGGATCAGAAGATGTGATTAACGTGCCGGACACAGGTGAGACCACCCTGGCCGTCGGCTGGCCGATGGTCAGAAAGAGCCGTCCATCCCACCCCTTGAACTGATCGACATCGATCAGGTATCGCCACCAGTTGGCGAGGTAGTAGTCAGGCGCGCGGCCACGAGCGCGGGGCAGGTGCGAGTACCACCAGTTTAAGTATTCTCGCTGTGAATCAAGGTTATTCGGAGACCACTCGCGGAAGTTCATAGCTCGCGTTGTGTTGTTGAGGTTGGGGTACAGAAGCCAGGCATCCGCGTTGCTGTTGACAAACCGCGAGTTGGCATAGTTGTAATCGGAGGTCGCGTTGACCGGGAAGTGAACGTTGCCCACGCCGCCCAAGCCGGGCGCATCGCGATCAAGCAGAGTAAACCGGTTCCAGGTCGTGTTACGATTAGCCTGCCAAGGGCCGTAAGAGTGTACCATGATATTCTCCGCGCGGTGGCCCCACGAGTGGATGGCCTCGCCCACGCCGCGTTCGAAGTTCCATCCCATGATGACGAACGCCCGCTGGCCGCCCGCTTCGGGATATGCAGGGCCATTGATCCAGTACGCGCCCCGGCCAGCCATGCAGGATTCCCACATGCCGCCGATGGGTGGGGCGTAGATCCAGAGTTCATCAATCTCGCCAGCATCCACGCGAGCGCCGATATTATGAGTGTTGCAGAAGCCTACATAGTCAAAGGTGCTGTTGGGCCAGATGCGGTTGGCCCAGTCGGCCGCGAACGTCACATCGTTGTGCTGAAAGCCGTTCTGAAATCTCGGGTATTCATCCGCGACGACAGTCTGGACAATGTCGTACGCGGCGCGACCGTGACTTGAGGTTAAGAGGTCCTGACGCACTTGCGCTGCGAGGGTAACTGGGTTCTGCCACCCGTAGACCTGGTGCATGCGGCGGCTGCCAAAGTTCTCCATGATGGGATTAAGCACGTAGAGCAGTACTTTGGCGCGGACCACATCAGGATCGACACCAGGGGGCGGGGGCGGACCCGCAGGCGGTAACCCGTTAGGATCAAGGTTCATAAAGCGAACCCCATCGAACCAGATGCGGAAGCCAGAATCCCATGTATCGTGGTGAATCTCTATCTGTCTTACGCTCGCCAAGTTTGGTGTGCCGGTGGTGGTCCGCGTCCAGCCGGTGCCGCCCGCGAGCGGGACCTTAAAGAGCCGCCACGCGAAGTTCGGAGTCATCTGCGATTGAGCCGCGAGGCGGATGGTGCCTGTCGCGGTTGTGATCACGATGATGGGCTGATTATCCTGCCAACCGATGGGGGTAGAGTTCTCCGGATATTCCCAGAAAGTTAACGTGTTGTACCCGGAGGCGTTGAAGTTAAGCGTAGGTGAAGCAGGATACTTCACGCCAGTATCGAAACCGCTCGCTGTGGTGAAGAGGAGGGCTTGCGATCCATCTTTCACACGCACTGTGCTGTTGACGATAGATGCCGCGGCATTGTCAGAGGCAAAGGTGCCCCACTGGGCGGCGTTATTCTCGGCGAAATCAACCGATTGGGCGGCTGTGATTGGGGCGATCACGAGCAGAGACAGGATACACAACAGCATATGCTTGGTACGCATGGAAATCATCCTTGTTTTGTTGCTGCAAGTCTGTGGAGAGGTCGCTAAGGTGAGGGAGTGTATGTACGATGCTGTTGATGCAAGATGGTAGATTTATTATGGCGTTGAAATGTTCGTCAGCGATCCGAAAACGATTCGTTTTAAACCAAATTCTCTTTCTCTGACGCCAGTCTTCGAGGGTAAAAAAAAGCTCGAAACCGGTTGCGTGTAAGCCTTCGAAACGCTTTTCAACAGACCTTTGGACAGCGAGGAAGAGCGAGTGGTGGGGCAGGGAGCTCTGACATCAAGCCTTCCACACCGACGGTAAACTTTGGACACGCCGAAAAGACTGGCTGAAACCGCGCCTCGCTACATTATCAACCAATAGTACCCAACGGACCTTCGTTGCCCTCGGTTAACATCCACCGGCTTCCCACACCCGGAAGAACGCATCCACATCCGCGCCGTCGCAGCCCCCGTTGCAGTCGACGTCTCCCAACTCCAGGCCCGCGGACCATGCGACAAAGAAAGCTTCGATATCGCCACCATCGATACCGCCATCGGCATTGACATCACTGATGCACCACGGCGTGAACTCAAGTAGAACAGCATACTCGCCCTGCGTGGCGCGTGACTGAGGGAAGATCGAGCCGGTCCAGAACTCTTCGGTGAACTCA
>CAYVFW010000271.1:0-4151 GCA_964450325.1 uncultured Phycisphaeraceae bacterium | reverse complement strand
GAAGGTTTCGAACACGCAGAAAATCGTGATAGTCGGCGAGCAATTCTTCCAGGCTGGCGCGGGCCACGGCGATGAGTTTGAGTTCCACCTCCTTGGACATGCCCGAAGCAGCGCATCCCTCCACAATGTTCTGCTTGCCGGATCGGGCCGCTTGCACCATTTGGTCGATCGTGCGATCGCCCCGCTTCAGGAATCGCTCGCAGAAGCGAAACGTGATGTCGTATACCACCTCTGCCTTCTGGTACGAAAGCAATTCGTGGTAGTTGCCGTGCGGGGGAATGAAGCCCTGGGCGCTCACGATTCAAGAATAGGTCGTATAGGACCTATAGGACCTATACGACCTATTCCTTGCCTTTCCCCGCCGACCGGGCGTGAACGGCAAATGACTGCGGCAAATGCCCACGTTGGGGCATGGGGAATCGGCGGATGGGTACGAAGGGTGGCGGTCCGCGGCGGACCTGACCCCCGCGACGGGCAGTTGCCCGCGGGCGACCTGCTTGAATCTCTTGAGCCCGTGGGGCCAGCATACCCGAACAAACGTACGCAATCTGTTGCGGTTCTTGTAAGCACAGATCGGAGTTCCGAGGCTCTTTGTGGGTATTCTTCGTCGTGGACTCCAAATTTGAACTCCCGCAGCATTGGCTACCCGAGCCTAGGAGTGAAGCCGAAATGCTTTGGCTTTCGGGTGGTTTCCACCACGTGAGCGAGTACTTGGGGACCAACTGGATTCTTCAGGCGCATGCGGCTCTCCTTGGAGACAGAGTGAGATCACTTTCGGATGCCGCACATGTGGCGTTGACGGGCTGGATGTTGCACCGGACGCGGAACATGAAAGGGGCGGACTCACTCTATAGAATCATCCGAAGGAACCCTTACTCCCGCAGAAATGGATTGCCCTTTAGCCTCGACGAGATTCCGCCAGCGATCACCGAACTTCAAGCCATTTGCCTTGTTGATACCGCCGCCCCTGGAGCGGCCGTGGAATACGAGCCTACGAGCCCTGACCCCGCAGACCTGTCCGTCCCGGACGCCAAGTTCGTTTGGGATAATGGCGCTGTGCTTTACCTTGAAGTCAGCCGCAGACAACAAGGCTCTCGCAAAGAACGTCAGAGGCAACTGATCGACGCGGTGCTTGCTCGCTGCAGCCATCTCGTTCCATCTGGTCTCTCAACCCAACTAGCGCTTTCTCCCGACGCTAGCGAGTCATGCATCGATGACATCGTCCGCGTCATGTCGGACACCGTCGCTTGGTGTTCGCCAACAATTTCGCTTCCCAACGGAGCTGGCCACCTGCGGAGTGCATCGTGCGTCGACGGCCGGTCGCAAGTGGTGGGTACTTCCGACGGCGTCGAGACTCCCGGCGTCGAGATTTGGACTCCACTTGACTCGAACGGTCCCGGGAGACTTGTGGTGTCCATGGAAACGACGGACGATGAGATTGAAGCGAAAGTTCGCAAGGAAGCGACCCAACTTCCACACGCGTACCCCGGCATTGTGCTTATTCATTGCTGTACAGCCACGAGAATGTCGGCGACGTGGATTAACCGACTGCGCAAAGACTTTGAATCGGGCCTTCGCACGCGCCCTAGCGGCGCGTGGTCATTCTTCTGCGATGACTGGAGAGAACCGCTTGGCTCCTCCAACCCGTTCCTAATCGTCGGAAGAGTGAACCCACACGCCAAGCAGGCTTGCCCGCCAAGCGTCGCCGCAGGATTGCTCGCCATGGCAGATCCCGACGCCGAACGGTGGGCAGCGAGATTTCCCAACGAGCTGTAGGCCCCGTGCGGGGTCGATTTATACGGAAGGCCCTTCTTGAATCTGATGAACCAGCGTGAGTGTGCGGAGCGCTAGGTGTCCGCTTGATCCACAAGATGTACTGCCGCAGATCAGCGCAGCGCGAAAATTGCGACTACCGCCAGTAATATTGCTCCGACTGTGACCAAAATTGGAATGAGGAAACGAGTATCTCCGCCCCGAACCTGCATATCGATCTTTCCAGAACCAGTTTCCGCAGTAACCTTGCTTGAGTAGATCTTTCGCTCGTGGTCTAACCGTGCTACGGCATCGTTGAGCAGATTGAGGTCGTTTTCGGCGACCCGGCTTTTCCCGATCGCACGATGCATATCCAACTGGACATCTACCAATCCGTCTTGCAGCTTGCGGCGAATCGCTCGCTGATCTTCTTGCGACAATTGCTCGAACCCGACAGGAAGTCGTGCTTCAACGTCGAGTTTTTGTAGCCCACGCGGGGTGCCCTCGTTCATATTCGCGTACCTCAGTTTGAAGCGCCGTCGCCCAGATCCACATTATTGGAATGCCCACTACAAGTGCCAAGACTCCGCAAGCTGCGAAGCCTTCGAATCGTTCGGAAAACATCGAAGCAATCAAACCTGCCAGAAGTGCGGAGGTGCCCAGACCTGCTACCGCCATTCTACCCGCCGACTTAGCCTTCAATGAACTGAGGTTTAGCCGACGGATGGAGCCCTCCAAAGTGCCTCCCGCCCCGCGCAGTTGAATCGTGGACTCCATGGATTCTCTGAGGGACAGCGAATGGATCGCCCTTCCAATGATCGCGATGTCCAGTTGCGCGACTGCGTTCCTCGATGCACCGGACTCTTGCTGGGTGACCATCTGGCAGTGGTGGTTGATCAGCAGCCGCTCGTACTCACCGCGGTTTTGAACGATCAGTTGCGGCGCGACCGGGAGGTCGAACCCGTGGGGGGGCAGCGCAGGAATCAGTCCTGCCAGCGAGACTTTTTCATCAATCTCGTCAATTCGGTAGTGGAGATGTACCGATGCATCGAGTTCAGTGAACGCCTGTGCAACTGTGACCAAGTCGAGGCGAACAGCGGCATACGACCTTTGCAGTCGGTCGAGGACGGTGAACCTGCAAACGTTTGCAAATGCGGCGATCTCGGAACGCGAGAAAACGCCTTGTACGAACCAGTCAAGTTGGGGTTCGCTTTCGCGACAGCGCTTCGCGATACTGGCAAACACGGAAGGCACATCACTCACGGAAATCCCTCTTGTCCCTGCCGTCCCGATAACGCGCCGCTCAAACTCCGGGACGTAGAAGCTCAAGATCGCGAACTGCTTTGCAGGAGACAGAAACTTTGGAACACAATGGAGGATCCGAGTTTGGGTTTGACCGGACATGCCAACACGCCCGGTGCGCCAATTGGGGAGTGTTCGGACCAAATAATCGCGTGCACCGGCGCCATATTCTTCTTCGTAGACGGAAAGAACCTCAGAGAGAGTGGCGGGTGGGAGTCCGAAGAACTCCTTGCGAATGTACTGGGTTGACTGCATATACGCAGCGTGATTTCCTGCCGCACGCCAGTTCATCGCTCCCCCTTGCGCCACTTCCAAGGTGGAATGGGCGAATCCGCTGCCCACAGTCCCTCGCCCGCAGCTCTCGCCTTGTTCTCAGCTCCGACAAGCTCTGCCTCCGCGAACTCGGGGTAGGCCCACGCAAAACCTTGCTGCACCAGTTCCAGCTCGATCCACTCGTTCCCGATGAAGCAATTTGCGAGCACTCTGCCATACTTGTCACGTCCGATATCAACGAGTGTTAGATGCTCGTCACGAACGATCGCCTCAAGCGCTCCAGTGGCGGTATTTCCGTAGGGCTGATCTCGCTCTGGTGCATCAACCCCCGCGAGTCGCAGCGTTAGCTCGACGTTGTCGCTCCCGACGATGCGCATCGTATCGCCATCAATCACGCGTACTGCACGGAAATGACCGGTGGCTTGGACCGCTTGCCGCTCTGCCGCTATAGCGGGATGGTGGCCGCTCCGAGATCTGAGAATCGCAAATCCCAAGACGGCGACCGTGAGACATGCAAACGCAATAGTAAGGCATAAAATGGCTCGATCGCCCCGCCGCTTTATGGGGCTTCCTCGCCGAGAAACGAGGGAACTGGGCCGGACTTCAGAAAAATCGTTGGTGGCTTCTGCCATCCTAAAGATTCTACCAAGTCCGGAGCTTCCTTGCAAGAGCCACGATCCACTCTTGCCGTAAATTGTCAACGCTTCCTGAGTCAAAACGAAAAACCCCGGGCTTGCGCCCGGGGCTCTCTTGTTTCAACGTGGATCGCCGCGGATCAATAATCCATATCATCGCCGCCGTGGTCGTGGCCGTGGCCGCCGCCA
>CAYVFW010000270.1:0-4160 GCA_964450325.1 uncultured Phycisphaeraceae bacterium | reverse complement strand
TGCTCGGCGGGTACAAGGTCTTCGAGGTTGATCTTGACAAACAGGTTGGGCTGACGGCAGGGGGCGTCCTCGCATGAAGGAATATAAGACAAAACCTTCAAACCGGTTGCGCGAAAGGAAGGGTTTTTCAACGGCCTGCTACGAACGCACAGAAGATCGCTTGGCCACAAGCACGCACAGGCTGATGATAACCAGCAACACACCGGCGATCGCGAATGGTCCAAGAGCGGTCTGCGCGAAGCTTTTGAATCCTAGCGGCGTGTTTGGGCCCATGATTGGCGCGAGCGTGCGAAAAATCTCAACCGCCGCAGGATCATTGAGCCCGCGTTGCGGCGAGATCACGTGCGTTCCAGAGGCACCCGGGCCGCGGGCGTAGAGCCCATACACCCCGCCGCCTTGCGCGACAACGCCGACGGCCCCACCACCGGTGGCGCACACGCCGATCGCTCCGCCCCCGACAGCGATTGCGCCTACCGCGCCCCCGCCGAGCGCACCGAACAGCCCTACCGCGGCACCGCCTAACGAAACAAGCCCGCAAGCCCCACCTCCAATGGCGATCACACCGAGCGCGGCCCCACCGATCGCCACGCCTCCAATCGCGCCGTCGCCGATCGCCACCACACCCTTGGCCAAGCCATAACTCTCGCCGTACTCCATCCTTGCGCCAAACGCGATGTGGTAAAGCGGCCAGCCAAAGACGGTGGTCTCAGACTTGATACGCACGGCCCGCACCGCCGCACCGCCCGCGGTTTTGCGCATGAGCACTTCCACCAGCGGCTTGCCGCACTCGGGGCACTTGGATGCGTCGCTGAGATCGACGAGGGCGTAGCCGCAACTTCCGCAATAAGGCGAGCCAATCGGGATATCGGGAGGAGAAATGTGCATGCCCGACTTTATGCATTTGAGCCGCCTTCCGACACGAAGTTCAGCTACGTCACCGTCCCCCTTTTTCACCGGTGCAGTTAAGCTGCCGAGGCCATCCAACCTTCGCAAAAACCTGCCGCGTTCGCGGTATGTCGCGATCAAGACCGAATCACGTCGGCGGACGCTGCCCAAGCGGGCTCGCGCGGTTGGTCTGGGAAGTTTGGGATTGGAGGAAAGATCGCGGGCAAGCCGGGCTGGTCTGTGCAGAGTCCAGGTTACGGCAAGTGCTCCGGGCACACGATCTCCAGCATTGATCTAAACGAGCAACTCCGGCACTGAGCGAGAGCGAGGGTGGTGCGTCAATCGCCGGGATGCGGCCAAGCTTTGCAGTGTTTGTAGTGGTTAGCTGTGTGTGATCAGTCTACCTGCTGCGCAGTAAGGAACATGGCCTTTGACAGTGATGCAAAGAACTGCTGGTAGGGCTCGGGTTCTTGAACAGCGGCAAGATTGTACTGTGCACTGGCCCGGACGAGCTGCTGCGTATCGCCGCGGGGGCGGACGGTAACAGTCATGCGAAGAGCGTAGCCATCCAGCTTGGTGCCGGTAACCGTTCCTAACGTCTCATCCGCGGTGTCGACCACAAAGCCGAGGTCTTGCAGGGTCGCCATGACAGTGCGAAGAAGTTTCGTGCGGTCGGTGGTGTCAAAAGCTCGCGTCTGCATGGCACGAAGCTTGACTTGGCTCTCTTCGGAGGCGAGGATCTGTGACTTTGACGAAGCGCATCCGGTCATCTGAATGCAGAGGGCACCGGCCAGAGCAAGAATCATTGAAACTGTGGATCGATGTGCGTTGCTCATATTTTCTGCGCCTCCAAGAAAACCGCCTTCGAGAGCTTCTCAAAGAACTGTTGGTAAATCTCTGGGTCTTGGATCAACTCCAACCTAGTCGTCTGGCCATGGGTGTTCCGGACCATCCGCTGGAAAGTAGCGCGAAGAGCCGTCTGGTTGCCCGCAGGGAATGTAACAATCGAGAGCCGGATTGTTTGGTCCTGGTCTACCGGGGTGGCAACCCCTGTCAGGAGGGCAACAAATATCGCACCGGCAACCTGCCCGCCATCGGTTGCGTCTCGCTGCTTGGAGCCGGTGATGAGGCCGAGCTTCGATTGCGTTGACTCAATGGTAAATCCGAGATCCTGCGTGAGTCCGACTGCAGCAGTAAGAAGCTTGCTTTCATCGCTCGTACTAAATTTGCGGGTTTGTAACTGACGTTTTTCAAGCGATTCAGCCGTCATCGCCAAGGCATTCCGCGGGATGCGCTGCTGACAACCGCCAAGTGCAATAGCGAAGCCGACAGCGCCAACCAAAAACGTCCATCGTTTCATGGAAAAAAACCCTTTTTAGAAGCTGGACGAGTGATACGCAATGTCGCGCACCTTTTTGCCCTCATCAAACTTGATCACCACCGTTAGGGAACGCGTCGACTTCGTGGCGGCACCGGAAGAGCCCCGGACTACACCGAGCACCAGCCACACTCCCGCGCTGGACTCTGACGAACGGACCTCGGTCGCGAATCGGTCGTAGATCCAAACTTCCAACCCATTTTCATCAGTTGAAACAATGTTAGGGGAGCCGAGCACTTCCGCAACTTGGCCGCCCGACATACCCCTAGACACTTGGCTCTGCACCTTGCCGGTTGTAAGCTTGCTAGCACTCGGCTGATCCTGATTTACTCTGGCAGCATGGTCGCTCGCAGAGCACCCTGCAAAGATCGAACATGTGAAGAGACACGCCGCCCATTTCCAGGTTGTCATACGGGCATGGTTGTGCGATGAAATTGGAATGTCAAACAGAAAGCAGGAAAAATTGTAAACCACGAAATTGTTGAAAAAGCCGGGCTAATTTCAAATTAGACCGGGTTTGTAGAATTTTTGCGGGTCAAGGGTGAGTGGCGGAAGTTACGGTAATCGCGTGAGAAAACTCTTTTGAAGCGGCTTGCGGCACAAATCTCGCAGTTGGCACCTCCGGATCATGCTCAAGGGGCCTGGGCAGCTGTTAGCCAGGGATTGAATGTTCGATCTCACCGCCAATTTCGAGCGGCTCAGGCCTCCGCCTCTCTGCAATCAGCGCTCACCCTGAACCTTTCCCCGCCATTCGCAGTCTTACCCAAGCTTTTTAGCGGGAACCAAAATCTTGCCTACACTTTCCCCCGAAAGCTGTGGAGCGGGGTGTGCCAACCGCGGTGCTCCCTGCAGTTGTTTCCTAGTTCACAGCCCCGACGTCTGTCGGTTTGGCCTTGTGGCCAAGTGCAGATGGCCGTTGTGAAGAGAGAGTAATTCAGGAAGGAGAGTTTTCATGTCCATCGTTCGTAGCTCTATCGTTGCGCTTGTCGCCCTCGCGGGTGCTGGCGTTGCCAACGCCGCCGATATCGTCGGCGTCACTGTCCAGAATAACATCGTAATTTTTAATCAAGCTAACCCCGGCACGCTGATCAGCGACGTCGCCGTCACCGGCCTCAACGCTGGCGAGCAGTTGCTCGAGATCGACCTGCGCCCCGCCACCGGTGAAATCTTCGGCATCACCTCGGGCAATCGCCTTACACGCATCGACGCCCTCACCGGCGTCGCCACCCCCTTCGCTGCGGCGTTCGCCCCCGCGCTTGCCGATGTCCGTTACGGCATCGACTTCAACCCCACCGTAGACCGTATTCGCGTCGTAGGCTCTAACACTAATAACCGGCGCCTCAATCCCAACACCGGCGGCTCCGTCGTCGCCAGCGACACCGCCCTGACGGTCTTCGCCTCGACCGACTCCCCCTTCGCCGTCTCCACCGCCTACTCCAACTCGCTCGCAGGCGTCCCCGCTGGCTCCACCCGCCAGTTCGTTATTGATAGCCGTCGCGGCGAGCTCGGCGAAGTTGGCAGCATGGCCGGTGGCAACGGCTCCTTCAATGGCGGCATCATCACCTTCATCGGCGGCCTGGGCTTCGGCAATGGCATGCTCTCTGAGAACCTCGGCTTTGACATCTTCGGGCCCACCGGCGAAGCCTTCGTCTCCGTCCAGTCCTCCCTGGGCGGTGTCTCAAACTTCGGAACCGTTAACCTCGCCTCCGGCGCCTATTTTCACATCGGTACGGTCGGCGGCGGCGTCGCTCTCCGCTCTCTCACCGCCATTCCCACCCCGGGCGCGGCGGTCGTCCTCGGCCTCGGCGGCCTGCTCGTTGCTCGCCGTCGCCGCTAAGTTCGCAGTCTGCTGATCTCAATACTCAAAGCCCAGAGGCCCCGCCTCTGGGCTTTTTTT
>CAYVFW010000269.1:0-4166 GCA_964450325.1 uncultured Phycisphaeraceae bacterium | reverse complement strand
CCTCCACACACAGCCAACCCCCGCTTGGCCACAGACTTACGTTACATCCGCTGGATCACCATCGTCGCGGGCGGCGCCATCGCCGCCGCAGCGTTTATCTTCGTCCCCCGAGGCGGCGGCCTGCAACGCCTAGGCGACTTTGGTCTGCCCCTCTCCCGCACTACCGGATTCGCCGACGTCGTAGATCTTGACCAGAGCGGGCTTATAAGCGAATCCCAACAGCCAGTCATGACGGTCCGGCTCCGCGATGCAAACAATCAGCCAACCCCGCCCCCCTCCGGCCGCTTATATCTCCGTGGCGCAGCGCTGGATGAGTACAGCGGCCGCGAATGGCGAGCCTCCATCGCCACAAACCCCGACAGCAGGATAAATCGAAGAGCCAGCTCAGCCTATCCCCGCGTGCGTCTCCCCTCACCCCTCGGCCGCCCCCAAAGCCCTGTCATCCAGCAGATTATCTCGGTCCGCTCGCTAAACCTGGGCGATTCCCCCGTCTTCACTCTCTGGCGCCCTCAATCTATTACACTGCCGCCCGACACCAGCGTGCGCTTTGATGATGTTACACTTTCAATCGTTCACGTCAAAGGCGGCGACCCCGCCCTCACCGAATACACCATCATCTCCTCTCCCCCATCAGAGCCCAATCAATCACTCCAAGGCGTGTTACCCCAGCAGGCGCTGCCAACCGGCGCTGAACTCACCAATCTGGTAGGCAATCCCGATGAAGGGCCCACCATCGACGCTTCCCCAGCCCGGAGAGCAAAATGGCTCGCAACCCGCGCTGCACTCACCTTCAAATCCCCCGCACTGCGCCAGGTCGCACAACGTATATTAACTTCGCAAGGCCTCGATGTTGATCCTAACATCCGCAACCCCGCCGACGACCGCCGCGCGGCGCAGCTCCTGAGCGATTATGTTCGTGATGTCTGCCGCTACACCCTTGATGTCCCGCCCTCGCCACTCAAGGCCGACCCCATCGAGAACTTCCTGCTCGAATCTCGCGCCGGCCACTGCGAGCTCTTTGCCTCCGCGCTCGCGGCCCTCTGCCGCTCCAGCGGAATCAACGCCCGCGTCATCGCCGGTTATGCCGCCAGCGAGTACGACGAGGCGTCCGACACTTTCACCGTCCGCCAGGCCGATGCGCACGCCTGGTGCGAAGTAAGCATTGATCCCTCAACGTGGATTACGATGGACGCCGTCCCCGACCAATCCGTCACCGCCCTGCGCGAGGCCCAAGCCGGATGGTTCACCCATATCGAGCGCCTCCTCGCCGATGCCCGAGATCGCTGGAACAACGCAATCGTAATGTTCGATGCCGCGGCCCAGCAACGCCTCCTGGGCGCGCCCAATTCCGATCGGGCCTGGTACCTCACCATCTCCGACAAGATCCAACGCCTTGCGTCACAGTTTGAAAGCACACCCCTGAGCACCGCAGCCGATTGGCTGGCATTCTTCAAAAGCCCATTGGCCCGCCCGCTCATCGCTCCCGCCGCGGCGTTCGCCTCGCTCATTCTGCTTTTTTTACTCTGGCGCTGGCATCTGCGTCGCAAACCCAGCCTCCCTATCCGCACATGGGGGCTACCCAGCCACACCGCGCAGTTAGTAGGCACCCTCGCCCACGCGCTGGATAGTTACTTCACCCGCACCGGGAATCCGCGCCCCGCCTTCGCAACCCCCCGCTCACACGCCGCCGCAACAAAGCAGCCCCAGCCGCCCGACGAGCAAGCCGATAACCTAATTGAACAAGCCATCGACTCCCTCTACGCTGCCGCCTTCTCACCCCGCCCCCCAACCGACCAAACCCTCCGAGAGCTTGCGAAGGCCCTGCAGCGACTCAAAGCGTAATATTAAGTCTGAACGCGGTCAGGGCACCACGCAATGGCCGTTGGGTTGGCACCCGCCCCAAGTCATATCGCAGAAAATATGGGTATTTTTCGCAATTCTCTTCGCTTTTGTTTGCGTTCTTTGAAACGTGCGCCATCTTTTCCGTGTCTGCGGTCTATGCCGACAGATATGACCTGCTGCGCGGCCTGTCGTCTATAACTGCGGAATCGAAGCGCCCCTTCTACCTTCGAAAGCCAAGCGATCGACACGATCTTCGTAACCATCACACCCTAACGGTGGGGATTTAAGCTACACCGCCAACCCGCCAACGCGGAGGCGTTGATCGAGGGCAAGGCACGGGCGCCGAAGTGAAACTCGCGTGTGGAGTATTAACTTCGTTTCAGTGTTACTTTCAACTGCACGATTGGCGGCGGGAGGTCTTGGTGGATGGTGTCCCAAAAGCAGATCAAAGTCTACGCGGTCGTAACCATGCACGATCCGGTTGCGCATCCCGATGATTTGACGCCACGGGATTTCCAGGCGAGCTTCTTGCCCGTCCTTGGAGACTCGGTTGGCTGCTTCGCCGACAATCTCGACCAGCCGCACCAACGCGAGGTTGAGCATGCGATCAGAGTCAAGGACGGTTCTGCTCCGGCGCATTCACATTTCTACCGCTTCCGTGGCGTGGTCGAGCATGTGGCCAAGGCGGACTTCGTCCTCATGCCGCGACATAGAGGGGCCTCGCTTCAGAAAGAACTTGTTAAGAAAAGTATTTACTGAGCGACCATGGAGTGTTAAGGTCGGCCTGACGTTGCAACAGAACCGAGAGTTCGTCCTCAACAACCTGAAAGAGCGACAGCCGCGCGATGCCGTGTCGCTGGCAGAAGGCGGCGATCTCTTCGCGAGATATCTTAATAGGCAGGGCGCGTTCCACGCTGAAGTTTATCACGCAAGCGCCATGGCGCGGCAATACGCGGCTGGAACTCTCTGACGTAAATCCTGTGATTTAAGTGCTTGCCACTGCTGCTCCAAGAATCTGACGTGCGGGCTTCCTGCACAGAAAAACAAAATCGACGCGAGGGTGCAATACCAAAGTTGCCTTGTCTTGCACCGCCCCCTCATTCCGCTAGGGCACTTGCCCCTTCCCCGCCCCTCTTATTACATCTGTGCCGCCTTTACCTTGCCTACCGCTCCCGCCCTGCCACTTCCGGGGCCTTCCACGTAATCGGCGTCCGCCGACCGCCGATACCCACCACGCTGCGGGGTCTGCCACTCTCTACCCTCGCCAGCACGGAGATTCATATGCCCGCTCATCGATCCAGAACCGAACGTTGGCGCGATTCCCTTCAGCAGATCTACGAACGCGGCGGCGGCATCGAGTTTTCTCTTGATCGCTCAGACCCTGCCGCCACCACCCCGCCCGCCGCCGTTACCCACCGTTCCGATGTGATGTGGCGCGTTCGCCTCGCGGGCCTCTCAGAAAATGAGCTGCTGGTTGACCGCCCCGCCGCGGCGGGCACCAGCGTGCCCCTCGCCCCCGGAACCCGAATCGTCGCGGTTATTTCTGTCGGCCAGAACCGTTGGATGTTTCATTCTCACGTGCTGGGCCCCAACGATGTCCCCTCGGCCTTTGGCGCGGGGCAGTTGAGTATGTTACGACTTAAGATGCCCGAGAAGGTCGAGCGCTGCCACCGGCGCGACTTCCTCCGCATCTCTACCACCGAACTCATCCTGCCGCGTGTGGACTGTTGGCCACTGCTTAACCCGGCCCGAACCGGCGCGGCCGAAGCCGCCAACCGCGCGCTGGTACACGACGTCGAGGCTGGGAGGCGAGAAGCCCCCACCGACCCAGCCACGCACGACTTATATCTCCCCGAAGTCGGCCCACCCTTTGCCGCAAGCCTCATGAACATCGGCGGCGGCGGCGTCGGGCTTCTCTTCCGCAAAGACGAACTCTCCTCCGCCGAACGCGCCCGCTACATCTGGATGCGCCTCAACCTAACCCCAGTTATCGCCGCCCCCATCGCGATGTGCGCCAAAATAGTCCACAAACACCTCGACAGCGAACAAAACCTAATCGCTGGTGCCGCCTTCGAGTTCAGCTTCAGCCAAGGCCACAAAGAGTTCGTAGTAGAACAAATGCTTCGCTACGTAAACCGCTGGTTCGCCCTCTCAAACGCAGCATAACCTAAGTCTCCTCTCCTCCTCAAGCTCGAGGAGCTTTACGGAAGGAGCCGGGGCGCAGAGCGCACAGTTACGCCGCCTTAAACGTAATAAAAACCTCTTTATCCCGTGAAGGGATGATCGTAACATGGGAGATCCCGAGTGAACCCGTTGACGGTTTC
>CAYVFW010000268.1:0-4170 GCA_964450325.1 uncultured Phycisphaeraceae bacterium | reverse complement strand
TTAAGTACGTTAAGAATCGCCTCATCGGGATTGTTTCACGTGGCGGCAGCCTGCTCGCCAAGTGGATGCTGGTACACGGGCAGGAGAACATAATGTATACTCGCTGGGAGGAGATCTGTGATATTCTCCGCCAGTACGATGTTACGTTCTCGATCGGCGATGGTCTGCGTCCCGGCGGGCTTGCGGACGCGACCGATGATGCGCAGTTGGCGGAACTTGAGACCCTCGGGGAACTCACCGAGCGTGCCTGGCGGCGGGGAGTGCAGGTTATGATCGAGGGCCCCGGCCACGTGCCCTTTGACCAGATCGAGTGGAACGCGAAGATTCAGCGGACGCTTTGCCACGGCGCGCCGTTCTACGTGCTCGGCCCGCTCGTGACGGATATGTTCCCCGGTTACGATCATATTACTTCGTGCATCGGCGCCACCGCCATGGCCTATCACGGCGCGGCGATGCTTTGTTATGTTACGCCTAAGGAACACCTGGGACTTCCCAAAAAGGACGATGTTAAACAGGGGTGCATCGCGTACAAAATCGCAGCGCATGCCGCGGATGTGGCGCTGGGGATTCCCGGTTCACGCGATCGGGATGATGAGCTCACCAAGGCCCGGGCCGCGCTTAACTGGGAGAAGCACTTTGAGCTCTCCTTTGATCCCGACACTGCACGCGCTTATCACGATGAGGACTTGGATGTCGATACTGATTTCTGCGCGATGTGCGGTCACGATTGGTGCAGTGTGCGCATCAGCAAGGAGATTCAGGAGTTTGCCAGCGGCAAAGCTGATGGCTTTGAACGGATTGGCACCAATGGAAAAGCGGGCGCGCCGATTCAATCCGCAGCCCTCACCGAAGATCAGCGCGAAATTCTTGCCAAGCGCGGCGTACTTAGCCCCGACGAGATTCATAAGTTGGCCAGCAAGACCAAAAAGGCGGTCGTCAGCAAAGAGGGTGATAAGGCCAGTTGCCACAGTGATTATGTTGATCCCGACACCGCGAAGCAGTTGCAGACTTCGAAGGCGGGCAAGGAGGTGCTCGTACAACTGGATGTGCGGCCCGCGCTGGGGATCGGTAAAGAGGACCGGTTGGTGTAACTCTATCGGGGCTGTACCCCGTTGCCTGGCCGTAGAGGCTAGTGGCGGTGGGGCATGGCGGGGGCTGTACCGCTTTGGGGGCCTCTCGCGAGGGTTAACGAAGCGCGGGGGTGATAAGTGCCTGTGTCCCTCCCTACTCTCCTCGCCCTATGGAAGCAGGCATCGTCGGACTCCCTAACGTCGGAAAAAGCACACTTTTTAACGCGCTCACCAAAGCCGGTGCGCTCGCGGCGAACTACCCCTTCGCCACTATCGAGCCCAACGTGGGTATTGTGCCGATTCCTGACCCACGGCTCGAAACGATCACCAAGTACATTCCCCCTCAAAAAGTAATTCCCGCCGCGTTGCGGCTGGTGGATATTGCGGGCATCGTGAAGGGGGCGAGCGTGGGCGAAGGCTTGGGAAATAAGTTTCTCAGCCATATCCGCGAGGTCGATGCGATTCTTCAGGTCGTAAGGTGCTTCACCAAAGCACCGGGGGGCGAGGAGATTCTTCACGTCTCAGGATCGCTAGACCCGATGCGTGATATCGATATTATTAATACCGAGTTAATATTAGCCGATCTCCAGACGGTTGAAGGCTCCATGAGCAAATCTGAACGGGCGGCGAAAAGCGGCAAGGCCGAGGATGTCGCTCGATACGAGGTGCTCAAGAAATACCTTCCCGCACTGAGCGCGGGGAAACCAGCCCGCGCGGTGAAGATCGATGAGCCCGACCAGATCAAGCAGGCAAAGCAGCTGAGCTTAATTACTGCCAAGCGCGTGCTTTATGTTATGAACGTGGATGAGGACGATCTGCAGGGCCAGAACGAACTCTGCAAGAAGGTTCGGGCCCATGCCGAGTCTGAGCACGCCGAAGTAGTGCCGGTGTGCGCCAAGATCGAAAGTGAACTCTCAATGATGGCCGACGGCGAACGCCAAGAAATGCTCGAAGCGCTCGGATTGGCCGAGCCCGCGCTCGCGGCGGTGGCCCACGCCGCGTACCGCACCTTGGGACTACAAAGCTACTTTACTGCGGGCGAGAAAGAGGTGCGGGCCTGGACGGTGCCGGTGGGGGCGACAGCACCACAGGCGGCGGGCGTGATCCACACTGACTTTGAAAAAGGTTTCATCCGCGTCGAAGTCTACACGCTCGCTGATCTGGAAAAGCACCGGAGCGAGAAGGCGATCAAGGAAGCCGGAAGGATGCGCGTTGAAGGTAAAGATTATATTATGAAGGATGGGGACATCTGCCACTTCCTGTTCAATGTCTAATGTTGGTGACCGAGATGGAACCGCAGATAAGATCTCTGAGAAACGCCGCAGAACGATGTCTGCTGGTCACGCGGGCGAGCGCTGCCTGTCTTAGCTTCCAAGCAAGTTACTTCTTAGCCGCTATGCGCTGTGTGATCCAGCGTTCGACTCGCTTTTCTAGCACGGGCATGGGCAGCGCACCCCCGAGCAGCACCTGGTCGTGAAACTCTCGGATATCAAACGAGTCGCCCAGCCGCTGCGTTGCGGAGGCTCGCAGCCTGGAGATGGTAAGTTGACCAACCTTGTAAGCGCAGGCCTGCCCCGGCCACGAAATATAACGATCGATCTCGCTGGTAAGGTCAAGCTCGGTGCCCGCCGTGTTCTCCATCATGTAAGCCAGAGCGCGAGCACGGTCCCAACCGAAGGCATGCATTCCGGTGTCAACCACCAGCCGGCACGCGCGCCAAATTTCGTCGGACAGCCGCCCAAAGTCGTCGTAAGGATCCTTATAAAACCCCTTGCCCTCCGCCGAAGGCTGGCTACTAATGGCCCTCATGCCCGGCTGGGGGTCCATCTCCATTCCCAACTGCTCGCAGTAGAGCGCCCACCCCTCAACATAAGCGGTGTAGCCAGTGAGCGTGCGGAAAGTGTGTACGCTCTCAAGCTCGTCGGCGATGGCCAACTGAAAGTAATGGCCGGGCGCCGCCTCGTGCAACGTAAGTGAAACCATGCCGTACTTTGGCCGCTGGGTCAAATCATAAGTATTGACCATAAAGTACGAGGGCACGCCAGAGCGGTACGAGCCGGGGTAGCAGTACGCCGCGGGGCTGGTCATCGCGGCAAACTTGGGGATGGCCCGCACGCCGTAGGTGTTGCGGGGAAGGGTCCGGAAGAGCTTGGGAAGTTCGGGGTCAATCCGTTTGCACAGGTCGCGGTAATCTGAGAGCATCTGCTCCGCGTCGGTGTAGTAAAACCGCGGGTTGGTGCGAAGATACGCCAGAAACGCGGCGAACCGACTCTCGGGGCTCATGCTTTTCTCTGGCCAGTCCGTCGCGTCTATCACGCGGTCCATCGCCGCCCGCAGCCGCGCGACCTCGCTCAGGCCCAGCGCGTGAATCTCGCTCGCCGTCATCTGCGTCGTAGTGAAACTTCGCAGCCGAACATCGTAAGCTTTCGTCCCGTCAATGCTCTGACCATAACCGATGCTCTCGCGGCACGCGGGGATGTAAGTCGTTTCAAGGAACTTGCCCAGCCGATCAAAGGCGGGCACAAGCCCCTCCTGAATCGCCTTGGTACCCCGCGCTTTGGCCGTGTCCGAAGCCCACGCCGTGCGGAGCGGGCGGTAGAACGGGCTCTCCTTCACTCCCTCAACCGTAAGAAAAGTGGGGGAGGCGTGCGATCGAATCGAAGCAAGCACATGCTTGAGCACTACCTTGGGCGCCGTCCTCCCCGCCGCGAGCCCCCGCCTCATCTGCTCGATAATCTGATCTATCTGCAGCGGCATTTTTTCAAGCCGCGTAACGTAATCATCCACATGTTTGGCCGTCCGCATCGGCACCATTTCGGCCAGTTGGGGCAGCCAGACATGAGGCCCGTCCATCGAGTTCACGGGCATCTGTTCGAGCTTGAGCTCCGCCGTTGCGATCTGTAACTCCAACTCGTACTGCAATAAATCCGCGTCGAGCGCATCCTCATCGCCAAAGCCACCCGCCGCGAGCGAGGTACGGTCCAAGGCTTTCACTCCGGCCAGCATCTCTTTCAACTCGGAGAGTCTTCGATCATAAGCTTCGGGCGATTCATCGCGGAGTTGATCGTTAAACCGCAGATCGCCTCGGGTGCTCGCGGCG
>CAYVFW010000267.1:0-4194 GCA_964450325.1 uncultured Phycisphaeraceae bacterium | reverse complement strand
CACGGCTTCCGCATCCCGCTCTTTTTCTTCCTCGCCGGTCTCCTCGCCGCGGCGACCCTCGCCCGCCGCTCCCCCAACGAGTTCATCATCCGTCGCCTCAAGCGTTTAGGCATCCCATTCTTCGTCGGTTTAGTTACGATAGTCTTCCCCTGCATGTACCTGGTCTGGGCCTGGGGATGGATACGCGCCGGTCTCGCGGAAGTAAGTAATATCTTCCACCTCCGTTTCGAGCACGGCTTCCAGCAGGACCTCTACGGCATGGCCCACCTCTGGTTTCTTCAATACCTGCTTATCTTCTCCGCGCTCCTCTGGCTCCTCGTCCGCCTCTTTCCCCGCATCATAAGCAAACTACCTTGCTCCCCCCTCCGCGCCGCCCGCTGGGCCGCAGGGTGCGCACTGGTAGCCGCCGCCGCGGTCTACTTTGATCCCCGCTGCATCACCGAGTTTCATAACTGGTTCTGGCCGCGCACTTCCGAGTTTTTCTATCACGGCTCCTTCTTCGTCGCCGGCGTCGTCCCCGGCGCTCAAATCCTGGCCCTCTCCCGCCGACTCTGGCTCCTCGCCCTCACCGCCGCCGGAGCCTCCTTCATCCTTTTCCTCACCTTCACCGCCGCCCCCATCGCGCCCCACAACTCAGCCTTTGCCATCGCCACCGTCGCCTACGCGGCGTCCTCAATCCTCCTCTGGCCCGGGCTCTTCGCCGCACTCCTCCCCGGCACCCACCCCCCGCGCTTATTCCAACCACTCGCCCAAGCAGCAATGTGGCTCTACGTGATCCACCCCCCGATCGTCGGCGTAGTCCAGGTCCTCCTCTACGACCAGCCCCTCCCCGCCTCCCTGAAGATAACCATCGCAACACTCTCCGCTGCCGTGGTCGGCCTCCTGCTCTGGCAGCTCGCGAACGCCCTCTCCGCTCGGTTCAAACGTAACCAACCCCTACCAACCTAGCGGACGAAGCGAACCCGCATATTTCACACCCTCATCGGGATTCGATAACAGAGGCTCCCCACGAGCCTGTTAAGTCCCATGCCGCAGATCGCTCGATTTGAGCCCTTTAATTGAGCGCACTGAGCGCGCACCGACTCTTGCTCCATACCCTTGCTTATGGTTGTCTTAGTGTCACGCAGCCGCCATCAACCGCGCAGCTGCCTTGGCTGAACACCACGCGCCACGGCCAGCCACTTGAGAGTTACAGCACGATCCGCCGCACCGACCACACGCGGATCAACACTGCCCGCGCCGAACCGCTCGACAAGTTTGAGCAAACGCTTCTCGGTTTCCCTCTGCAACAACGCCCCGCCCTCAGAAACGATCTGCCCGCCATTAAAGTCATCGACAACCGCCTGCCTGCCGAATGCCCAAAAGCCAATGGAATCAGACGCAGGAGCGTGGATACAGTGCGTCATAGCGCGGAGCCCTTGGGTTTATAAGTAAACGGTGTGGTAACCCTTTACCCTACAGGCACTTGGGCTCTCGCGCTTTTGGGCGCGATGAATGTAGTATGAAATTTTCCGGCAAAGCGTCGCGTGAAAGAGTTGAAATCACAGCTCGAGGAAGTCAAGGGTGTTGGTGCGTCACAACGAACGCACGCGGGAGCGCAGCAAGCAACGCGCGTACAATATCACTTACATTCATGGCCCGGTGACGCGGGCGCACCGCACGGCTGAAATCTGCACGGTGTTCCCGATTGAAGCGGTGTTTAAGATTAAGATGTTCGAAGAAACCGACAGCGCGGGAGGGTTGTAAGTTTGGCAAGGAAACTCGATCAGATCATCATCCGCGGCTTCAAGTCGATCGAGTCACTGGACTTGAAGCTTGGGCAGTTGAACATCCTGATCGGTGCCAACGGTGCTGGCAAGAGCAACTTTGTCGAGTTTTTCCGGCTGTTAAGGGCGATGGTTGAACAGCGCCTTCAGGCGTACGTGCTGCAAAACGGCCCAGCGGATGGATACTTCTTCAACGGGGTAAAGAACACGAAGCAGATTGATGCGCAGCTGATATTCGGCGTCAATGGTTATAACTTTACGTTGGGGCCGACGGCGGAAGGCGGGATCATCATCGCGGCCGAGAGCACCCAGTTTACCGGGGAGCGCGGTCTCAAAAAGAGCTTTCTAGGCATCGGCCTTCCTGAGTCTAAACTGAAAGACCGGCGCAACGATGCTGGCGTGTTGGCCAAGCACGGTCCCCTATGGTACGTGTGGGACTCGGTTTCGGATTGGCATGTCTACCACTTTCATGATACCAGCATGACGGCCGGAATGCGACGAGATGGCGGAGTCGAGCAGACCGAAAGGCTCGCGGCGAGCGGCGACAATTTGGCGGCATTTCTACTGGGCCTTCGAAATGGTCAGCCCGCCGTTTACGCAGCCATCCGAAAGACTATCCAGCGCATCGCCCCCTACTTCGATGATTTTGTTCTGACTGTGCGGAAGAGTAAAGCCGAAGAGCAAGTGCGCCTTACTTGGCGGCAGAAGGGAAAAGACTACATTTTCTCGCCCGGACATCTTTCCGATGGCACGATCAGATTTATCTGCCTGACCACGGCCCTGCTTCAGCCTAGGCCGCCCGCGATGATTGTAATTGATGAACCGGAGCTGGGCCTGCACCCCGAGGCACTGATGATTCTCGCTGGCCTGCTGCGATCCGCTTCAACCCGTACGCAAATCATCGCCGCGACCCAATCGCCGGTGTTGCTGAGCGAGTTTGAGCCTGGTCAGGTCATCACGGTTGATCAGGTGGATGGAGCGACGCGATTTACGCCTGTAGAAGGTGAGGATTTGGAGTCTTGGCTGGGCGAGTTTAGTTTGGGCGAGCTTTGGCTCAAAGGTAATGTTCGAGGTGGGGTGAACGATGCTTGATGTAATTGTATTATGCGAGGGACAAACCGAGCGGGAGTTCTGCCGCAGCCTGATTAGCCCATTTTTGTTCGCGGCAGGCATAAGTCTGGCGGGCACGCTAGTAGGAAAACCGGGGCGCAAGCGAGGAGGGATCCAAGAGTGGGAAACCTACCGCTCCGAGGTGCTCCGGTTGGCAAAAGAGCGCGACCGCAGGCATGTGTGTGTGATGGTGGATTACTACTCGATGCCTTCATCATGGCCAGGGCGCGAACGCGCGAATACCAAAACGATTGCTACGCGCGGCCGAATTGTTGAGGAGTCGCTAGTCGCCGATCTTTCCGCCGAAATAGGGGCAAGATTCCATCCATGTGTGCAACTTCACGAGTTTGAAAGTTTGTTGTTTGTCGATCCGAAGCGTACCGCTATGAGCATCGCAACGGGCGGAGGTTTGGGAAGCCACGACCACGTACGGTTAGGCGCGCAACTGGCCGCGATTAGGAGCGGGTGCGGTCCATCTGTGGAGCATATTGACGATTCGCCAGCGACCGCGCCATCGAAGCGGCTTTTATCCGTCATTCCCGGCTACGACAAAGTCGCGTGGGGCGTCACCGCCGCCTCCGACATCGGAGTTGCAGCCTTGCGAGGCGGTTGCCCTTGGCTTGATCGTTGGTTGACGCGGCTTGAAACCAGTGCGGGATCTACGAATGGCTAAAGTAACAAGAGTGGCTGAAGTCAAACCCGACTTGCACCGTCAGACCATGCTGTTTCAATGGACGCTGGCCACGCAGGGTGTTCGCGCTCTTAACGAGTTCAAAGAGCGGTTTCAGCAATATAACCCGATAGTGCCCGAGACGTGAACAAACAGACGTGCCACATGCCGCAAAATTACTCCTCAGTTTCAAAGGAATGCCCTGCTCCGCCGCATTTGCCAACCTTGATCTACCCCCCCGAATCCTGATCCACAACAAAGCGAGTCCCAACGGCCCGCGGTACGGCCTCTGGAGACACGATTCAGATGAAACGGACCGCGATACAGCGGAACAGATCATCGGCAAACTTAACGACGCGGATGCGACGGGGGGATGACCTGCCCGTGAAATTCTGAGCCAAGGCGAATGAGAGCTTTGGGGGGCAATACTTGCTGCAGCGAGGCTCAATCATGAAGCGTAAGAGGCACAGCACCCAAGAGATCGTCCGCAAGTTGCGGGAGGCTGCGCGACGAGTTGCTTAGCACGGAAGTATTCGAGGATGTTGGGCACGGGCAGGCGTGCGCCTACCGCTGGCGGAATGAGTACTGCCACCGGCGACCACACTCGGCGCTCGGCTACGTTCCTCCTGCAAAGTTCGCGGCTCAACT
>CAYVFW010000266.1:2486-4201 GCA_964450325.1 uncultured Phycisphaeraceae bacterium | reverse complement strand
ACATCCAACTGTAACACCTCTCCCCACCACCATGACAGCCATCGCCCCAGCACCAGCAACCCACCTTCCCCCGCTGGCAAAGGATACGTTCCCCACCGGATCACAGCCGCGAGAATCCGTGCCTCCCCTACGCGCTGCCGCCGGCCCCGGGCATCTTCCCTACCATGAGCGCCTTTGTGCCACCCACATTTCGATCCATGAAGCGGTTTTCGTGCGAAACGGCGCAATCCTTCATGCCAGCGGCAACCGTTCTCTCAGATGTTCCCCTTGCCGTGCATTCCCTGCATCACCTCACTACCTTTGCGTTCGCTCTCAGCACCCTCCGCTCTTTTCCCTTAAACATAATCAAGGATTCTTATCATGGCCAACGAAAACCTTGCTCCCCGCTCCGCACCCATCGCCGTGGGCGATTCCGCCCCGGATTTCACGCTCACCACGCACGATCGTAAGGATTGGTCCCTCGCCGAGCACGTAAAAGCCGGCGAAGTGGTCCTCTGTTTCTATCCCCTCGCCTTCACCAGCGTCTGCTCCACCGAGATGCGCTGCATCAGCGACGACTTCACCAAATGGACCGAAAAGGGGGCGACAGTGGTGGGGGTCTCGTGCGATAGTTTCGCTGCCAACAACGCCTTCGCCGAAAAAGAAAAATATAAGCAAATCCTCCTCTGCGACATGCACCGCGCCGTCTGTAAGGCCTACGGCTTGTACTGGCCGGAGTTGAATGTCTCCGCCCGCGGCACCGTCGTCATCGGCCAGTCTTCTGATGGCAAAGGAAAAGTAACTTTCGTCCAGGCCCGCCAACCCGGCAACGCCATGAAGTGGGAAGACATCCTCCAGCAGGTGTAACTCATGCAGCAGTTTGTGTCAGGAATGTGCCGCCACCAACAGGTCCTTCGCGCAAAGGCCATACAACGCCTTTCATCTGCCCCCCGCTCGGTAACGCTCGCGCATGCCCGCAGCCAGCCCGTGCCCGCGCCAGCCCATGCAATCAGTTCGCTGCACGCTCGCCAGGCCATCCATCCGCGCGCCCCAGTTCACCCGCCACCAACCCTATGGTCCCCCCCAGTGCCATCATCCGCCGTGCCGAAACCGCCGCCGCGATCGCCGCCGCACGCACCCTGATGATCGAGTACCGCGACAGCATCTCCACACCACTTACATTTCAGGGCTTCGATGCCGAAATGGCCGCACTCCCCGGTAAATACACCTCGCCACGCGGCGTCATCCTCCTCGGCTACCTCGATCACGCCGCCACCCTCCCCTCCGGTGTCATCGCCTTCCGCGAGCTCGATGCAAATCCACACCGACCCATCTGTGAGATGAAGCGCCTTTACGTCAACCCCGCCGCGCGCCGCGTGGGAATGGGCAGACTCCTCTGTAACGAACTTATTACCATCGCCCGTGCCGCCAACTACGCCGCGATGCGCCTCGATACCGATGAATACATGCTCCCCGCGCAATCTCTCTACAAAAGCCTGGGCTTCAAATCCATATCGAAATATAACGATGACCCGATCCCCAACACACTCTTCTATGAATTAATATTATAAGTCAGCCTCTCGCCCACGCCAGTCCAGGCGGTTGCACTTAGACGCGATCGACGCCAAGCCAACCCTGCGCGGTTTTGCGCCGTCTTACGCCAGCGAAGGCACGAAGCCAGCCAAGGCACATAAGCCAGCTACGCCACATAAACCAAAAAGCCGCCCACCCAACCC
>CAYVFW010000266.1:0-2476 GCA_964450325.1 uncultured Phycisphaeraceae bacterium | reverse complement strand
GTCAAGCCCTCCCGCCCAGCCGCCGCATCCCACGCCCGGTGTTCTTCGCGCCGCCTGAAAGTGGGGGAAGTCCGCCCCAACGCCCACCTCACCACCCCGTCTCTCCACAGCGGGGGCCGTGCGCCACCACTCCTAAACTCCGCACCATGGCTCCCTCACTTCGCATCTCGTTTCTTCGCACCCTACTCGCTGTCCTCCCCCCGGTGGCACTCACCACCCTGGGCCAGGCGACGCTCGCTCAACCCGAAACCGCCTCCAGCCCTCCCAGTATCGCGCCGGCCTCCACGTGGGACGCTATCCAGCAACGCGCTGCCACTGAGCTTGGCGAACCCGGCGCACAAGCCGCGGCGTTTCTCGCCGCCAACCGCCCTGATCGCGACATAGCCGTGGATCCCGACCTTGTCATCGAAAACATAGCGCTCGCCCTCCAGGCCCGCGACCGCTTCCCGTGGTGCAAATCTCTCCCCGAATTGATCTTCTTCAATGATGTACTTCCATACGCCGTGCTCGATGAAACTCGCGAACGCTGGCGCCCACGCCTCTACGAAGTAGCGAGCAATATCGTAAGTAAATCCACGAACGCCACTGATGCAGCCCAAGCCCTGAACCGCGAACTCTTCAAAGTCGTCAAAGTAAGTTACAGCACCGCACGCAGAAAACCGAATCAGAGCCCGTTCGAATCCATGCAGCAGGGCCTGGCCTCCTGCACTGGCTTATCAATTCTGTTGGTTGATGCCTGCCGCAGCGTGGGCATCCCCGCCCGCGTCGCGGGCATCGGCTCGTGGGTGGGCACCGATGGTAATCACACTTGGGTTGAAGTTTATGATGGCGAACAATGGAGATTCACCGGCGCGGCCGAATACGACGCGGCGGGCCTTGATCGCGGCTGGTTCACTGGCCAAGCCTCCAAAGCCATTCAAGGCCATGAGCTTCACGCGATCTGGGCCTCTTCTTGGAAAGCTACCGGCGATCGCTTCCCCCTCGTCTGGAACATCAGCGACCGCAGCGTCCCGGCAGTGGATGTAACCTCTCGCTATGTTGTTGAAAACGTAGAAGGTGTTAAGCACGAGCTTCACTCTATTCGTCTTTGGGCTTCACGAGGCGGCAAACGCCTCGCCGCAGACCTCACCCTCGAAGGAGACAAACCAGCTACTTCCGCCACGTATGAAGATCCCGTTGATGTCAACCGCGCCGCCACGCTCCCGGTTCCCGCCAAGTTTCCCTGCCCCCTTCGAGTTACAATCAAGAACTCAACCCGCACCGCTTACATTACTGAAACGCAACGACCCGGCAAAGTAATCGACCTCTACTGGGACGAACTTGCAATAAGCAAAACCGATGCCAAGACGCTCGCCGATGAGCTCTGGAAGTCGCACGCGGAATCAATCCTTGCCGAACGCGCCGCCGAGCTCGAAGCAAATCTAATTAAACACAGCACCGATTCACTCCGCCTTCTCCACCAACGCTTCGGCGAGGCACCCGCCAACGGCGCAAGCCTCTGGATCTCCATGCACGGTGGCGGCGGCACCACCGCCGAAGTAAATGATAAGCAATGGCAGAATCAGCTGGGCCTTTACCAGCCCGCCGAAGGAATTTACGTCGCCCCTCGCGCTCCAAGTGACAGTTGGAACCTCTGGCATCGCCCCGAGGTTGATGCCCTCTTTGACCGCCTGATCGAATCCGCGATCGTCGTGTGGGGTGTGAATCCCAACCGCATCTATCTCATGGGTTACTCTGCAGGCGGCGACGGTGTCTATCAGCTCGCGCCTCGCATGGCCGATCGCTTCGCCGCAGCGTCCATGATGGCCGGCCACCCCAACGACGCCTCGCCGCTTGGCCTGCGAAACCTCCCCTTCGCTATCTTTATGGGTGGCGACGACGCGGCGTACAACCGCAACACCGTCGCACAAGCCTGGGCCGATCAACTAGGTAAACTGCGCGAGCAAGACCCCGATGGTTATCCGCATTTAGTTAAGATCTACCCCGGCGTGGGCCACTGGATGCAGCGTAAGGATGCCGAGAGCGTCCCCTGGATGGCAGCCCACACCCGCAACCCCTGGCCCCGCAACATAATCTGGCGGCAAGGCAACACCCCGCACACCCGATTCTACTGGCTGAGCGTCCCCTCGTCGCAAGCCAAGCCCAATCAAGAAATCCGCGCCCGCATTGAAGGCCAGACTATAACATTAACAAGCGATCATGTGACCCAGATTGATCTCCTCCTCAGCGATGAACTCCTCGACCTCGATCAACCCATAAAAGTAATAGCCAACGGCCGCACCATCCACGAAGCCCTCACCGCCCCCCGTACCAAAAACGCCATCGCCCGCTCCCTGAAAGAGCGCCCCGACCCAACCGCGATCGCCACGGCCGTAGTAACAATTACGTTAGAAACGAAACCAAGCCCCTAGCAAAAAGTAAGTGGCATCGGGCTTCCGCCCGATGTCTTACCAGTTTCACCGCCCAGAAAAGCGGT
>CAYVFW010000265.1:0-4220 GCA_964450325.1 uncultured Phycisphaeraceae bacterium | reverse complement strand
CGCCCAAAGCGGCGAACCCGGTGGCACGATCCGGTATTAGTTGTGCCACCTGCCGCCCTTCAGGCTTTTTTCATAATTCCGCGCTAAATAGCTTGCAGTTATTGGAATCTTGTGTCATACTCCATGCATACGCGGCGTGGCGCGGTCGTGCCGCCTAGCAGGTCTTTCCTGATTATGAGGTTTCTCGGATGCGAATATTGACAGATAGCGGCGGAGCCGGAACGAGTCTACGGGCTACGGGCTACGGGCTACGGGCTACGGGCTTAATTGTACTCGCCCTCGCGGCGATTGCACCCAGCCCGCAGGTGGCCCACGCCCAACCTATTGACCCCGACGACGACATTATCCTTCACTTTGCCGCCCCTCCTTCCCGCAATACATCCTCGGGAATCATCGATGGTAACATTATCCCTGCAATCTTTGGGAACATTTACGGTTGGTGCGATTCAACCGTGCCCGGTGCCAACTGCTCCAGCACTATAATTCAACCCCATTGGCGCACTGCCAGCTTTGCGGGCAAAAACATGGCGGACAAAGCCAAGGAACAATACACGGGTGGCGGTCCTGGGCCATGCATGACCCCCGCGCAAGCCACCCGATGGCTTTCGAGCCATACTTGGTCACTTTATAACATTGGTGACGGATTTACTTCCGCCAATCAGCCAACGCCCGATTTCAATCCAACGTCGCTCTACAGAATTGCTGATGGCTTCGATGACGTTCTTTTTCCGAATGCGGGGCCAAAGTACTGGCTTACGCCCTGGTTCCGCCACCCTGTCGCTGGAGGTGGTGAGGATGGCGGCCTTTACGAGGCAAGAGCTTGGTTCTCCGAGTTCCTCGATGAGTACATCTCTCGACGGCAGATCCTTGAAGTCAACACCCCGGCACTTCAAGATCTTGAGCCAGCTTATATCTCCTTCGATACCGAGCAGGTAGTCGCCGATCTCTCTCCCAACGGTACCTACATCCTAAGCCGTATCCACGACGACCCTCGCTGGGACACCATGATTGTCATGGGTTCCAACAACAAGACCCTCGCCCAGCTCTGGCGCGATGAGTGGTGCCCCGGTGGTACCTGCATCCCCTTTGACGAAGTGAAAACTGCATACTCCCTTGGCAACTACGAAGTAGAAACCCCCCAGAACGAAACCGACATTCGCAACAACCGCCGCATCGGCATTTGGTGGTACCGTGTCAACAAAATGGCCCACAACGCAGCCATGAAGTACGCTTTTTACGATGAGATCCACGCCCGCTGGCCACAGTGCCAAGTCTTCAACTATGGGGATGTTGCCCATACCCATCGCCTCACCACCGGCAACGAACGCCTTGGTTGGCGCTTTGAGCGCGCCCACACCTCGCTTGCCAGCCAATGGTCAATGCAAATCACCAACCAAGGTTTGCTTGGTGTTCGCAACGTCTTTCGTCAATGGCTCAACAACAGCGCACAGAACTGCGCCGGCGGCCAGCCGAATGGTAACTTCCTCTGCAACGCCGCGGCCATGCCTCTCTACCTCACTCCTCCAAGCGACCCACGCCCCGACCGCTGGAGCTTTGACCCTGCAAGCTGGGCCAGCAACGGCTTTGATATTCCCGGCACCCTCGCCGCACCCGTTTTCTACGGAGTTTTCACCGAGCAGTCACAGATTGATCTTAACTACCCGTGGATGAGCGCGTTCAACACCTATCCCACAACCCCCGACCAGTCAAACATCAACGCCACTATTAGCAGTTACTTTGAGATGGGCCGCCGGCAAACCCGCGATATTTTCGATTCCATGTACTTCAGCGGCTTAACACCAAAGCAGGTCATCCCCTGGATCTGCGCGACTGGTGATGTTACTTTCCCAAACGATGGTGAGAATGGCCGCCCATTCTCGGTTGCCACCCCCTTAGACACGCTGGCACAACTCGCCGACCTTCGCGCGAACCGTATGACCAACAGCCTGGTCTTCGTGAACTCACCCAGCACCGCCCTTGGATGCGACTCTGCCGATAGCAGCCTTCAGCAAAAGTGGAGTGATATCACGATTGCCAAGCGGCGGGCCTACGCAGCCAAGCTAACTCATATTGCACCACTGCGCGGCACAACTGTGGCAGGCAGTCTCGTGGCGAACGCTCGCTCGATAGGGCCAGCACCCGCCGACATTCCACCGACGCCCACCGACACCGCCCCCGTTGGCTGGAAAGTAACCAGTGAACTCCTTCCCGATGAAGATGGTCTCAGCGGCAGTGTCCAGCAGGCAGCGGTTGATATCACTTTTCAGGTGAGAGATGACTTTCGAGCGGGTGTGGGCGGTGGCTCTTCGCCGCAGCTCTTCCTCGAATCTTATATCAGTGGAGATTCAATAGAGACAGAGCCCGGCCGCATGTACGCCCGGCTACAGCTCTTCAAGCTCGCGCCCGACGGCCAGTCTGGAACCTGGGTCACCTGGCCCGTAACTGACAGCGTCAAGCTCTTTGATCCAGCCAATCATGATTTCTACTGGCCAACCAACTGGTGCGGCATGTACACCCCCGACCGTTCGGTGCGCCGCACCTTCGCCTGGCCAAATACAGACTTACAACTCTATCTCAAGCCAACCGTCGGCAACCTCCGTGAACTCCGGGCTCGGCTTGTTGTGAAGAAAAAGAGCAGCGAACCCTTTGTTATGCTGCTTGATCGGCTTCAACTTGTGCTTGGGCCGTTCACGGCACCATCAGTCGGCGGTGGCGGTGGAGAAGACATCATGGCCTCGCCCGCAGATGTCAATCAGAATGATTCAGTGACCCAGACCGATGCGGAGATCTTCTCCACCGATTTCATTGCGGGTGCAGCTGCCGCAGACGTAAATAACGATGGTGTGGTGGATGAGGCCGACGTGCTCACCTTTGTGGAAGCGTTTGGGGGTGGGCAATGAGTCGCGCGTTTCTCAGCTTGGCAGCCGTGCTCGCTCTTAGCACCACTGTAACATTTGGCCAGCAGTTTCCCTTTGGCGTACATCGCTACCAGCTTGGTGCCCGAGAGGGAAACGTTCGAACCATCGGCCTAGATTCGACTGGCTCCCGTGTTGCTCTATGCACCGTGGGACCGGATCCAACTTATGGAAGGATTTACGATGCACGTTCTTGGCGATACGGTGAAACAATCGAGCCGGTTCCCAACCCATTGGGCGCATCACGCGATTACATGGATGTGGATGCGGCGCTCTCTGCTTACGTTGGTGGCAGAACGAATCAGTTTCTAGGTACCTTGGAGGCAGTCTACGACCGCGTTGGGCAAGCGCCGCTTTTCCTCGGCGTTTCCGACGGCTTCACCGACTCGTTTGCGAACCGCATCTCACGCAATGGTGACATTGTCTTTGGTTATGACTACAGGTATGAGGGCCTCGGCACCATCTATAACCAGCCCTTTCGTTGGACGCAGGCAGAGGGCCGTCAAGACCTTGGCCATGCTACACCGGGCGCGCTCTACACACGCATGGAAGCCATCTCCGCAGATGGGGCCGTGGGTATCGGCTATTCGGGGGGCGCGGGCGTTGGAGCCGCTTTTCGATGGACAATGGAGACCGGGTACACCTTGCTCCAGGCAGCGCCGGGGGGCCGCACCATCTCCGCGTATGATGTAACTCCAGATGGCAACATTATCGTCGGTGCAGCCAGCGATGGCACCAACATCGGGGCAGCCATCTGGCGCGATGTCACTCAGCCACCACAGGTTTTGTCTCAGTGGGCAAGTTCGTTAGCCGAGTTTGTTTCGCAGGATGCTCGAATTGTGGCTGGAAGGGGCAGTCCCGGTGCTTCGGGCACGCCCGGATCTCGAGGTAGGGCCTTCATCTGGACCTCAGAAACCGGAATGGTCTCTGCCATCGACTACTTGCCTTCAATCGGCGTAATACTTCCGCCGGGTGCGACAATCGACAACTTCAACTACATGTCCGATGATGGGACTGTCTTAGGTTGCGTCATCCATTACCCCGGTGCAACAGTCGGTGCCCTCATCGTCATCCCCGCGCCAGCCTCGGCGGGCCTGTGCCTGCTGGCCTGTGGCCTCCTCGCAACACCGCGCCGGCGCCGCTTAACATAATATTCACTTATAACTTAAATTATTCCCATCACACCCCACGGCACCCAGCATGAATAACTTGGTGCCTTTTTCATGACCATAATATAGTATAATATTTGATCGGCAGGTGGCACAACCTGAAACGAATCGTGCCACAGGTTTCGCCGCTCTGGGC
>CAYVFW010000264.1:0-4240 GCA_964450325.1 uncultured Phycisphaeraceae bacterium | reverse complement strand
GGCGAGAGCTTGGTAGGCGCGGGCGATGCGATGCGGCTGGTGCTGACCGGCATCGGCGTGCAGGCCGCCCCCGTCGTCCCCGCCGCGCCGTAACGGAGACGCCTCTCCGTGAGATGATGGGTGGCTGGCTCACAAGAAACCGCTGCCACCAGCGGGGTACGGCATACTTGGTGGTGCAACTTTGGTCTCCTTGACCGCTCGCTCGCACAGCCGAGCGGATCTCATCAGGTCTCGCGCGGTTCTTGCGTCACGGGCTTATATTACTCTCCTGACTCCGTCGGGTGTAGCTTTCGCGCGGCTCTCTTGGTGCGCTCAGGTTGATACTGGCCCAATCGCGGCAGCCGAAGATGTAAATAATCAGAGCTCGCACGCATAAACATGATGAGATCACGGTCATGGCATGCTGCTTGACAGACCAGCGTACACGAGGTGACCCAGTGCCGCTGCACCCACAGGTTGCTCTACCTGCCAAGGGACCATGTGCGTCCTTGCAGCGAGGCCGCAGGTGACCTTGGCGATCACATCTCGCTCGGAGGCGGCCCGCACACGCAGCAGTGGGTCGGTCGTGCCGGCGGCGGAGAGAGCTCCGTTGATGACCCAGGCGAATGGCTCGATCTTGGCCCTGCGCAAGTCATTCTGCAGTCGGCTGGCTTCAAGGACAGGTGTAGTTTCAGCAAGGGTTACAATTAATACTTTGGTGTACTCGGGGTCTTGGAGTTTCATCATCGGCGTGCTGACTCCCCTCACGATGCCGTGGTCGATCGGCTCGGCGGGCTTGCCCACCGCCATCTGTCGCATCATTTCGCGATGATATGAACCCGTCGCGTCCACAAGCAACAGTGTGTGTCCCGTCGGGGCGGTGTCGATGACCACGAACTGCCGCGTGGCCTCGCTGAGGGCGTTTGAGAAGGCCCGGAATACAGCGACTTCCTCGGTACACGGGGAGCGGAGGTCCTCTTCAAGCAAGGCAAGGCCTGCGGCGTCGAGGTCTTGGGCGGCCTTGGCCAACACGCCTTCGCGGTAAGCTCTGGTCTCTGCGACGGGATCGATGCGATCAACGCGGAGATTTGGCACGATAGCGTTGAGCGTCGCCGTGACGTGGGCCGCCGGGTCCGTCGTCGTCAGATGTACCTGATGCCCGCGATGCGCCAGCTGCACAGCAATGGCCGCGGCGATGGTGGTCTTACCGACGCCACCCTTACCCATCGTCATAATTACTCCGTGCCCGGACTTCTCTAACTCGGCGATAAGGCCTGACAGGCCCGGGAGGTCGATCGCTTCAACCGCGACCGTCGAGCCAGGTGGTAAAGGCTCGGTCGGCTTGAACAGCGACCGGACCGCCTCAAGGCCGACGATGTTCATAGGCTTCAGGGGAATCGTGAAGCGCGGAAGGGTGCCCAGCATCAAAGGTATCTGTGCGAGCGCCGAAAGCGCACGCCGCGCCATCGCGTCGGCCATCTCGTCGCCGGGCGAAGCGGGTGTAAGGACGCCATTGACGACCAGCCGCTGATTCTTCAGCCCGAGCGCGGCAAGTTCCGTGCTGCTCCGATCGGCCTCGCGCAGCGCGCTGACGTCGGCGCGAGCGACCATGATGAGCGAGGTCTGTAGGGGATCGCCCAGAGCGGCGACGCTTTGCTCGTAACGGTCCTTTTGACTATTCATCCCTGAGAGCGGACCAAGGCAGGAGGACCCGTGCGAGTTGGAGTTTAGGAAACCTGTCCACGCAGCGGGCAGCGCCAGCAGCCGAAGGGTGTGGCCAGTCGGAGCAGTATCAAAGACGATGTGGTCGTACCCGGCGGCGATCTCGCCGTTGGTCAAAAGCGCGGTGAACTCGTCGAACGCGGCGATCTCCACGGTGCATGAGCCCGATAACTGCTCCTCCATGTGCGCCACCGCGTCGTCAGGGAGCACGCCGCGGTATGGCCCGACTACGCGGTCTCGGTACGCTTTCGCCGCGGCTTCGGGATCAACGTTGACAGCACAAAGGCCAGCTACGCCTGGGATTGGCGTGGGTGCATTGCTCAGACGTATGCTGAAGACATCGTCGAGGTTCGATGCCGGATCGGTGCTAACCAACAATACACGGAGCCCACGGTCGGCGAGTGTGACGGCCGTGGCGCACGCGATGGATGTCTTGCCCACACCACCCTTGCCCGTGAAGAAGAGATAGCGGGTAGGGTTGGTGACAAAGTCCATTGAAAGCTCCTGGCCGTCAGAAATCAGTTAAATCATGCGTCGTGTCGAACGTCAGCAGCAGCCTTTAGGACCGCAGCCGCACCCACCAGCTCTGGTCATGGGTAGCGACGATCCGACGGGGATCAAACCGGCCTTCGCCCCGAGCTGATCTCGGGTCGGGTAGCCGCGCTGCGACACGATCTGATCGTTGACCATCACGATCGGGAGTGCCTGGGTACTCCCGGCATTGACGGCCGCCAGCACCGCGGCGTTCTGAATAAACATCTCGGGCTGCTGAGAGAGATTGAAGCGTTCAACCTTAAAGCCTTGGCCGGAGAACCACGCCAGGTCCGCGGCGAACTGGGCCAGCCGCGTATCGACTTCGGGGCCGCACACGCCGGTTGAACAGCACATCGGGGGATCGAAAACTTTGATCGTGGTCATGGGTTACTCCTTGAAAGAGGTGATGGAATCGGGGAGCGTTTGTACGAACGCTCGAATTTCGTCGCGCACGCGGCGATAGTGGGGCATCGCCTCGTCGTCGCTCGTCGCACCCTTTGCGAGGCGCGGTGGATCGTCAAAGCCGACATGGACAATGCGGGCGCCGGGCAGAATGGGACAGGACTCGTGGGCCGAGTCGCATACCGTAACCACGAAGTCAAACGACACACCGATCTCCTGCGGCCGTTTGGAAGTGTGCTTGGAGATATCGACGCCCGCCTCGCTCATCGCTCGCACTGCGAGAGGATTGAGGCCGTGAGGATTCGTGCCGGCGGAATAAGCCTCGACCTGCCCGGATTTAAGCGCCCGGGCCCAACCTTCGGCCATCTGGCTCCGGCACGAGTTGCCAGTGCATAGGAACATCACGCGAATCTTGTCATCAGTTTTTGCCACAGCAACCTCCCACGCACGCGGCGGCCTCACCTACAAGCTGGTCGCCCGGGCAGCACTGCTCAATCGCGTCCGCCAGACCGCGGAGCGTGGTACACAAATGGCCATAACGGACGACGTAGGAGACCGACCGCCCCGACTTTGAAGAGTCAAGAATCCCCGCCCGCTCTAAAAGCTGGAGGTGACGAGAAACGACAGAGAAGTCCACCGAGCAGCACTCGGCCACTTCCGTAACCGAGCACGCCCGCCCGCATTTGATAAGACACCCCAGCAGGCGAGCCCGCGTTGGGTCGCACAGCGACTTGAACAACGCGGGGTCAAGGAGATCATCGATCGGGCCGTTACAGGTAGAGGCCTGTTTCGGACTCATCGGAATGTGGCTGCGTACTTGCGTCATCATGCAAGTATTGGCAGGTTATTGGGAGTTGTCAACTGCGGACGTCGTATTTATTGTTGGCTGTCGGGCTGCCCGCTCTTGGTACGCCGAACCCAGAGATCACTGCCGGCGGTTTGTCCGGTCGAGTCGATAAGATTGGCGTGCTGGTCGGGAAGCTCTCGAAGATTAAAGAGATCCGCGACATCAACATTCTGATCAACGGCACGCCGATGCCCGAACTGGCGAACGTGCGGTTCACGATGCAGATGGCCCGGCAGTGAGCGGCCCGGCAGGGTCGCTGCCGGCGATCCAGATCCACCCCACGCGACGGTGCAACCTGCGGTGCCTTCACTGCTACTCCGATTCCGGGCCGGAGGTTTCGGAGCAACTCGACGCGGCGGTGATCGTGCGTGCCATCTCCGATGCTGCGGACTTGGGATACCGCGTCATGTCAGTCTCGGGCGGTGAGCCGCTGCTTTACGATGCGCTTCCCGAGATCCTGCGGGCCGCGCACGACCACGGGCTGGCCACAACGGTCACGACCAACGGCATGCTGATGGACGAGCGTCGGCTGGGAATGATCGAGCCCGACGCCGACTTGATCGCCATCAGCCTCGACGGCATACCGGAGTCGCACGCGCAGATGCGGGGATCGCCGCGCGCATTCATCGCGATGGTCGACCGGCTTGAAGGGCTGCGTGCGACGAGGATTCCTTTCGGTTTCATTTTCACGTTCACCTACCACAACGTCCACGAGCTGGATTGGGTCGCGAATTTCGCGATCGAGCAGGGAGCTAA
>CAYVFW010000263.1:0-4242 GCA_964450325.1 uncultured Phycisphaeraceae bacterium | reverse complement strand
AGACATCGAAGTTAAGGGATGCCTTGCCGCCGAAGGCCGCATTGGACTTTGATGAACTTGAGACTGCGGCGTGGATCCGCTACGGGCGAAGCATCGAAGTAAGATGACCGACTTCGGTGGCACATTTGGCTTAAACGATGTCCGCTGCTCGGGCTAGGCTGCTGGCTGATCGGAAGAAGACTGGTGCCACAAAAGATCACGCTCAAGTAGATTTGGAAATGAGCGGGATGTTGGTTAACTTATAATTATGTAGCCTTGATTGGACAAAGTTAATCTCGTCCGACGCTTCCACGGGAATACTTACGTTTGGCGAGGTGCCATTAGGATCAACGGGAAACGCGGGCAAGCGCATCGATCGCGAGGTGGGGTTGGAAAGGCTCCCACCAACATAAGCCTGCCGTGCCAATTACTAATGCGGCGTGAACTGGGGCAGAGCAGAGCGGGCCGTTTGAGGGCGAGCAGGCACTTGAAGAATGAGCGAAGTTTAACTTTTACTGACTGCCAGACTTCATTCATTGTCACTCAAGTAGTTAATGCGTTGTGATTCGCGACGGCCGAGCGCCGGGCTGCGGCACGTATCTCTGTAGATCGTAAGTCTCGCAGATCTGTTGCGCGGCCGGGCAATGTTGGAAACCCTCGCTTGCTTTCGCCGCGTAAAGGAGCAGGAAGCGGGACAACTCAGAAAGGTTAATATGCTCGCTGACGCGGGGAAATCACGGGGATTGGCATCTCCTGCACGCCGCGCAACTAATCTTTTTTGACATAAAGACAACCCGGTGTTGTCCCCTGGGGGAAAAACCCTGGGTGTTGTTGTTAATACAATATTATTTGCAGCCGTTGATAAATAAGAGCCGAAACAGGGAGTACCTACTTGGAAAACTTATCTCGCCACTTTTGGCCTCGCGTCCGTGGAAGAGTGCTGAAATGCAACAATCGTAAGTACGGAAACTTCGCGGGTTTTACGTGAGAACTGCGCGGCCGCGGCATTGGTAGCCGACGGCTTGGGTCGGTCAGTTTACCGGTCAGGCTCTCCTCGACATAACCCAAGAAAACTATGGTGAATCTTTATTTTGTTTCGTTTTCCAAGTTTGCTCAGCCTTTTCCTCGTCTCGTGGTCTAGACTAAGCGTCTCTGCAAATAGTCTTAAAGGAAATTAACTGCCATGTCAACTAGTTCTCTGTCGGAAGCGTCCGTTGTTCTTAATGCTGGTCTATCCATCGAGGGCATCACCATGTACCTCTTCTGGATTGGCACAGTGGCCATGGGTGCAGGCACTGCGTTCTTCTGGCTTATGGCCGGGAACGTTCCTCGCGTGTATCGCTCAGTGATGGTGGTCGCCGGTATCATCACCGGCGTCGCCTGCTATCACTATTTCCAAATGTCCAGCATCTATCGAGGGAACTTGGCGGGATTGTTCGATGCAAACGGCGTACGCAATCCCTTAGCGGAAATTAAACAGTTTCCCACCGCGTATCGCTACATCGACTGGCTGATCACGGTGCCGCTGCTCGTGCTTGAGATTCCGCTGCTGCTTAACCTAGGCGCCAAGGCCAAGGGCCTGTTCAGGACTCTGCTGGCAGCATCCATCGCAATGCTCGTCTTCGCTTGGATCGCCGAGGAGTCGATCATTGGCTCCGTCTCATGGTGGGCCAACTACATCATCTCATGCTTGGCTTGGTTGTACATCGTCTTCTTCCTTTACACCAAGGCCACCGAGCAGATGGTCGGGCAGCCCGAGCCGATCGTTCGCGCGATTAAGACGCTCCGGCTTTACATCCTCGTGGGCTGGACAATCTACCCAATCGGCTTCCTGATGAGCCTCTTGGGTCCAGGTGGCGAATCTGCCCGCGAAATTTGCTACAACGTCGCCGACGTCATCAACAAAGTTGGCTTCGGGTTGGCTTGCTATGCGGGCGTGAACGCTTTGGCCAAGCACGATCTTGAACTGGCGGCCGCCAAAGCGTCATTGAGAGTCCCCTGATCTATGAAGTTAGCATAATGGCAAACGTGAACACGGCACCTCAACTGGTGCCGTTGTTCTTTTCAAGCTTTGGCTCGTTGGTAACTATTCCCGAGCCCGTTGGGGAGTGGGTCTGGTGCTTGGGTTTACTCTTTGCGGGTATGCCGCACGGGGCCTACGACTTGGCAGCGATCCGCAAGAGTTCGGTGGGCCCGCGGCGAGCTCTCTACTGCTCTGCCTTGTACACGGCAATGATGATTCTCTGCGGCGCGGGCCTTGTCTTGTTCCCGACGCCCACGGTGGCACTCTTTCTGTTGCTCACGGCTTATCACTTTGGAACAGGCGACTCGGTGTGGACGCGAGGCCGCGCGCGATTTGGGATCGGTGACCACCTTGCCGGTCTTGGCAGAGGGCTCGTCGTGATCGCTGCACCGTTTGTTTTTCACCCGGCCGAGTCGTGGAGGCCCTTCGCGCAGATCGCGCACTCCGCTCGCGCGGATCTGACGACCCCCCCCGAGAGCGCACCTACCGTGGCGGCGTGCATTATCTTGGTTGGGATATGCCTCACGCTGGCGCGAATGCTGCGGCCCGGCACCACGCTGAAGCACGCCGGGGAGGAGTGGCTCACCATCCTCGCCGTGCTGGCTTTAAGCGCGATGACTCCGCCGTTGTTCGCGGTCGGGGTCTATTTCGTCGCGGTTCACGCTTTTGGGCACTGTATTCGGGCGACTACACCGGGTGGGCCCGCTCCCGCGCGGCCACTACTGAACGTGTGGAGAGTCCACGTCGAGTCGCTCCCGCTGCTGGTGCCCTCTATCGCGATTGTGTTAGTGGCCGCCTGGCTCCACGGCGGCGTGACCCCGGGTGATGTAACACTGGCTTTCCTCGGGTTTTGCGTGCTCGCGACGCTGCCACACCACATGCTCTGGCACCCAATTGGCACGCCGCAAGAGCGGGCCGCTCCCGTCCGCTCGGTTTCGCCGGGGTTACCGAATGTTGGGACATAAGCAAAGCGGTGCAACACGGGTTTATTCTGCGGCCAGAGTTATAACCTCCGCCCAACCAACTGTCCAAGTCTGATCGTCTTTGCGCTCAAAGGGGTGGGGGGGGCGAAGCGCTTGTGAGGGTGTCGTCGCATCACGCCTTGCTCTTCACAGGCCCTAAAGCGCTTGTTAAATCGTCACGCCGGCGATCGTCAACTTCGTAGAACTCTATGGATGTAAAGTGACGTTCTCCAGTTTTAGCCCGCTTCAGCGGGTGCGCTCGCTCGTGGTCCACCTCTTCAGTTGTCCGGCGGTCCAAAACTTCGTTATTTTGTTTTGTTATAAGTCCCAGCCCGTTCAACCGGCTTCATCATGTGGGCTTAAGCCGTGCACCGTTCGCTGGCCACTCTCTGCCGCGAGATCGCCTGAAGGAGGGCCAGCGACATAAGCTCTTTGAACCAGGCACGCGAACTGTAACAACCGCTTTCTCGCCCTCAATGACTGAAGGCGTGGCCTCCAAGCGAGCCAGCTGAAACGGGCTGGGCACCACACACGATTACGGCAGATGCGGACGTAGACTACTTAACTTCTCTCACGATGATAACAACGCGGATGGGGTGCCCCGGCAAATTACAATCGGTACATCGCCGCGAGCAGCCGCGTTTGAGCACCAAGGCCGATCTTCTTCAAACTCAATTACGGTCGGACGATAAACAGGGCTGAGGTATCTTTCCAAGCACGTTGGAGATCTATCAACGCGAGCCCTCACCAATGCACGCCGAGTAATCAAGCGGCCGCGTTCTACGAGCATGGTCAATTGATGCTGGAGGAGGGGAAACCCTTTTTCTAACGCACCAGCATCAGCAGGATAAGGGATACCGGTCGCATTACGAGCTTGCGGATTCCTAGTGAAACCCGAACCACCCTCCCCGCCAAATGTTCGCGAAACACTTACTTTCCAAGAATCCTTGTAGGAGCGAGGCGGGGCAGCGCTATCATGCGCTCCGGACCATCGTCGCCCCCTCACTTCGCGGAGACCGGGGCACCCGGCACCCAGCGAAGACCACCAGACGTTTTTTCAAACGCCTCAAATTGATCAAACCCGGCGACGATGTTCGCCGGGTTTGATGATATTCCTTGGACGACTCGCAGAGAGTCACGCAGTAACAACACCTTGCTAGGTGTGAAATCAGAGGCGTTAAGTCGACAATCTCATTCAAGCCGTAGCAATAGACGCCGAAGAGGTGCTGCTCAAGACGGGCGCTCTGCAGAACGCCATTTTCAACAGCGCCAACTTCT
>CAYVFW010000262.1:0-4247 GCA_964450325.1 uncultured Phycisphaeraceae bacterium | reverse complement strand
GATGGGCTGGACAACCAGCGGCTCATCGCCTTCCACCTGCGCAAGGCCGGGGCCACCGTGGACGTCGCGGACAATGGGCGGATCGCGCTGGAGATGATCGACACGAGCGAGGTGGGCACGAAACCCTACGACCTGCTGCTGACCGACATGCAGATGCCGGAGATGGACGGGTACACGCTGGCACGCACGCTGCGGGAGCGCGGGAGTCGCCTGCCGATCATCGCGTTGACGGCCCACGCGATGGCCGAGGACCGCCAGAAGTGCATCGATTCGGGCTGCGATGATTACGCGACCAAACCCATCGAAAAATCCAAGCTGCTGGCGACCTGCGCGGCTTGGATGGGTAAGGCGACGAGCCTCCAAGTAGGTCGCAAACCGATCTGATTGTCGTCTCATCACTCTGCGGGCTCGTCGTAAAGTGCCCGGGAGCCTCTCAAGACCTTTATAAAGTGTCACTCATGTGCTCGGACCGATGTGTCGCCGGGGTGTCACCGTTGTGTCACCGTTGCGTTACCGGGGTGTCACCGGGGTGCCCGGTCAAACACGGTCAAACCCCCCTGCCCCCCCATTTGAGGCTGCTCGAATCGGGGGTTAACGAAGTTTTCCGCACCCGGCGACGAACTTTCATTGGGAATTCGTGATCGCGGTGGCCACGGCTGCCGATACTTAAATATCAGGGAATTATCCCCGAGGAGCCATACGTGAACCACCTTGAAGTTGCCGAAAAAATTAACGCCTTTGATCTCGGGCCGCTGCGCGCCGGTCTCTCTTCCTGGGACGGGGCAACGCCCGACCAGATTGAGCGAGCAATGGCAACAGTCAAAACCACGACCCAACGCCTGATCGATATGATCAACGCCGTCGAGGACCCCGAGGAAATCTCGGTATTAATCGCGATCAACTACATCGAGTTGAAAACGAAATGGATCGCGCTCAACACCAAGATCAATTACTCGGTCTTTAAGACCGGCGGGTGCGAGACTGAAGACGCACTGCAAGCCTCGTCGGTTTCAGCCGTCATCGGCCTGCTCGAAACGCTGATTACCGCTACGGATATCGAAACCATCACAGACTTTCTGTCCCAGCCGCTGCACCGCGCGGCGTAACACTAATCGTAAGAAAGGTAGCCTCATGGAAAATTTGATCCACGGACTGTCCGGCAGCTTTAAGCTCCGCCCCAAGACTCAATCGGGACGGCAAATCACCGGTCAGCCAGACCCCGACCAGCAGGCGCGGGAGAGCGTCCGCCATCAGCTCTCAGAACTGGAGGCCGAACAGGCCGCTCTGAAAAGCCGCTTAGGATGCTCAAGCTTCGCCGAAGCCACCCGCATGATCGAGAGCTTAGAGGCTCAGTTGAAAGACTTCTACGGACGGCAGGTTACGAATCAAAACAACAGTTCCCAGCGCGACTCGACCCCTTCCACGGGCATCCAGCTCGCAGCGTTCCTCAGCGAGATCGGTTGCGATTCACTCGACCAGACGCTCTCAACGATCCAAAGCCTCCAAGCCCAGCTCCACCAGCTCTACGCCGAGGGTGAGGCTCGGGCCGCCGAACAGAACCTGTGCAGCCTGTACGAAGAAAAGCAGACCTTCCACAACCGCTTCGGCTTTTCCGGCGTCGAAGAGACCGCGGCGACAATCTCCAGCATGGAGGGCCAGCTGCGCGACTTCTATTCACGTCAGACCCAAGCCGCCTGAACCCAAGTTACGCCCCAACCGGCACGCCGGATCTCGTCAGTCGAATGTGTTATATCGTCTCGTTTTTTCACACCGCCGCAAAACCCGCGCGGCACTGCAATGGAGTTAAGCAATGACAATGACCGCAACCACCTTCGTTTCCTCGGATGTCCTCTCCCACCTCGGCGGCCTCACCCAGGCTCAGGCCGATGCCTGCGACTTTGGCATCGTCCAAGTTAATAACGCCGGCAAAATCATCATCTACAACCAGTACGAGGCCGATCTGGCTGGCATCACCGTCCAGTCCGCCATCGGCAAGAGCTTCTTCACCCAGATTGCACCCTGCACCAACAACGGCCTGTTCTTCGGGGCGTTCAAGAAGGGTATCGCCGCTGGCTCGCTCGATAGCACCTTCGCCTACACCTTCACGTACAAAATGAAGCCCACTAATGTCAATATCCACCTGCTGCACGACGCAGTCAGCGCGACCAACTGGGTGTTCGTCAAGACCGCCTAATTAATCAGAGCCTTACGGCGTGAAAACGCCGACAAGGCCATTTTCAAATCATCCCGGCAAGCAAAGATCGAGACCACCACAATGGCCGATGGAGAGAAAGAACATGTTTGGAGGAGCCGCGTCCGGGACCGGATGCGCGGCCGGGCCACCCCGCTGTTTATCTTCGAACAGGCCACCATCCCCGCGGCATCGGTCTGGACCGGTTCGCGTCTGTGGGTCGAGTATTTCCGCACCGCATCATTGAAAGCCGGCGATCGCGTGCTGCTCGCTCTCCCACCGTCTCCCGCGTGGCTGATGGTCTTCGTCGCCTGTCTATGGGAAGACCTGACCATCGTCCCCGTGCCGCCGTCGTCATCGAGTAGCATACTCGAGGCAATGAAACGTTTCGACGCCCGCCTGGCTATCGCCGCGACGGAAGGATTGGGCCCCGCGGTCGTCAGTCCCGACCGCCACGGACGCCCAACGCAGCCCGTCGCCTTGAGGGAGGCTGCCTTCGCGCCTTCACCCGAAACCCGACTGATCCTGTCTACCAGCGGCACCTGCGGGCGACCGACTCACGCGGCCATCTCCGACCGAAATCTTGATGCCGTTTTGGGCTCGCACATCCCGCAACTGGGCATCGACGAGCACGACGTCTGCCTTTCCACCCTGCCATGGACGCACGCCTTCGGCTTGATCATCGACCTGCTTACGGCGATCTTCGCCGGAGCCACGGTCGTTCGTGATCCGGCCAACGGCCGCGACCCCAGCACCCTGCCCGCACTCGCTGATCACTGGGGCGTTACCAGAGCCTGTATGGTCCCGCTACAGGCCGCCAAACTCGCAGAATGTGAGACCGGGCGCCGATTCCTCACCTCCCTGCAGGGCGGCGTGGTCGGTGGCGCCCCCGTTGACACGCCTCTTGCGCGAATCCTCGCCACTACGCGCCTTCGCGTTGGCTACGGCCAGACAGAGGCATCCCCCGGCATCGCCCTCGGCCGGCCCGGTCAGTGGAGTGACCGCACCATCGGTCTGACGATCGGGTGCGAGACCATTATCGACTGCCACTCTCATCTGCTCTGCCGCGGAGACAATGTCTGCGACGCTGTCTGGAGCGAGAGCGTGGGCCTGATCCCGATGCGGGCCGGACGTTGGCTCGATACCGGAGATCTCGTCTCGCAGGGACCCGACGGAACGATGGCGTTCACCGGTCGCGCAGACCACGCCTTCAAGCTAAGCAATGGGCGGCTTGTCAACGCCCCTGAACTCGAGCGAGGCCTTGCCGACGCGTTGGGCGGCCACGCTGATGTGCTCATTACTACTTGGGATCATCGGACGATTGACATCATGGTAACCTCAAGCGACGCTCAGACGCTGGGCGCGGTCGCCGCGCTCGGCGACGAAGGTCTTCGCCGCATGGCGGAGCCGATCCTTGGCTCGCTCATGCGTCATCTCGGTCGCTGCACGGTGCGTGCCGATGACGATGTCGAACGCGATGTGAAGGGTCAGTTCGTCCGTCCCCAGCGTTACGCTCACCCCACTCAGGATAATTACATCGGCTGCAAAGGCCCATCACCATCCTTCCTTTACGCCGCCTGAATGGAAAGCCCAATGGAAACTGCCACACTCGATCTCGCCCAGACCGATCATCTAGCCCGCCCGGTCTCAAGCCAAGACTGGCTGGAGCTGGGCGAACACCCGCGGTGGAGGCCCGAGGACATTGAGCGAGCCTCAGGACGCCCGGGCACCGCGCTGCGATTCTCCGCCGATGCCTACGCGGCGATGCGAGCGTCGTGCGATGCCCTCCACATATGCATAGACCGGGGAGATCCGGTGTACGGTCTAACGACCGGCTACGGCCCCCACGTCTGCTATGCTGCGTCGAACGACCCTCATGACCAGGGCGACGGGCTCATCGCCCACCTCGGGGCTGGCTGGGGCGAGCCTATTTCCGCTCAACTCGTCCGTGCCATGATGTTGCTGCGCTTGCAGACTGTGGCTCAGGGCCGCTCGGGCATTGACCCAGACGCGGCTGATACGCTCCTCGCGGTTTACAACGCGGGCATCGCGCCCG
>CAYVFW010000261.1:0-4344 GCA_964450325.1 uncultured Phycisphaeraceae bacterium | reverse complement strand
GGAGAGGGAAAGCTGCCGGGGAGGGACGAAAATTTCTAGGGGATTCGGGCATGAGCGTGTAAGATGGGCGATGTTGGTGCGGTATGGAGGCGAGTGCCCCGGTGCGGGGCGCGAGGTTTGACGCGGTTGGCTAGTTTGGCCGTGAGCCCTGGAGTTTTTTTATGCGCAGCAAGAAGACTATTGGCAAGAAGATTGTTGGTTCGAGGTTGGCAGGGTTGGGTTTGGTCGGGGCTTTGGCCGCGGGTGGGGTATTGGGGGAAGGAGCGAGCGGGCAGACGTATGTAATTACCCCTCCGTCGGGGTTTACGAATGCGTCGCCGCGGAGCCTGAGCGGGGATGGGAATGTGGTGTATGGCATGATTAATGAGCCGCTGAGATCGTTCCGGTACACGGTGGCGGGGGGTTTGGTGAATCTGGGCGGGAGCGGGAACGCGGTGCTGCTTGAGCCGGGGTTCTGCAATTACGATGGGTCGATCACCGGGGTGAACTTAGGTGATCCGTCGGGGAGCTTCGCGATGGGGAGCCGGTGGGTGAATCCGGGGACGTTAACGCAGCTTGGTTACTATTTTGTTGGAGGGGATACGCAGGTTACCACGGGTATCTGCGGCGATGGGACGAGCATGTTTGGGCAGGCTTCGATGCCCACGGGCGGGGTGCGGGCGTATCGATGGACGGCGAGCGGGGGCTTTACGACGCTGGGCGCTCTTGCGGGGGGATTTAATTCAAATTCGCTGGGCATTTCATCTGATGGCCTGTCGATCGTTGGGTTTGGAGATTCAACCGGGGGCGGGTATAAGGGATTTCGTTGGCACCCGACCACGGGGATGGTCCAGTTGAATTATCTTCCGGGGGGGGAGAACTGGACGTTTGCCAGGGCGGTGAGTGACAACGGGCAGACGGTGGTGGGATCAAGCGGGACGACGACGGTGTACGCGAGTAACCGGGCGGTGCGCTGGCGGGCGCTTACGCCGACGACGTTTAGCATAGAGGCGCTGGGGATGCTGCCGGGGCACACGTATTCGCAGGCGGATGTGGTGATGCGGGATGGGGACATCGCGCTGGGTGCGAGCGGGACGGCCAATCCAAACTTTCTGAAGCGCGCGGTTGCGTGGTCGTCGGACCTTGGCATGTTGGACCTCACGGCGTGGCTGCCCTCGGTGGGGGTAAGCCTGGGAGGGCTGACTGTGTTAACCAATGTCGCGGGGATCAGTGATGATGGTCGGACGATCGCGGGCGAAGCAAACCTGTTTGGGGGAGAGCGGAGGGTCTATTTAATTAAGAATATCCCGTGCTGGCACCGGCCGAGCCTGACGCAAGATATTACGATGAGCAACGATGGTTACGAATGCGTGGGGAACACGGCGATCATATCGGCGGTGGGTGGCGGGCAATACACGGGTTCGCTGACGTATACGTGGTATCGGGATGGTGTGGCGGTTGTGCTGGGGCAGACGCAGTGGGGCTCGTTTCTGATTGGGCAAGGCTCACCGACGTTACAGATTTTTAACAGCCAGATCAGCGATTCTGCCGAATATCAGTGCGTGATCACCAATGCGTGCGGGGCGGTGGGCACCAGCAGCGTGCCTCTGGTCGTGAACAGTAATGTTTCGATCTATGAGCAGCCTGTTGGCACGCGGATCTGCGCTGGGGGTAACGGATTTGTGTCGGTGACTATGGACTATTCGGGGCCGACTCAGCCGCGGTATCAGTGGTATTATAATATTACACCGTTTCGGCGGCCCAACTGGGCGCTGGTGAATAATGGACCGACGGGGTCTGGCACGGTCTTTTCAGGGGCTCGGTCGCCGGTGTTAGCTATTTCGTCCGCGGCGTACGACGTAGAGACGCAGTTTTATTGTGTTGTGAACAACCCGTGTTCGACGGTCACCACTGACATTGTGAGCGTAAGTCTTGAGTATTCAACGCCGGTGATCTTTAGTGAACCTTACGATACTACGACCTGCCCGAGCCTGACCGGGTCGCTCTCGGTTGGGGCGTTTGATGTGGGGGCGGGGACGTATCAATGGGAGCGGCTGGATACCACGACTAACATGTGGGTGGTAGTGAACGACGGTCCTATTACGTGGGGCGGGTGCGGAGATGTTCAGGGCGCGACGACGGACACGCTGAGCCTTGTGCCCAACCCGGTGCTTATGTTTGAAAGTAGCGGGCTATTCCGGTGCTCGATCATTAATGCATGCGCGGCGGTGGTTACCCAGACGGCTAGCATTTACGCGTGCCCAGGCGATTACAACTGCGATTCGGGCGTGGATGGGGATGATTCGACGGCTTACATGACCGATTGGTCAAACGCGGCGAGCGCCGCGGATGTGAACTGTGACGGTGGGATTGATGGGGACGATGTCACTTACTTCTTTAACCAGTGGTCGGCGGGGTGTTGATCGGGCGGGCTGGTTTGCTTAGGTTCTTATGGTTTGGTTGGCGTCATCGGCTGGGTTGGATGGGTGTCTGAAAAAATTGTGGCTTGAACAGCAATGCGGGCTTAAGAAGTCCGTTTGCCGCGGCATGAGCACCAACTATCAGAACCGAACCGTCTATAAAAACCGAATCACCTCGATCAACGTCAATAGTCTTTCTTTCTCTGTTTTGCAGCGAGCCTGCGCTGCTTGCTGTGCGCTAGCGTGCTGTGCGGGGTTCGCCGCGGCTATCACAGTCACGCCGAACATTCCGTATGTTTCTGAGGGCGGCAGCAACACGGTGCTGGATGTTATCTTGCCTGATCAGCCGCCGCGTCCTGGGACGCCGACGGTCATTATGATTCATGGCGGGGGTTGGACAACCGGCGACAAATCGCAGGTAGCTGAGTTTTGCGCGGAGTTAGCACGTCTGGGCTATCCAGTGGTTAATATGAACTATACATTGGCCACGCCGGGTGTACCCAGCCACCCGCAGGCGGTGAAGGATGTTAAGTCAGTGATTCGGTGGATTCGCACTTCCGAATCGCTGCCCTTCCGCTTGCCCCCGCAAATTGTGGTCACGGGCTCCTCCGCTGGTGGGCACCTGGCGCTCATGGCGGGCATGACGCGGCGGTCGGCTCTGCTGGATCCCAGGCCGCTGGGGCAGAATGTAAGTTACGCTTTGCAGGGGTGCGTTTCGATGTGGGGGCCCGCCGACTTGATCTGGGACGTTGAGACCTTTGGTCAGGGTGCCGGGATGACCTCTTACATCGGAGCTCCGCTCAGCGCCAGCAGCGAAGGGCAGTATGTTTCGGCCTCCCCGATTGTGTATGTAAACCCTTGCGACCCGCCGAGCGCGTTCTTTCACGGCACGGCCGACACCGTAGTGCCCGTGGGCCACAGCGTGAGGATGGCCGAGGCATTACGATCGATCGGCATCTACGCCGAAACTAACTATGCACCCAGAGGTGGTCACGGCTTTGTTGCATTTGGCGGGCAGATTGAAACCGCGCGGCTTGTAGCTGTTTCGATCCGGGAGCTGCGCGAGAGCCGGAACCCAGCGGACTTCAACCGCGACGGCGGCGTGGACGGGAGCGATGTCCAGGCTTTCTTTGACGCGTGGGAAGTTGCCGAACCAGACGCGGATGTAAACGGCGATGGAGCGGTGGATGGCTCTGACGTCGAAGACTTCTTCGTCACTTGGCAGGCGGGCGGTTGCATCGGCTAATGCCGATCACCGCTGCGGGGTCAGCTGGGTCAGGCCGCGCAGGTGACGATTGGAAGTGGATTGCATTGGCCAGCAGATTTTAAGTTGGAAACGCACCACGCGTTGAGCGTCCGCATGCGATTAACAATCTCGGAAGGTCGCGCGCATAAACTGATGTGTGCCCGCTTTGCGAGATGTGCTGACCATGTGCGGACGCTGGCTTTGGCGAGGTGGCGATTCGTGCGCAGTCGCGGCTTCAACTTCGGGGCCGGCAACCGAGTTGGACTTGCAAATGATGCAGCGTGCGCTGGAACTGGCGGAGGCCGCGGCGGCAATGGGTGAGGTTCCGGTGGGGGCGGTGGTGTATGAGTTGGCCACGGGGAAGATAACTGCGGAGGCTCACAACCGGCGAGAGGTGGATCGTGATCCATCGGCGCACGCGGAACTTCTGGCAATACGCGAGGCGGCGCGGGTGGTTGGCGGTTGGCGACTTACAAGTTATGGCTTGGCAGTTACGCTTGAGCCGTGTGCGATGTGCTCAGGGTTAATTGTCAACGCGCGGGTCGGGCGGCTTGTGTTTGGCGCGACGGACCCGAAGGCGGGATTCTGCGGCTCGCTGGGAAACATTACGAACGACCCCCGGCTGAATCATCGGGTTTTGGCGGTGGGCGGAGTGCTGGCGGAGGAATCGGGCGTTTTGTTGAAGGCATTCTTCAAAGC
>CAYVFW010000260.1:0-4348 GCA_964450325.1 uncultured Phycisphaeraceae bacterium | reverse complement strand
GTGTGGGAGGGGGAGATTGCCGGGGTGAGTGGAAACGGTTGTAGCAGGATTATTGAAGTGGGGGGGGGAGTGTGGGCGGCACCGTTCCTCCGAGCGACTTGGTAACAATGTTAACATTATGGATGACCATGCCGACGTAGGTTCCTTCGGGCGTGCCCTTGGCGCCCATGGCATCGCTGTAGAGCTCGCCGCCGATTATAAGCTTGTGACCACGGGAGGCGGATCCTTCGATGAGCGCATCGATAGTCTTTCGCGGCACGCTGCTCTCGATGAAGACGGCGGGAACTTTGTTGCTCACGAGCGTATCGACGAGCTTATTAATATCTTGCAGGCTGGCTTCGCTATCGGTGCTGATGCCCTGCACGCCGAGCACTGTGAGATTGTAAGCCCTTCCGAAGTAACCGAAAGCATCGTGGGCCGTGACCATCACGCGGCTGGAGGCGGGGATCGTGGCGAGGGTGGTTGTGGCGTACGCGTGAAGGTTGGCGAGACGCGAGGTGTAGGCGAGCGTGTTGGCGGTGTAGAGGTCCTTGCCCGCGGGATCTTTTTCGATGAGCACGTCGCGGATGCTGGCGCAAGTCTTGGACCACAACGAAACATCGAACCAGACATGAGGATCAAAGTGGCCTGCGAACTCGGGAGGTTGGCGAAGGAGGGCTTCGTCGATGGAGGCGGTGACCTGCAGTACGGTCTGCTTGGCAGCAAGGCGAGTAAGGAGGTCAGCGAGGCGGCCTTCAAGGTGAAGGCCGCTGTAGAGAATTACGTCGGCATCGGCGAGGATGCGGACGTCGCCCGGTGAGGCTTTGTAAAGATGCGGATCAACGCCCTCGCCCATGAGGTTAGTTACGTTCACCCGAGGGCCGCCGATGTTCGCGGCGACATCGCCGATCATGGCGATGGTGGCAACGACGTTCAACTGCTTCTTAGTGGTATTCGGGGTTGAGGCGGCGGCGGAGGGGGACGGCCGCTCGCAGGCGACGCCTGCTACGAGAATCGTGAGCGCGAGCAGGAGGCTGAGAATTAAGCGAGGGAGAGAGCTGGGCATGAGGCTAGGCAGGGTGGCAGAAGCGCAGACCGAGGGTGGTAGTACCGAGGTTGAGTGGCGGGCGGGCGCTGAATGCGACGTGAGCATGGTGAGGCTGGTTGACGTGTCTAGGTCACTTTGAACGAGAATTGAGCATAAATCTTGTAAAGGTTCATCTAATGCTCAAAGTTAAAAGTTTGAACACTCAAACAAACTGTAGTCGCGGGAGTTGCGGTTAGCGAGCTCGCGGGAAGAATTTGCTGCAACGGGGAAGTTGGCTGGAGGACAAGATCGCTGGCGAGTTGGACAGGGGTTGGGCCTACCCTGCGTCATGCGAAGTTATAAGCGGTGGAGGATCGCAGCGGTGTGCGTGGGGTGCGGGATGGCTTTGCTCGGGTGCAAAACGCCGACGTACCGGTACGGTGATTCGATCGAGGCTACTTACGGGCGACGGACGCTGACGGCAAGACTGCCGGTGACCGTTCGTGTTCCCGCCGCGATGGCCGCGTTGGATGAGGTGCTGCGAGATCGGGGGTACACGGTTTTGGAGACGGCGGTGACGGAAGATGCGGGAAGGTGTGTTTCTCGTGCCCCGCGGTTTACCAGTTATCCGCGGATGGTCACTGAGATGCGACAGACAGCCTCAGCGTGTGTGGTAACGATGCGCAACGAACCCTTTGGGGATCAGGACCAAGTGGAGCAGATGATGCGAGCATTGGTCGAGCGGCTCGGTTTGTGAGAAGAATGTTAGGATGTTGAGGAAGTTATGACGTTGCGATAGCTTGGAGCGAGGTGGGGAGAAAATGAGATAGCGAGAGGCGGCGAGCGTAGCGATTGGCGGCTGGATTGGATCAGGATGAATTTTGGGCTATCCTTGTGGCCCTTGCGGGGTGGGGTTGGGGGGAGCGAGAGATTGAGTTGGACTAATGGATAAGGGCGTGGGTGTGCGTAAATGTTGTGGCAGCGGGTTACCTTTCGTGTGGTGGGTTTATGGGAGTAGTGCATGGCCGGTCGAACGAGTACGAGCTTTGGCGTGGCGGCGACGATTGTGATCCTGGGGATCGTGTCGCTGACGTTCTTTGTTTTGACGGCGGTCTTCTTTAACAAGTTTTATGATGCCAAGCGCAGCGTAGATCAGTTACAGTCTGATCAGAACAAGATCGTGAGCGCGGCGGAGCGCAACCGCGACGATGTGCTTACGTTGGTGAAGGACGCGGAACGCGAGAAGAAGAGCCTGGTGGCGTACCTGGTTGATAGCCAGTCGACCGTCATGGAGAAGGTGACGGGCAGCAAGCGCGACACGCTCACAGAACTTACGAAGAAGCTGGCGGCGGTGAAGGGGACGGACTCGGCCCCATTGCTTACGTTGGTGCAGGATCGCGATTCGCGGATTGCGACACTCGATGATAATCTTAAGGTTGCCGAATCGGCGAGGCAGCAGGCTCAGGCCGATCAACTGAATGAAGTGGCGAGGGTGAAGGGGCTTCTGGAAAGCCACCAGAAGACCGTCGATGCATTGGGCGCTGAGGTGGGAACGTATAAGACTGAAGTGGATAAGTATCGCGCCGGTGCCGATGGGTATAAGGCGAGTGTCGATGCGCAGGCCGAGCGCGAGCGGAGTGATGCGGCGGATACTAAGCAGCGGCTTGAAGGGCAGCTCGCAAAAGTGAGCGATGAGAAGTTGGTTCTGGAAGGGCAGCTCGCGGCATTGCGGGGCGTGAAGAGCGTTGAAGCCTTCCGTGGGCGGCCCGAACAAGCGAATGTTGATGCGGAGGTCATCGCTGTCAATGGCGGTGAGCGGCAGGCGACTATCGGGATCGGCTCAAACCAGAAGGTTGTGCTGGGGATGACTTTTGCGGTGTACGGAGATGCGAACAGCATCAAGCCCGCTGCCGATGGAAAGTATCCGGCCGGTAAGGCGACGCTGGAAGTTATTTCCGTTGAGCCGTCAACGAGCACGGCGCGGATCACGAGCGAAGTGCGCGGGAACCCGATCGTTCGGGGTGACGTGATCGCTAACGCGGTTTACGACCCGAACAAGCAATATAAGTTTGTTGTATTTGGTAACTTTGATGTTGATCGCGATGGGGTGCCCACACCTCTGGAGCGCAGCGATATGGAGGCACTCATCATCACTTGGGGTGGGAAGCTTGAGGCGGACCTTTCGGGTGATGCGGACTTTGTGGTGCTTGGGCAGCGTCCGCTGCTTCCGCCGCGTCCGTCACAGGATGCGCCGTTTGAAGTGGTACAAGAGTTTATTCGTCGCCAGCGCGAGGTTGACCGTTATGACGGCTTGCAGAAGCAGGCGGAATCAACGAGCGTGCCGGTGTTAAATGAGAACAGGCTGTATACGCTCATCGGGAAGACGCCCGCGCGGTTGGGCCGGCGTTAAGCGGTCCAATGTAAGTGTTGGCTATTAAGCGTGCTTACCTAAGATTATTAGGCAACCCCGGCCGTAAGGCTGGGGTTTTTTATTATTCAGGTCAAGCGGCGACACCCGGTGGAGTATCGATTGTTGCCCCGGTGTAGGTGAGCCGGTGGGGGTGAGTGCGGCGCAGGGTGCCGACGGAGCGGAGTTACGGGCTGGACGTGCGGCGCAGGAGGCGGACGCCGCCATACGAGAGGGGTTCGTTGGTTTCGGCTCGGACGCCGCGGTTTGGGGTGTTTGCAAGAAGCCCGCAGTCGGTGTAGCTGCCGGAGAGAAGGGCTTCATCGATAGCTTGCGCGACCGGTGTGTGGAAGGCGTCATGGAGAAGGATGGTGGCGTGAGGCTGGGTGAAGGGGATAATTCCGGCGAGATCGGCGAGAACGCCGCGTTTTGAGTGGTCGCCGTCAATAAAGACGAAATCGAAGAGGCCGTTGGCGAGGAGAGCGGCTTGAGGAAGGGCTTGAGGAGAGGGGGCGGTGAGGAGGGTGGCTCGATCGGAGATTTCCGACCAGTTAAACTCGAGGTCTGGGGCGGGATCGAGGCTGATGAGTAGGCCTTGGCGGAGGTCGGAGAGGGCGGCGTGGATGATTCGGGAACCACCTCCCCAGCGGACTCCGATTTCAAGACAGCGGAGCGGGGCGAGCGCGAAGATAAGAGAATAGAGGAGGAGGCGCTCGCGCGGCTTTTGGTCTGCGTGGGCGGTAAGGGCGGTGGTGAGACGGTCGGGGCTGGCTTTGAGGAGCGGGTTGGGTGGCGCGAGGAAAGTGAAGGGGCGTGGCGGTAGGGGATCTGGCGTTGACTCGGCGGGGATTGACGGAGTTGGCGAGATGGTGAGGGGCGGGGGCCGCATGAGTGACATCGACATAGAGATCGGCGAAGAGGAAGCCACCTCATGT
>CAYVFW010000259.1:0-4378 GCA_964450325.1 uncultured Phycisphaeraceae bacterium | reverse complement strand
TCTTGGTCCACAACTGGTCCATCTGCTTGCGAATCGCGTCCTGCGCCATGTTCGTACTCCTAACGCAGGCTCCGCCCGCTCAGGGATTCATCGGCTCGCGCAAACAAAGATGGTCACACCCCATCGGACCGCTGATGCCGGAACCCAAGGTTCTACATTCGTCATATGCTGCTTCGCAGCGTTGCGGCGGGTCTACTTTCCGTCTGAATGCAGGCCCTTCTGAAGCATCAGCACGTCGCGCGCTGTGAAAGTTCCGATCGTCGGATCCTTCAGCGACCACCCGGTGTCAGCATCCACAACAACCCATCCAGATTCAACAGGCGCAAGAGTTAGGTTCTTCACACCCTCGAGTTCCATCAACGCCGGCCCGACCCAGCCCACAAGCGTCTTGGCCACCGCGTCGGCGTCCAAGAGTGCGCACGCGACAGCATGTCCACGTACGCGCACGAAGTAGCCGTTGATACGCATGTAGTCCCGGTCAATCTGTTCTCGAGCGAGCATGGATGCCGCCTCGGAATCCTCGTCGCTCAATTTCACCGGATTTGCCGAACTCTCGCGGAACGATTGCAGTGCTGTTACTAGAACCGTGTACCTTATCTCTAATTGCTCATCGCGATCCTTGTCAGACAGAATATCAAGACGAACACGCCCAGGAAGAGGCAGATTCGTGTCCGTGATGAGCTGCCCAACAGCACCCAAGTCCTTTCGAAGCATCAGTGCCACCGTGCGACCAACCAGCCATTCCCGATCGGCTGCAGCAGTCGCGCCACCACGTTTCTCGACTTCGAGCGGCCGAACATTCAGGCGGGCGCCCAATGTCATTGCCTCCGGCACATGAACGACGGCGGCCGCTGCCTTGATGGCTTCAGCGGGAGTTGCCTTCCCGTGAATGTGAACAAAGAGGGCAGAACGATAGAAAAGAAGCGCTGAGCCGTCCGCAATATGGTCGTCGGCAACCGCCGCGTTCGCGTTATCCAATTCCCGGTAAAGATTAAAGGCCTCGAGAGCCTGATCTGCCGCACTTGGCTGCTCGGTGATCTTCGGTTGTGGTTGAAATGCCACTAATAAAGCTGCAAGCATGACGATCCAATGCATGTCTAGACGTCCTTTGTGCCTTGATGGCTTTGATCGCGAGGGTCCCAAGACATTGTATGCAGCGCAGACCGCCAGTGAAATCGGTCCCGGTCATCGCTGACCGGGCCTCGTCATTGCCTTCATGGAGGTGCGGGGACGAAGCCCTATCGCAATCTCATGCGGCTGATGCCGGAAAGCCTACGGTTCCGCTGGCACCGCCTCCCTTTGGAACGCAACTATCAGTTGGCGACGATATGCAAAGGAAAACGAATGACGGACATATCCGCGGCAGACGACCTGAACGCACAGAATGAAAAGTTTTTCGCCAAAACTGACGCGGCTTTTCGTGCGCTCTTCGACAAGGCCCGAAGCACGAACGAGTTACAGTTTGCGTTTTCGCTGGTGCCCGAGTTTCGAGGCACGCAATCTGCCGGTTGGAATACAGCGGTCGAGGCCCACCGGGCCTTCGACGAATACCTAGCCTTCCTCAACGCGGGAGAACTCACTCCGCTAAAAGCACGGATCACGCTGGCATTCTACTGCCACGTTGCCGAAGCGAGTGGGTTCTACGAGATTCCAAAGAACATGCTGCGCGTGGCAGATGGAGGATTCTACAACCTCTGGCCATTCCAAGACCTCGCAGAAGTTCACAATCGCACGGGCAACGTTATAGCACCCAATGCGAACAAGGTGATTCGAGACCTTGCGGGACACGCAGCGTCGATCAACTTCCACGACCTCGCCGAGGTCTTTCGCGACGCGTTCGATGCTGACATCCGTAATGGATACGCGCATGCAGACTACATTGTCTGGGACGACGGTATTCGACTTCGGAGGCGGAACGGCGGGAATACGCGGCTTGTAACTTGGCCCGAGTTTCATCACCGATTTGAGCGTGGGATCAACTTCTTCAACATCTTGCGGCAACTGGTGAAAGAGGAAGTCCGTTCCTACAGCCCGCCGAAAGAGATCATGGGCCGTTACTCCGACGCTCGAACAGCGAAGGTCACGATTGGATTCGATCCGACCACGGGTTCGTTCTCAATCACCGATTCCAGCCCTTGAACGAATGAAGCCAGTCAACTCATCGCCGAATCGGGGCCGTATAAGTTGTTGCCTTCATGGGTGCGGAGACGAAGCCAGCGAAGCACCTTTATCGCATCACGGCGCCGACTTGATCCCGCTGCCTCCACCCATCCCAAGTTCACCGCAAACTGCGCAAACTGCCCCAGGCGGCGGAGCGCTCCGCCGTCATCTGTTGCGTGCAACACTGCAAGACCCCCGCGCCCGCGGTACGATCCGTCTCAGATTGCCCGCCGTGCTCGCGTTTGCCGGTGCGGTGTCCGAACACCGTGGAGCCTCGTTCATGCAGATGTTGCTCGCCGTGATGCTCTGCCTCCTCGCCGCGTTCGGCACCAATGCTCCCGCCGCCGCGTCCGCGCCGTACGGCCCAGCCGCGGCCGAGCCCATCGTCTTCAAAACGCTGCTCATCGTGAAGCGCAAAACCCGCATCGACCAAAGTCCGTTCATGCCGGTCCAAGCCGACATGACCGATGAGGATGTGCAAGCGGTGACGGAGGCCTTTGAGGAACACACCGCGCACTGGGTGAACACCCTCACAGAAGGCCGTGTGCAATGGGAGGGCAAGGTGGTCGTGTCGGAGTTGCCCTTGAAGACGGTCAACGGCGACAAGACGTGCGCGGCATGCGGGCCCTCGAACTATGCCGAAGAGTTGACCCGGCTGGCCCCCGTGGGGAAGTACGACGGCGTCTTCATCTACTTCAAGCACATCGACGGTCGCACCGGATACACCCTGCCGCGCGCCTTCGGGCTTACGGTCGGTCCAAATCCGGACGCCAACCACGCAGGGCAGACCTGTATCAACTGGGCACCGGCATCGCTATGGACTCGCGATTCCGAAACCACCGAGATCATCCTGCACGAGTGGCTCCACCAGTTGGAGGCCTTCTACGGAGACCGCGGCGTGCGCTTGCCGCGCGGCGGCCTGCACGGCAATGTGGCCCACGACTACAAGTACAACGGCGGCTGGAAAGACTGGTACCGTGACTTCTTGAACGGGACGATCAAGGAAGAGGCCGATGCGGTCGGACTCGGTGAGCGGGCCTGGCGACTTGGGACCATCCGGGCGGCTGCGCCGAAGGGGCCGCACACAAAAGCCAAGGCAGCCGCGGCCAAACCGTCCGGATACGCGCAAGCGTTTCCAAAGTACCTTTTGCCCCACTTCGCGAGCAGGCCGGTGGGGGTAAGGCCGGTGGCGGAGAATCTTCTGAAGGATGCAGGATTCGAGCACGGATTGGACGGACGTTGGGAGTTGACAACCTTCCGAACCGACAACGCTCGGCCGATGTCGATGGATCCGGAGGTGCAACGCAACGGGCGTGCGAGCCTTCGGCTTTCCGCTGAGAAGCAGGATGACATCCGGTGTCGCTACACAATCCCGGTAGAGCCGTACTCGAACTACCTCTTGAGCGGTTGGGTGCGCACGGAGGATGTGCGCATCGAGGAGGCGGGTGGAAAGGTCGGGGCGAACCTCGCGGTTTCAACCGGCGAGCACAGCCTCTCAATCGACGGGACGCAAGAGTGGTCCTATGTGGTCGTGATGTTCTACTCGGCAAGTCAGACGGAAGTCGAGGTGATAGCAAGGCTCGGCGGCCACGGCAGCACGACCACGGGCACCGCGTGGTTCGACGACCTGCGGGCGATGAAGTTGACAGGGAAGGAATGACACTGACGTGAGCCATCCCAAATTGTGCTGACACAGACCGACCCGCTCACTCGTGCCGAAGGCATGAAAGAAAGATATCAAGATTCTCGGCGAGCCAGTATGTGCGCTTCATTCCTTCACTATCCAGCTCATCGGCGATGTCGATGGACACAGAACGCTTGCCGTGAATGACTCAACCGGCCTTCAAGCCTTTCCGACTTCCGACTTCGGATTCTCGACTCAGGACTGAGGACTGTCTCCCCAACTCGTCCCCTCCTCAAAATTCCCCTTGCATCTTCGCGGCAGCCGAGTACACTACCCGAACAAACCCCTCTTTGCCACCCCAAAAGTCCACTTCACCGAACCAATCCGCTGTGTCCCACGCTGCGCAACCTTGGCAGGTAGGTCCAATAACACTCCAAAAACGTCGCAACACGGGTGCGCACACTTTCTCAGACATCTGCGCACCTTGCCCATTTCCCAAGCAGAAAACACCCCGAAGTCAAGGTGCGCAAAGGGTTCCCCGAAGTTGCGCACCTTGCCCCCCTTGCGCACCTTTCCGCCCGCCCACTCCCCACT
>CAYVFW010000258.1:0-4408 GCA_964450325.1 uncultured Phycisphaeraceae bacterium | reverse complement strand
GGGGGGGCTTGTGCCTGGTGTGGTTTTGCTTAAGTTTCACGGCGCTGCATCATCGCCCGGAAGGGCGATGTCACGGGATCACAGTGGTGTCGCGGGAGGACCATCGCCGCCACTAATCAGAATCTCATATTGGATTCATCTAGGTCGGCACCTGCATTGGAGCAGTTAAACGCACGTGTGCGTGACGCCAATGCCCTGGGAGCGCAAGCCTGCGGGCATGGTTATATTGTTGGCGGCCTAGGTTATCGGCTGTTGTCTGCTTGCGCAATCTTTGGTGTTCGGAGAGTTTGGCTTTTGAACTCACGAATGTCCCGGCCGGTTCCTACTTACATAAAGCGACTATCCAATGAGCTTCCGAACTTCGTCACGATCTTCTCCGGTACGTGAACTCCTCGCCGCGTGCGAAACACTTGCACGCGAAGCACCCGCATGCGAAGCACTCGAATCGCGGCAGATGCTCAGCTCTGTGGTTGTTCCGATGGGGGTTGTTACGACAGGGCGCTTTGCGGTGGTGGCCGACTTTAACGGCGATGGATTCAATGATATTGCCAGCAGCGGCCAGGTTGGCGCGCTGAACTCGTATGCGAGTATTAAGTACGGAAATGGCGCAGGCGTATTCACACAAGGCCCCTCGCTTGAGACGGTACCCCCCCTCGTGTTTAATGGTGTTCCACTTCTTGCAGGGGACTTTGACGGTAACGGCGCTATCGATATTATCGCTGGCAACAACCGACTGTATCTAAACACAACGGGGGGTGTCTTTACAACCCCGCTCACAATCAACCTGCCGGGCACTGCGAGCGAGTTTCGCGCGGTAGATTTTGATCTTGATGGAAGCTTTGAAGTGCTCGCGACGGACCCCACGGGCGGAATTAAGTTCTTCAAGTTTGTAGGCGCGACATTCACTGATATTTATACGCTTTCTAACAGCGTTGGCTCCACTGTGGTGGATGTGGGCACGATCGATGCGGTGGCCGGAACGGATGTGCTTACGCTTAATAGTGCCGGAGAGTTTGTTCCGCACTTGCGCCGTCTCGACTCAAACTATGAGGCTGGGCCGGCCCGCGCGGGCGGTACCGCAGCGGGGGCGCTGGGGTTTGCGGATGGGGATGGGCTTGCTGATCTGTATTACGTTGCGCCAACTCCTGATGGGAGCAGGCTGTTCATTGCTCGGGGCGATGGCAGCGGGGGCTTTGCAACTGCTGTTAACACAGGCATCGCCGCGAACGACATTATATTAACTAATGATCTTGATTTGGACGGCCGCAGCGAGATCGTGCTCGCGCGTGCGGGGACCGGTACGGATTATAGTTTTTACTCTGGGGGCCCATCTCAGCCCGACGCTGGGAGCGCTCAGTTGTTGTTAAGAGGGAGCGACGCGGGCGTGCTGACGTACTTGGCCGCGGCCAACCTGGAGGGAGACTCAAGACGCGATCTTCTGGTGGGGGCGGGACCTTCAAACCCCGAGCTTTCACCCACGGGCGGCCAGAGATGGACCGCCGCGAACGCTCCGGCGGCGACTGCGGGCATCGAGCTTCCGTCTTCGCCCGTGGTGCCGGGCCAGGTATTTACGATTACGGCACGCGGGGTAACCTTCGCGGAATCAGACTCCGCGCAGCAGCGGGTTCAGTTTACGATCGATGTGAACGCGGATGGCATTGCTCAGGAGACGGAGCCGACAGTTTTGGCCACGCGGACGGAGGGGGGAACTTGGGCCGCGACAACGACGCTGACCGATCGTTTTGCATCAGCGGGAACGTTTAAAGTTATCGCAACGATGATCGGGGTGAACGGCCGCGGCACCACTGAATCCACTGGTAGGGTCGCGATCTGGTCGCGCGTTTATTACGCAGAGGGGTGGCGCAACGATGCGACTGTCAACGAATATGTGCCGCTCGTGAACCCGAATGATGTCGCGGTGGATTATGCGATCTACGCACGTTACGAAGTGGGTGAGCGAGATCAGTTGATCGCATCGGGCACGCTCGCGCCAAACTCTCGCGGCGGAATTACGGTTACCGAGCGTTTGCGGCCGGATATCGCATTGGTTCGCTCGAACCAGGGGTACGCGCTGGAAGTGCAATCGAGCCGGGAAATCGGTGCCTTCTTCTCGCATTATGACAATCTGGGAACTGGCGAGCAGCAGAGCACGGCGACGGGCGAGGCGATGACCAATCTCTCTGGGTTGCGGTTTGGTTTTGCCGATCTTTCCACCTCACGGTTTGATTATCTTCTGTTTTATAACCCGTACGGCACCGATACATCAGTAACGGTTACGTTCCAGACCGATGCGGGTACCCCCATACCTGTCACATTCGTGCTGGGGGGCTTCCGCCGCGGTGGCCTGTCGCTGCGGGATTTACCGCAACTGCCCGCGAATAGTCTGATCTCGGCGGTTGTTGACAGTAACACAGCGGTACTCGCGTGCGTTTCGAGTTACACACCGAGCGTGGGCGAGGGATCGACCGCGGTGGGGCAGATGCTCAGCCCGGCCGCCGCGATATTACCGGTGAACGTTGCGCTCGGCAGCTTCGAGCTGGGGGGAGCGAACACAGCGCGGATTATCGCGTTTAATCCGCAGGCGGTTGCCGTTTCGATTACATTTACGTTCTCGTTTGATAACAATGCCACGACTCAGACGCAGACCCTGCTGTTGGGCGCTGGGCGGCAGGTAACCATCACGCCGCCGACGGCGGCGGGTGCTGGCTTTGTGACTGCGAGTGCCCAGGCGGCGCGGCAGATAGTGGTGCAGGGGACGGCGGCCAACGGCGCCCGGGCTGATTCGACAGCAAGCGCTGCGTCTAACTTCTCGGCGGATAGCTGGGCCTTTGCGGATGCTTTCTTGAACCGACCGCTAGCGGGGACCAGCTTCCTGGAAGAGCTGAGCATCTTTAATCCTGGGGTAGACTCCAGTGATATTACAGTACGGTACATCTTTAGTAATGGAACGCAGACGAGCCGTCAGTTTACGTTAGCTGCGGGCGGGGCGCGGGTGCTTTCGTTACATGAGGAAACGTTGGTGCTTGACCACGCGGTGGATACGTGGTTCTCGGTGGTGGTGACAGGGACGCGGCGGACGGTCGCGAACTTAACACACTGGGATCTGTTGCAGGGGGGTGGTTTCTCATCAATGGGAACACCGATTGGGGCTGTGGCGGCACTTTAAGTGTAAGTTGAGAAGCTCGGCGGGTGGGTTGTGCTGTGCGGAGATTAGAGTCTCTCGGCAGCGACTGTGAAGGTGGCCGGGCGTTGCCGGGCGTGGCATGGGCGTGGCACGGGGAGTTGCGCGAACATGCTGGGGCGGGGTGCGTATAGTAGTTTGTTCTTTGACAATTGGGGCCGATCTGGATTCGACCGGGCAGGGAAGACTTTCTCGCGGCGCGTCGAGGCGTACGCAGGCCTCGTAAAAAGCGTACAAAATATTGATAGCTGAGCGCAACTACGCTCTCGCGGCCTAATAGCGGCCGCGCGGTTCTGTGACAACGCCCGATAGTTGCAGAAACGAAGACATCGGGATAGTCGCACAGTGCTGTCTGCAGGCTGTGTGGCGAGATTTAACTGTGGGCTGGGTGTTCGACGGAGACGGCCACAGGCCGCCGCGGACACCGACAATAAATCTGTGGCTACACGCGTAGATGCTGATTGTTGACTGCAACGGGACTGGGGTTCAATTCCCCACGGCTCCACTTTTTAGTAAGACCCCTGCGCGATGCGCGGGGGTTTTTTTATGCAGGGGGAGGAGCTACGCAGCGACGACCGAGTAACATTTGGTCTTTATTAGTACCCAATTCTTTTTCAGTGACGTACATTAAGTCCGCGTGTTGGTATGCGGCGCGGATACGTTCCTCCTTGCCCATCTGCGCGAACACCCGATGGGCGAAGAGCGTTGCGCGAGTGTTGCCGTCCGTCACGCTGAAGTCTGGCGCAGGGAGTTGGAACAGTTCAGTGACTTTCAGCACGCGGTCGATGCCGCTACCTAGTTCCTCACACATTCCCATGCGACGCATCAATGATGCTAGTTTCTCGTTTCGAGAGGTTGGAGGCATGTCGAGAAACCGTCGCGGGTCTCGGGCGGGGCTAACAATCCTTTTACATGTTCAGATCGTTTACTGCGTAGTGGGCGGGAGGGGTTTACAGGAGAGTTTGATTAGACGTTTGGAACTAAGTTCATCCATTGAACGCGGCTTAGGTGGGCGGGCGCGCAGGGTGCGCGTACAGATTGGTGGCTTTACGCTCATTGAGCTTTTGGTTGTGATTGGCATCATTGGGATTCTGATTGCGATCGCGTTGCCAGCGCTGGCGAAGTCTCGTGAGGCGGGGCGGGGGGTGGTGTGCGCTTCGAACCTGCGGGGTATTGTTATGATCTGCCGCGGGTACGCGGATGATTATAAGGGGATGTCGCCGGCGA
>CAYVFW010000257.1:0-4409 GCA_964450325.1 uncultured Phycisphaeraceae bacterium | reverse complement strand
CCGTTATTCTCTATCCATGATCAACTCTTACCTACCACATCTCGAACCAGCCCACCACCAAATCTTCAGCCTCCACTGCTCCACTTGCTACTCCCACCCAGCTTTCCCCACGGCCCCCACTCTCAGCTTCGCCGACGCCCCCACTTTCCCAACCGCCCAATTATCCGCGCTCCTCGAAGGCCACGATGAGAAACTAAAAGGCCGCCTAAACCCTAAAACCCGCCTAAAGCCGGCCTACATCGAAATCTGCCGAGAATTACCCACTCCCCGCCGACGACGACGGCGCAGAGCCCCGCCAGCTGCCGCATCAACCCCCGTACCTCCATCCCCCGCGCCTTCAGATTCTTCCCAATCCCAGAACCCCCCCAACACCCGCGGCATACTTCTACGCTTGCCCTCCCGCGCCGACCGAAATTGCGCTGGCAACTCCTACATTGCTACTTCGCCTCCTCCGCTCACCACTCCCTCCGCCGCCGCAGCTTCACCGCCGCCCCACGCCGCTCTTCCACACGCGATCCTTATGAACGCTTCTCCACTTCGCTCCACACATTTCAGCCGCTTCTTTTCACACGCTGCGATCGTGTGCCTTATCGCCGTTGCAGGCTCAATTACGCCCTCGTTCTCGACCGTATTCGCGGCCGCACACCTCCAGCCCGCCACTGCTCCAGAAGAGGGGGGCATGAGGCGCCCCAGCATTCCGCTCGTGCCCCCAACCACTCCGTCCACTCCACTCACCACTCCCCCCGCTCAACCCACCAATATTCCCGCGCGGCCAGTGCCCGCCGCGACCGCGCCTCCCACTCCTCCGGCAACCTCCGCTAGCATGCGCCGGGCAACAGCCGACAACTTACTCCGCCTCGCGCTTTTTAACCTGCGAGTCGTCCCCAACCCCTCCACCACCGATTTCGCGGCTTCCAACCTTCTACTTACCTTAGCGCAATCCTTCGCGCCCGACGATATTGAGCTTCTCCGCCGCCGCCTCGAATCAGCCTGGAACGCCGCTGATAAGGATCTGCTCGCATCCCTCACGCAGCGCCTCGTGCAGCTGGATCCACTTAACACGGTTGCCCAACTCCGGCTCATCTCCTCGCGCCTCGCTCAGTTTCAAACCGCTGATGAGCGCCTCTCGCGCATCGAGCAGTTTCTGGGGCCAAAGGGCAAGTCGATTGACGCCTCTATCCGCAGCCGACTCGCGCTTGATGCCGCACTGCTCTACCGTGAAAAGGGGAACGACGCTCAGTTCGTTGCCAAGCTCAAGCAAGCAACGCAACTCGATTCTACTAATAAGGATGCTGCGCTCCTCGCGCTGAATTATTACGTCTCCCGATCCGATGATGCGCTCGGGCAGCTTGAGATGATTACAAATCTTCTCTACGCCGATCCAGTAGACCCCAAAGTACATTACATGCTCGCGGATCACCTCGCCCGCGCTGGCGCGTTCATGCAGGCCCGCCGCTTCCACAAAATCTCCCAGAACATCCACTCCGCGGCGGGCACTCCCGTCGATCTCAACCGCACCGTAGAGTCCATGTGCCTGGACTGGCGCTGTGAAGGCGTGAAAGCTCCGTTTGATTACATTTCGGGTCGCCTCCGCGCCCAGCGAAGCATCGCCGCGAAAACCGCACGAGAAATGCTCTCCGAAGAGGGAGCCTCGCTCCGCAACAACCTCTCCAACGTACCCAAGCCTGAAGATATCCGCCTCGACCTTCAGTTCGAGGCCGTCCGCGCCGCCGCCAGTTTCATTTACAACGACCAAAATGAGCTCTCCCAGAGCATCGCTGATTTCGCCGACACCGTCGCCGCGCGAAGCGAGGTTCTCGCCGCTCCTAACGCACGTGGCCCCAGTTGGACAGACGAAACCGCCAAAGTTGAGATAGAGTTTAACCGCCAGGATGTTATCCTCTGGCGCTGTATTACTAGCACCGGACTAGACAAAGTCCCTCTCGAACTTGACGGCGCCATCGGCAAAGTTGAAGATACCAACCCCCGCAAAATCGCCGTGCTCGCTTGGGTCGCACTCCGCAATGGCGACACCGACACAGCGCTTCAACTCGCTTCACCTGATCTTGACGAACCTTATGTTCGCCTCTGCCGCGCCGAAGCCCTCTCCATAACCAAACAAACAGTTGAGGCAACTGCGCTCTTTGACGACATCGCCGCCACCAACCCGATGACCGTTATCAGTACCTTTGCGCTCGAGCGCGCCGCCGCCGAACGCGGCGTCGTCCGCCTCCCCGGCGATTCAAAGAACTCGCCCACCGCCGCACCCCTCCACGCTTACGCCGAATCCATTCCTACTTGGATCGACACCATGATCTCTCAGCCGCGCCTCATCCAGTCGCTCACTCTCGGCTCGATGAGCCAGCGAATTGGCCCGCTGGACCGCATGGAAGTTACGCTTAAGATGAAGAACGTGTCGCCAATCCCGCTCGCGGTCGGGTCCGACAAACCGATCAACTCCCGCTTTCTCTTCAACCCGCTTCTCGAACTCGCCTCCTCCTCCCGCACTCCCCAGAGCGAACCCGAAGTCTACGAGTTTGATTCCCGTTTACGCCTCCTCCCCGGCGAAGAGATGGTCTGCACCGTCTCGCCCGATATTGGCGTTGTCGGTTACATCGCGCAGATTAACTCAGCCGGCCCCACCCGCGTCCGCTACCGAATTCTCCAAGGCTTCGAAGCCCGTGGCAACTCGCGCGATAAAGGCCCCGGTTCCCTTGAAGCAAACACGCCGACGGTCGCGCGCGAAGCACTTCTCGAATCGCGGCTTACCGCGGAACAACTTACAACCCGACTTCAAAACGCAACGGATTCGGTTCTCCCCGCCATCCTTACCGGCGTGCGTGCATATCTTCTCTCCGACGTGAGAGATCCGGCGGGTAGCGGGCCAAGAGAAGACTTACAAAAAGCCCTCGGCGCGCTCTACCCCTCCTGGTCGCCCACCGCGCGCACGCTCTGCGCTGCCATGATGCCCCCGGCGGGTCAGAACGACGCGTTCAAGCCGCTTGATATCGCAATTAAGGCCGACCCCGACGCTTCAATTAAACTCATCGCGATCCTTACGCGTGTCGCGGCTATCGATGAACCCCTTCTCGCCGCCGCCGAATCCTCGGGCGACCCTTCGCTTGTCGCCGCAGCAGCCTTCCAGCGCGAGCGCCTCGCCGCCTCGCTACCCACCTACGCAAAGATCGGTCTTACGAATCTCGTGAAAGACACTACCACCCGCGGGCCTCTTGACCTACGTTAATCTTCCTGGCGGGCACGACTTCTCTTAACTACAGCCAACTAGCTTCATAACTTACACTGATCCTGACCCCGCCAGCCCATGCCTACGCCGCTCTCCAAAACCACGCTCCGCGCGGTGGGTTTCGTCACCGCGATCTGCTTGCTGGGGGCGTGCGCGTACGCCGTCACCCGCGACTTCGATAGCTTCTCCGCGGCTCTCTCACAAGTTACAACCGCCCCGCGCTGGCAACTCGCCGGGCTTGTGCTGCTCCCGGCCGTCAACTGGCTCCTCACCTCCCAAGTCTTCCGCACACTTCTCCGCCCCCGCGAGGGCGAAATGTACACAACTCCTTCCCGCACCGAAATGCTCGACCTCGTCGGCGCGGCGTGGCTCGCAAACTACACCCCCATCCGCGCCGGACTTATCGGTCGCGTCGTCTACCACAAAGCAGTTAACAACATTCCCGTCGCCCGCACCATCCATTCCATTATCATGGCGATGGCGGTGGGCATCAGCGCGGTAACGGTACTTATTATCCTCGTTCGCCTCCTCCCCCCTTCCGCACACTGGTTCGTGTGCGCGCCCCCCTTCGCCTTTTTGGCACTCGGAGCCGCAGCAGGACGAGTCCGGGCCTCCTGGCAATCACTCTGCATCGCCGCGGCGATCCGTTATGTTGATGTCTTGGTTTGGACGGCCCGCTACGCGCTCGCGTTTAGCCTAGTAGGCGTGTCGCTTGACTTACGTCAAGCCGCCGCGTTCGCCGCCGTCAGCCAGGCCGCAATGCTCGTACCCATTGTGGGTAATGGGCTTGGCGTGCGCGAGTTTGCAATCGGTTTTGTTGCCTCCGCCCTCCCCGCCGCCTTCACCGGTTCGCCCGCCGCAAGCCCGGAGCGCACCATCGCCCTCACCGCCGACTTTCTCAACCGGGCCGGAGAGCTCGCCGCCGCGATTCCCATCGGCCTCATCTGCGGTGTACGCCTCACCGCGAGAATGAACGCCCGACGCTCAGCCCAGAACAGCACCCCGACGGATGGAAGTACCTCTCCAACAGAAACTAATAGTAACACAATCCCAACCCTACTCTCACAGACCCAACCTATGTCCCAAATTCCAACTCCAAACTCACAAACCAATGCGGGTGACAGGACTTGAACCTGCAAGGCCTTTCGGCCACGGGAACCTAAAT
>CAYVFW010000256.1:0-4411 GCA_964450325.1 uncultured Phycisphaeraceae bacterium | reverse complement strand
CACGCGATACGGTATCGCTGATGCACATCACCGCCTAACGTCGGCGAGATCTCGCTGACACGCGAGACGTGGTCGCCGAGGCGCCCGCCGGTCGCCGCCCCCGACGCGGCGTTGTACCTTGTTCCAGCCCGTCGCGCTCGCGGATCGCCTTCAGGATCGCCCGGCGCAGCCGCGCTGGCATCGGACCATCCCCCATGTGCGTGCAGGCGTCCTGCACGAGGTCAAGCTCGCGGAAGACCGCACGGCAGCGAGCGCAGAAGTCGGCCTGTGGCACCTTGAAACCCGCGGATGTGCCGCCACGGTCCATCGCCTCCATCTTCGCTTTCAGAAGATCAAGGCAGACCTGCTTCTCGTAAATTGGTGCAGGAGCATCGACCGCCGCGGCCTTGGCGGTCATCGCCTTGCGGAGCGCGAGTCGCGCCCGATGTAGCCGCGTTTTGATGGTGTTCTCGGCCAGGCCCATCGCCGAAGCGGTGTCCTCGACGCTCATGCCCATGACCTCCTTTAAGACCAAGGGCAGGCGCAGAAACTCCGGCAAGCGGGAAATCTCCCGCTGCACGCGGGCCACGGCCTCGTTGCGCTCTGTTTGGTCCTCTTCGCCCTCAGACGCGGCGGCGGCCTCCATCATCGTCGTTTCTCTCCAAGGCATCAACTGCGACAGCGCGGGCATCCGACGATCGATCCCGCCCTTGCGGCGCGTACGGGCTTTGCACGAGCGGGCCGCGATCGCGTAGAGCCAAGTCCCCGAATCGGCCTTGCCCTTGAAGGTGTGCCACTTGCGAAAGGCCTGCAGGAAGACCTCCTGCACCATGTCGTCTGCATCGGCCCGGTGTCCGCACAGACGCATGGCCAAGGCGTGGAGTTTGGGGCCGTGGAGATCGAGAAGCGCGGGGATGGCGTCCGCGGCGGGCGTGCCAGGTACAGGCGATGGAGGCTTTGCCAGCGTGAACATTCGTTCAAGCATAGTGGGCGCACGCGAGTCACACGCTCGGGGGATCTTCCGCCACTCTGCCGTGCCGGAGTCGCCTTGCTCAGGCATCTCCCACACCTTCTTTGTTCGCAGCGTCGTATACCGCCAACGTGGTCCTGATGCCCCCGCGGTGCCGCTGGAAATGAGGACTTATATAAGTTCTAGCTGCCGATTCGATATTGCACACACGCTAGCCCACCCCAAGTTCGGCTAGAGCACTCCCGATTAAAGTTCTTTACCATGTAAACAAATAAGCCAGCCGTTGTTAAGCAACGGCTGGCGATAGTTTAGTAGAACTAGAACTCGGCAATCACTTGGGCATTAGCACCGAGTCGATGACGTGGATCACACCATTCGTACACTGAATATCAGCGCTGACGACCGTGGCGGCATCGATCTTAACCTTACCATCGACGACCTTTACCGCGACAGACTGCCCGTTAACAGTTTTAGCTTCGTGAATTTTCATCACATCGGCGGCGAGCACTTTGCCCGAGACGACATGATAAGTGAGAATCCCGGTCAGCTTCGCTTTGGCCGCTGGCGCGACCAAGCTATCTACCGTGCCAGCCGGAAGCTTCGCGAAGGCGGCATCATTGGGCGCGAACACTGTGAACGGACCCGCACCCTTTAGTGTTTCCACAAGCCCGGCAGCACCGAGCGCCGCAGCAAGCGTATTAAATGAACCGGCAGCAACAGCGGTATCTACAATATCTTTCATGACAATCCTTATTATGTTGGCACCGACGAGGTCATGCTGCTCCGCAGGAGTGCGAAAGCCAGAGAATGAATGTCGCTCAACCTACAAATCGTAGCGCATCGCTTAGAAAAGTCGTAAAATTGTTATGAATTGGAGGCCAATGAAACCATTGTTAAAGAAAGCTGCTCGAAAGCAAAATAATCAGAAAAAGCTGAATCTAATGCTGGAATTGTAGAACTTAACGTTTGGTCTCTCGCGGCGAGCAATTGAGGCGAACAGGCTCAGTCCAGAACCCGCGCATCGGGCGGGTTGAACGTGCGAATAGCGCAGTATCAGTGCGCGGCACTGGTGTAAGCTTGGGGTCTCTGGCCAGATTACCGCCCTCGTTGACGAACATGAACTTGCCAAGGCCGCGTCGCTTGCACTGCTGCTCGAACGTAATTATTTTGCCGAGTGTGCTCTCGTCAATACCCCCCCAGAGTTTCACCCAGTCGTGGCCGTTTGCGTGTTTGATCACCAGGGGCATCACCGGCTTCACCAGCATCACCTCCCAGCGCGCTGAAGTAACTATAAGTCTGATACCCGGCCTGCGAGCGGCCATCGGGCTGGATTCGTGGCCGCGTTTCACCAAGCTCCAGGCTTTGCCCGATCGCCCCGACGTGCTCTCGCTAGTTGATCAGGTTAAGTGCACACCGGAAAAGGCTGCGAGCCAGCAGATGCCCCAAGACCCCGCATTCGACGAAGCGGGTGTTGAGGCCACAAGTGCTTACCCATATTTAAGTTTCAAGTCCGGACGTAAGCGGCTGAAGTTCGTTGAACTCGTGCTCAGGTTGCGTTGTATAGCGTGACGCACGTGGCACTCGCGGCGGAATGTGGATGGCTTTGCAAGCGTAACCATTCGTTCAAGCAGAGTGTGCGCACGCGAGTCACGCGCGGGGAATGGGCACGCCTCACGAGCAATTCCCTCCCGCCATACCGTCCCCGCATGGGACTCGGTTCCGTTAAACTTGTCATGGAAGTTGAAGATCGCTTTAAAGTAAAGCTCCCTGGTGTGAAGTTCCAGCGTGCTCCTCAGGAGATACAGCGGGCGTATGTTGGCAAGCGCGTGCCTGATGCGTACAGGAAGCGTGGCGCGGCCAATCCGATTAAGTATGCGGAGAAGGTTTAGGATTATGAAACCGGTGCCCCGAACATAACTCAACTGAGGCGGTGGCGGTGCCCAAGACCCTCCTGTTCGCAAGTTCGCCGCCGCCACCACCACCGATCCCTATGTTCACCCGCCAATGTGCGGGTTTCCATGCGCCGCCCTCACCATGACGAGGCCTGCCCGCCGCCCGCGCTCTTTCGAGGAACATTCCCGGCGTCATGGCGGACAGACCGTAAAACGCGCCGCCGATCATAATATCGCCCGATGCACCCCCCTCCGATCCAATCGCGGCAGGAAGCACGCGTATTGGCGATTGCGTGAGACAACAACGCGGCTATCACCTCGTGGCCCCCGCAGCAGCACTCCTGCACTTGATAACTGCCTTGTGAATGTCCATTCGTAACTTTCGTTCAGGCAGCATTGTCCGCTCAGCAATCCCATAGGCTTCTTCTAGGTCCGCGAGCGCACCCACCAAGTCGTGCCGACAGCAGCGCTGCCGCAACAAGTGTACCCGCCGTCACTATCACCTTGTTCCGCCGCACAAAGTTGCACCAGTGCGTTGGGGAGGACGGCCAAAGTCGACGGTGTATGCCAAATTGAAACCGCCTCGGACCTCAACACTGCACCGGGGCCGTTTTCGCGATTGTCTTCATAGGGGCTGCGAAGGTGAAGCCCGATGCACGGCGGGTCGTCATGAATCAGACTCGGTGTGTAACTAAGTTCAACCGTGCGCGATGGAAGATACCAAGCGTTACCCAACCCTCTTACCGCATGGAATTAACACCAGGTTAGCGTGCAGCGGAGCTTCTTGCCCCCAACCCGTGCCTCGATGACGCTCGCGTCAAGCGCCAGGAGCAAGGAGCGGAGCGCGTCCGCAAACCTGAGACGGACCTAGACGTTGCTCGGGTGAGCAAAAAAGCGCAATATCGGTCTCGGAGTGAGTTCACCGGCATTCGCTCCTATCTTTCAGTGGTCACGAGGAACATTCAAACCAGTCTCGAATCCTTTGTCCACGAATCTGGGCGGACAAGGAACGCGAATTAAGTAATGTTGCCAGTGAGACACGCCGTATCTCTCCCGTTCAATCTCTTTCGGGATGCATGGTCGAGTCGTTCGTCCAAGATTATTCGGGCCTGTTCGCTCGTGGTCATCTTTATAGGCGGACTTGCCCTGATCGAACTTCGACGCCTGTCTTGGCTGGGCGATAATGCCTTTGCCGATGCGATTCCAACTAATCATCTTGCATCTATCCGATGGACGGTCTCCGTTCTCCTAGTATTCGAGATCGTTCGCCTCGTGCTTGTCCTCGAGCGCTCAGTCGCCAACGCACTCTCGGGCCAGCTCGAGGTCTACTCCCTCATCTTACTTCGAGATGCATTCGTTCCCATTGAGTCATTCGGCGAACCGTTGAATCTCACGGGTCAGCGCGATGTCGTCATGGCGATGATCGCGGATGCCATCGGCGCCATGCTGCTGTTCATCACCTGCCAGTATTTCACGCGACTGCAGCATCATCGTCCGATCACAGACGATGACGCGAGCAGTGAGCGGTTCATCGCGATCAAGAAGCTCGTTGCGACCGGTCTGCTGGTCC
>CAYVFW010000255.1:0-4413 GCA_964450325.1 uncultured Phycisphaeraceae bacterium | reverse complement strand
GCGTTGTAATTATGCAGAAGGCTCGGAGCATTACGCGGCAGGTCACCGCGGGCGGACTGCCGGGGGCGATGATGTATGGGTGGGGCGAATTCGGGTTGATCCCGCTGCGGGGTTCGATGCCTCAGGCCGTTCAAGGCATTGGTGCCTTTGGGTATGTGGGGATCAGCTCCGCAAGGGTGCCGCGCAGAACGCAATTCAAATCGCCGACTTGCTTTGAGTCCGCTGAGGAATCGCCGCTGGCAGTTGTTTCGGCGGGCTGCATCGCTTCCGCACCACTTTCATTGCACATCAACTTGGCATTCCGCCTTAACGGGGGGGTGCTCGCCCACGCGTCACTTGCGCGAGCGGTCGTTTTTGCGCTAAGACTATCAAATCACGCCGATACTTTTTCTATCACCGGTCTTGATCGCGCTCGCGATCACCGGCTGTTCGCGGAGTGTGGAACATTCCGGGTGGTAGGTGGAAACAGCCGCATTAAGCCGCGGCGAAGACGGAGTCTTAACCCAATGGCTGCTCAACAAATCGATGTCTCTGATAGCAACGTCACCATTATCGGCAAGGGTGCCAAGCTGCGTGGCGAACTTGAACTTGAAGGACCTTCTCAGATTTTGGGCTGCGTTCAGGGCCGGATCAGCTCTAACGCTCAGATACACATCGGCCAAGGTGCTGATTGCAGCGCCACCGTTCATGCTCCGACCGTGATCGTCGACGGTGCGGTGAACGGTGATCTTATCGCGAGCGAAAAGTTACAACTTACCGCGAACGCCGTGGTCCGGGGCGATATCGCCGCCGCGGCGTTGATCGTTGCTGAAGGCGCGGCGTTTACCGGGCATGTTGCTGTCGGCCCGGAGGCTGTGCTCAAGGCCCAGAAGAAGCTTACAAGTGCCCTCGAAGCCAAGCCGCAGACATCACAGATGTCTGAGCTTTCAGAGCACCACGACTGGGCAGCCCGCGTCTCCGCCGCGTAATGAGTTGCATATCACCGTTTAAACTGCTGCTGTACGGAGAAGAGTTATGTCTACACAATTACGCGCCGTGATCTGTTACCACTGCAGCGCGGCGATCGAGGTGCCCGAGCAGGCACGAACTACGAGCTGCCCTAAATGTTATAAAGGCCTGATCCTTGACGACCTCACGGTGCGCGATGCGAGCCCCACCGGCGGCAAACTTTTAACCTGCGGCAGCGTTGTAATTATGCAGAAGGCTCGGAGCATTACGCGGCAGGTCACCGCGGGCGGTGATGTCCAGGTGCAGGGCCATTTGGAAGCATCGGTGGAGAGCGCGGGCACGGTCCGGCTTTGTAAGCGGAGCCACCTGCGCGGCCCGGTGAAGGCCAAAGGCCTCGTCGTGGAAGCAGGGGCGGTGATCGACGGCCTCTTCTGCATCGGCGGCCCCATACCCGATAGCAGGGGTGGCAGACTAGTGACCTGATTCGTCACGTTTAATGCGCATTATTGTTAAAGCTAATAAAAAGGCCGCCCAACCGGGCGGCCTTATCTTTGTTGACATGAAGCGGGAAAGACTGTTCGTGGGCAGAGGCATTTACTTATAAACCGACCATCGGTCCCATGGCTGCAAGCCCTGCGAACTCCAATCAGGGGGTCTTTGCCCGTTTGCACCACTTCGCTACCGGGGAATCGACCTGTAGGTTAATCGAGTCGCTCGCGGTAGACCTTGTCGAGCTCTTTTATCATCTCCTCGACCGAGAACTTAATGAGGCACTCGCGCTTGCCTCGTTCAGCCAGCGCGCTCCGCGCGACTTCATTTTCCAGCGCCCATGTGATTGCCGCGCGAAGGCCTTCGATGTCGCCGAGTCGCACCAGCCGGCCGGTCTCAAACTCCCTGCAGATTTCGCCTGTGCCATCTACATCATAAGCAATCGGGCAGACTCCGCATAGCAGAGCCTGGGGCACCGCTCGCGGCAACCCTTCCCGCGCGCTCGGGTGTACGAGCAAGTCCAGCGTTCGCAGCAGAGGGGGCACCCGATCGGGCGGCACCAAGCCGGTGAGCAACACCCGCCCCTCGCGGTTCATTCCTCCGGGGAGGTCGATCTCGCTGGATGTAAGTCCTAACTTACGGATGCGGGCCAACAGGCGAGCTCGCCACCAGCCATCTCCGATCCAAAGTAACTTCACGTCGTTTCTTGCTTTGAGCAGGGGAGCAACCGCATCGAGCAAGTCATCGTGCCCCTTGTTCTCCGCAAGCCGCGCCACCGTGCCGATCAACATATCGGACGGACCAACCCCCAGTTCCTGCCTCGCAACGCGTCGGTCCTCGCCCGCGGGTGGATGCGTAAACGTTTCAACGTCCATTCCCGAGTAGATCGTAATAAATTGCTTGGGTAATCCGATGCCTTTGGCCAGAAACTGCGCCGTCATAGCATCTGCAACGCTTATGATCCTATCGCACCGGGTGGCGGCGCGCCGTTCTGCAAGCGTGTAGATGTAGTTGTTGACCCCAATTCGGAAGCGAGCACCCAGCCCGGCTTTGGCTCCCGACCGCGAGGGCGTGGGCGAGGGCATGAATGGCGGTCCGTGGATCGTATGCACAATTCGCATCTTCCCGAGCACGTCCGAGCCCATCACAATGAGACCACCCCCGCGGCGTCGCACCGCATACGCCGCGTGCCGGCCCAGGATTCCCGCTTTACTGCTATGGGTATGAACAACGTCGGGCAGAATCCGAGCAATAAGTTGTTCAAGTTCACCCAGCGCTTTATAATCTTTCCGAAGCTGGACCTCGCGAACGAGATTGGGCACGATATGTGTTACGATTGCTGTCGCGCCCGCTGGCTCAGTGCCCGCGAGAACGCGTGCATTAAAAGCTTCCACCCGCGCGAGCAGCGATCCCTCCGGGCCGTAAATCGGTCCGAATGCCAGGTGAACTCGATTACCGTCCCTCGCCTGACCCTCGCATGAAAGCACGGTGTTCTCTTGCGAGCCCCCCAAGATCATCCGTGTCGAGATGTGCAGTATCCGCAGCGACGGCTGCGGCCTCTCAGCTGGCGTTATTCTCAGAACTGGGTTAAACTTATCATCGATAGTAATCGGGGGTCTCCAAGCAGATCAGGCTTCAGCGGATAAGTGACTAAAAAACTTACGTGCGTCTGACACTCTCCACCCCCCCTCCCCCAGCCTCAATCGTCCACCAATCGCGGAATGTAAAGTAAAGCACCGAGTTGCCTCGTTTGAAACTCTGCGGTTGTACCACTTTCATCAACTGAAGTAACGCAAAAGATCCTCCGGGGAGCGTCAAGGCCGCGCGCTCGTTTGACCGTGGATTCCTGACCCCGTTCCCACAACAACACGAGGCAGTCCGTCAATATCCTTCAGCGTTCGCACGTTGTGTAGCGATTGTTTCGCAAGTTCAGATGCTTGTTCGATGTGGCTCGCCGCGACTTCAACCAGCATAAGTCCATTCTCCTTCAGAAACCTCGGTCCACCCTCAAACAATGGGCGAACGCACGCGAGGCCGTCCTCTCCACCCCGGAGTGCCAAGTGTGGTTCGTAATCTTTTACGTTAGCCTCCACGGAGACCCACTCAGAGTCAGGTATGTAGGGCGGGTTGGAAACCAAGTAGTCGGCGGATCGCTCGCCTCGTGTGGCCGGGTGTTGTTCAAGTGCTAGGAGCAGGTTTCCTTCCAGAAAATCCACTCTGTCAAGGACACCGTGCTTAGCCGCGTTCTTCCTCGCTATTTCAAGGGCATCGCCGGAGATATCGGTGGCGACGGCGCGCGCAGCAGGCAAGTTCTTCAGCAGGGCGATAGCGATGCAGCCGCTTCCCGTGCAGACATCAATAATTAAGACACCGTCGCCCTTGCTTTGTCCGGTTGTCGAAATGGCTCGGCGATGTTGTAACACTTCTTCGACGATGGTCGCCGTTGATGGACGGGGTATCAGCACACACCTATCAACGCAAATATCCAAACCAAAGAACTTTGCCTCACCCACCAGATACTGCACCGGCTCGTTCTTAAGTGCCCGCCCGATCAGATCGCGGAGTTGACCGCGTTCGATCGCACTCGCCGGACGGTCCGGATCGGTGTAGAGCGAGAGCCGCTTACAACCGAATACATGTTCAAGCAGCATCTCGGCTTGAATGCGAGGCGAGTCTAAATCTTTCCGAGTGAAAGTTTCGATCATCCAAGTCATCAGACGCCGCGTTGTCCACAGGTCGGCAGCAGCCGCATCCGAGGCAGACATAGCCGGAACAGGAGCCGCGTGAACAGCAGCGGGGGGCAGACGGGTTAAGGGAGCTGCGCCAGCAGAGCCAGCCCGCGGCGGTGGTTGGGCATCCCCGCGGGCACCCGCGCCACTGACTCTTCGTGCTCCCTCGCCCGGTGATGAGTTGGAGGGTTGAGCGGGTGGGCTTGTCGGGGGTGATGTCACGTGCAAGGAGCGTAGCGCGAGTTAG
>CAYVFW010000254.1:0-4433 GCA_964450325.1 uncultured Phycisphaeraceae bacterium | reverse complement strand
ATCCCCGCCCCATCACCGCCACCACCCGCCGCCGTCATCTCCGCCACCAACTCCGCCAGCGGCCCTAAATACGCTGCGTACGTCTTGCCCGCCCCGGTCGCCACCTGCACCAGCCCGCTCCGGCCAGCCAGATAGTGTTGCCAAGTCTCCCGCTGAAACGGCCAGGGCTTCCACCCCTGCTTCCTAAACCATTCCTCCACGAGCGAAAGCGGGCCTATAACCTCACCAACGGGCTCCATGGCTTTTGATTTACGTTTACCTGTCACGCGCACAGTGCTCAAGGCCAATCGTAGCGATACCTAACAGGGCCACTTCAGCATGCTCCCACTCAACTCACGCTGACTATCGCCTAGAGCTCTGCCCCGTTGCTGCAGGCGCTGGAACAAAGCGCAAAATCAAAAAAGCAAGCCCGCCATACCAGACGACAACTCCGGACGACAACCCAAGACGACAAAGCAAGACGACAAAGCAAGACGACAAAGCAAGACGACAAAGCAAACTTACCAAAGCAAGTCGAAGCAAGGGATCCACTCTCATCGGAACCCCAGCCCCGCAACCGCAGCCCCGCAACCACGCCCCGTTAAGGCCACCACTTATCATCTCGCATCAATTAATAGTTCGCTTCAGCCAACCTCCCGCCTTATCCGACGTCCAGCATAACTCAACATCCCTCATCACTTAATATCGTACATCACCCGCCCGTGCTTCTCCGCCCGGCTGATGATGTCACTCGCCCACAGCCCCGCAAGCACAAACTCCGTGCACGAAGCCCGCACCCCCGGCCCGCTCGCAGAGTTCACTTCAAACGCCTTTTCCCAGACCTTGGGCACCCGCTTAATTATGCTCTCATAAGACGAACTGGGCAACATATCACCCACCTCAATCTTAACCCCCTTCGCGAACACATCGCCGATCTCCCCAAGCCCGTGCTGATCCACATACTCCGCGAACACCGTCTTAATCGCTTCCGCGAGAATTGAATCCAGCACCTGCCGCTCGCTCATCTGGTGCGCCCCCATCATGTCCAGTTCCACCTTCCCCACCGCCGATGAATGAAAGTGCGCAATATCGCTAATCCGCGGCACCGCAGGCCGCTCTCCCAACAAAATCCCGCGCCTCCGCGCATTCGCCACCATCGTCCGATAGTTGCTCACCGAAAAACGAGCCGACACCCCGGATGCGTGATCAACATACCGCGACTTGCGCGCGGCAATCGACATCTGCTCCACAATCTCCTTCATAAAACGCGGCACCGCCACCGGGTACTCCCGTTGCACGCTCCCGCCCTCCTCCTCCCCATCCCGCGCCACTTCCTCATCGATGATAGTAATTCCCAGGTCCCGGCTCCGCGGGTAGTGCGTCTGGATCGTCGTCCCGATCCGGTCCTTTAACTGCGGAATTACCTTGCCCGATCGATTGTAAGTGCTGGGGTTAGCCGAGAAGAGCACCAGCACATCAATGTCGAACTTGATGGGGTACCCCCGGATCTGCACATCTCGTTCCTCGAGAATATTAAACAACCCCACCTGCACCAAATCATCCAGGTCCGGCAACTCGTTCATCGCAAAGATCCCGCGGTGCATACGAGGGATCAACCCAAAGTGCAGCGCATCTTCAGCACCCATCGATGTCCCGCTTAGCAGCTTCGCGGGGTCAACCTCCCCAATTACATCCGCGAACTTTGTCCCCGGCGCCAGCCGCTCCGCGTACCGCTCCGACCTCGGCCACCAAGCCACCGGCGAGTTGTCCCCGTGCTCCTTCAAAAACGCCCGCCCCGCTGATGTAATTGGGTGGTACGGATCCTCCTTCACAGGGCTCCCCGCGATATCCAGGTACGGCACATAAGCATCCAAAAAGCTCGCCATGAGCCGCATCAGCCGGCTCTTGGCCTGACCCTTCTCACCCAAAAATAACATATCGTGCCCCGCCAGCACTGCGTTCACAATCTCCGGGATCACCGTCTCCTCATATCCCAAAATACCCGGGAAAAGCGGCCTCCCCGCAGCCATCGCGGCGACCAAATTCTCTCGCACCTCCGTTTTAACCGACCGTGATTTCCACCCACTCGCTCGAAGTTCGCCCAAAGTGGTTGGCGAGGGGGAAGCCGATTCTGCCAGGTTTGTCATGTTCGATTCTATTCGCCACAAGCTCTCACACAGATGCTAACGAAACATCCCATCCGCTCCACCACCCGCTAGTTGAACGAGCGCAGTTTTAATTTACGCGGCCACGTAACGCGTTTCCGCCCATGCGGGCTTAAAACCCTGCCTGCGGCCGTCAGTGCTCGCCGCTCCACTATTGAAAACGTTTCGGGCTCCTTCAACTCCATAGTTTAGCTGTTAACTTCCAGCTTTGTTTGAATTCAAGCGGGTTACTGCCAGCATCCACGGGCCCACGCTTTCAGCCGATGAAAGGTGTCTTAGCAATGTCTAAAAAAGTTTTAATAAAAGATCGCGTGATGCGTTCTCTCATCGGCCAGTCCAGAAAACATGCCTTAAATCCGCCGATAGCGCTCGTGTGCGTGGCGACGCTACCTTAACCGAACTTAAGGCTTCCCACGCGATCTTTCTCGCCCACTGCGCGACATTCTGATTAACTTAATCGGCAACGCCATCAAGTCTACCGGGTCCAGATCAGCGACGACCGCCCTCACCGCCGCCCCAGACATCGGCAGGGTCTGCTTTGAGGTGACTGATACCGGGATCGGCATCACGCCCGAGCAACTCGCGCGCCTCTTAGCTTTCGAGCGTCTGGTCTCAGCCCCCGACCTTACCGCATCAAGCGCAGCAGCCCGACCCCCACCCGTCTGCATCCCAGGCGATCCGCTCATCGGCCGCCGCGTCCATCTCGTCGAGCACGGAGCCGATAATCAACGATTCATAACTTTTCATCTCCGTAAACTGGGTTTCGTCGTCTTCTCGGCCGAAAATGGTCGCGTCGGAGTTGATCTGGTCTTCGCAGCTCGTTCACCCTTTGCCCTTTTTTTTATGGACCTGCAGATGCCCGAGATAGATGGCTACGCCGCAGCATCAGAACTCCGAGCACGCGGCGTTCAAACGCCCGTCCTCGCTCTCACCGCCCGCGTTATGGCTGGCGACCGCGAACGCTGCATGGCCGCCGGAAGCGATGATTATTTTACCAAGCCCGTCTCGCGCGAAACGCGCGCCGCTGCCCGCAAGGGGATTACCCAACCAACCCGCCACGCCACCACAACAAGCACTCCGCCCCTCGCCCACCTGCCCCCGGCCGCTATCAAGATAACCAGCGATGAATCTTAATTCTCCCCTCACCCCCGGCGCCAACCGACGCTCGCCAGCCAAGCCTGCGCTGACGATCTCTGCCGCCGGACGCAACAACACCATCGGCCTCGCCGAGCGTGAACTCCTTGAACTCATCGATATCTTGGACGAAGCCGAACAGGCTTGGGACAGGAACCCCCGCCGCGACTTCGCCCGCTGGCCCTTCCGTCAAATCGGTTTAGAAGTTAGCGTTGTCCACCCTGGCGGTACCGAAGCAACCATCCGCCTTGCCTGCCGCAACATCTCACGGGGCGGCATTGCTGTGCTCCACAGAGGCTTTCTCTACCCAGGAACCCTTTGTAGAGTCAGGCTTCCGCGCCTGGACGGCACCTCCGCCGACCTCCCGGGCAAGGTCTGCCGCTGCCAGCATCGCCGCGGCACGCTCCACGAAGTCGGAATTAAGTTTAACAAACCCCTTAACTTTAAATTATACGTTAAGCCCAAGGACCACCGAAGTTTTCATATTCTAGAGAGCGTTAATCCCGCCTCGGTCAAGGGCCGGCTGTTGCTAGTGGAACATTGTGCACTCACAACACAAATCCTCTGCCACCAACTACGCGAGACCGCGGTGGAGGTGACAACTGTAACCTCAGCCACCGAAGCGTTAGCGCGGGCCGGCGAAGGATTCTCCGTAATTGTCTTGGCCGTCGCCTTCCCAGATATGGACTGCACAGCGTTCATCAAAAGCATACGCGCAGACGGCAACGAAACTCCCGCGCTTGTGCTTACATCCGACCCCTACAAGAAGCCGTCATGCGACGCGGGCTTCCTAGCCGATGTGGGTTTCCTTATCAAACCCCTGAACCAAGGCCTAGTCCTACGAACCATCGCCGACCGCCTTGTGTCTCAGTCCAACCCATAACACCCCTTGCCCACGACTCCACCGTGCCAAACCTTTCGCCGCGCGCGCCGATAGCCTTGCCCCCGCCCATTCCCCTCGCCTTGGTCAGCGGGCTCATCCCAAAATAGCCGGAGAGCACGCAGGCTTCCGCCAACCTGGGAAAGTAACATAATCAGGCCCGACCCCGTGGGAATCGTCCAACCCCCGCTGCCAAAGTCCATTGTAATTAATATGCCCGTCCCCCCCTCGCCGGGCGACCGCTTCGCAACCCGCCCTCCAGACCCTTCCCGCAC
>CAYVFW010000253.1:1608-4474 GCA_964450325.1 uncultured Phycisphaeraceae bacterium | reverse complement strand
CAACTGCTCCGCTAAGGACGCAGCCATCTGCAGCCTGAACGCTCGCACTCCTTTCCATTCATAGCGAGAAATTCTCCGGCCCTTCTCCCCGGCGCCTAACCATCTCGCTCGCGGCTCACTCCTCCTCCCGCTTGCCCCCCGATACGATTCGCTCACACTGATGTTTGACGACATTCCCATACTTACCGACGACGACAACACCGCCCCTCTGCCATCGGCAGAAGCTCGTCGCCCCGCCCTCAGCGCCCCGGCCAACCTCGCTCATTCGTCCCAGCCTCGGACCGCCCCGCCGTCCGCCGATCCTAACACCTTTGCCGAGTCGCTCTTCCAGGGCCTCACCCCACCCCAAGCCCAGGCCGTACGTCACACCGAAGGTCCACTGCTCATCCTCGCCGCGGCGGGCTCCGGCAAAACCCGCGTCATTACCCGACGCATCGCGTTCTTAGTCTCCTGCGGTGTCGCTCCTTGGCAGATTCTGGCACTTACATTCACTAATAAGGCTGCGGGTGAGATGCGCGAGCGCATCCACACCGTGCTGGGCGGGGCGGTTTCCGAGGATGGCACGGAGAATCGCCGCACGCGTGGGCTGACGGTGACCACGTTCCACTCCTTGTGCGCTAGGCTCCTGCGCAAATACGCCGCCGCGGCTGGCCTTAAGCCCGACTTCTCCATTTACAATACCAGCGATCAACTGACGTTAGTGAAGAAAGCCATCGAGGCCGCTCAGCTCTCAACCGCCAACTTTCAACCCCGTAGCGTGTTGAGCGTTATAAGCAATGCCAAGAATGAGTTAATAGATGCCGAGCGATTCGCCGCTGAGGCTTACGACTTTTCACAGAAGGCCATCGCGAGGGTCTTCACCGCTTACACCCGTAAGCTTCGCGAAGCGAACGCGGTTGACTTTGATGACCTCCTGCTGCTCATCGCCAAGTTGCTACGGGTCAACCCCGATGTTCGCGCCGAGTGCCAGCGCCGGTGGCAGTATCTGATGGTCGATGAATACCAGGATACCAACCAGGCGCAGTTCCAAATCGCCAGCCTGATCGCGGGCGAACCGAGCGCGACTCACCGCCCCAATATCTGCGTCGTCGGCGACCCCGATCAAGCAATCTACGGTTGGCGTGGCGCTGACATAAGTAATATCCTCGACTTTGAGAAGCATTACCCGGCCGCGGCGACGATCAAGCTGGGCGAAAACTTTCGATCCAGCCCGCCCATCCTGGCCAGCGCTGATGCACTGATCAAACACAATAAGAATCGTAAGCCAAAGCCTCTCTTTACCAGCAAAGAGGGGGGCGAGAAGCTCGATGTGGTCCAATGCCGCGACGAGCTGCACGAAGCCAGCCTCGTCGCCGCGTGGCTACGAAAGCACCACGACGCCGACCCCGCAGAAGGTGCCGCGCCTATCGCCTGGCGCGAGATGGCGATCTTTTACCGCACCAACGCGCTCAGCCGAGTGCTCGAAGAAGCCATGCGGTCGGCCAATATCCCTTACACCATCGCCCGCGGCACATCCTTCTACGAGCGAGAAGAAGTAAAGAACGCGCTCGCGTACCTTCGGGTCATCGCCAATCAGGCTGACTCGGTCTCGCTGGGAAGAATAATTAATGTTCCCACCCGCGGCATTGGCGATACCAGCATGGGAAGGGTTGAGGAACTGGCCGAGCGGACCCGTTCGCCGATGATGGAAGCGCTGCGAAACGCCGATCAGGTCGAAGGCCTCTCCGCTCGTGCGCTGAACGCAATGGCCAAGTTCGTCTCGCTCATCGATGCCTGGACGGGCGGGGGCACTTTCCTGGGTGCTAATATTAGCTCTACTCTTGCCGAGCTCATCGACCGCGTGCTGAAAGAATCCGGCCTTGAAGCGATGTACCGCGCACAGGCGCAGACCACCAAGAGCGAATCAGATCTCGAACGCCTCGACAACCTCGCCGAACTCATAAGCTCCGCGCAGCAGTTTGAGCTTGAGTATGACGCGGCCAGCGACCCCGCCTCCGACCTTACCGGCGGTCCCCCCTCGGCCGACGGGGAAGCCATCTCTAAGTTAAGCTCGCTCGCGGGACCAGCTCTCGCACCAGAGACAGGCCTCGCCATCATCCCCGCCGCAGCAGGCAATATAAACGTAATACAAGCACCCCCCCTGCTCGCGCTCCTTCGCGGCTTCCTCGAATCCATCGCCCTCGTCGCCGATGCCGACGTTGTCGATCCTTCACAGGGGAGTGTAACCTTAATGACCCTGCACGCGGCCAAGGGTCTTGAGTTCCCCGCCGTTGCCATCGTCGGCCTTGAAGAGGGTCTCCTGCCGCACATGCGAGCCCGCGAGAGCGATGAGGCCCTGGAAGAAGAGCGAAGATTATGCTTTGTCGGCATCACCCGCGCCATGCGGCGGCTGCTGCTGACCGCCGCGAAGTACCGCACCCAACGTGGCATGAGCGAACGCACCATCACCAGCCGATTCCTTGAGGAGCTTCCTCGCGAGCACGTGCGTGGCAGCGACCAGTCCGATCCTTACGCCGACCTTCAGGGCACAGCCTGGGGCACGCACGCCGCGGACGACGAGGCCAACGTCTCCGCCGTACAAAACATAAGTTCTGATCGCCAGCGGCCAATCCGCGAGCTATCATCGGGCGGCGCATCCGGAGCAGGTCGCTCCCCTTTCCCCATCGGTTCCAGCGTACGCCATCCGCAGTTTGGCGTAGGCAGCGTGAAAGCCTTCACCGCGGGAGCGCAGGCCAGAATTACAGTAGAGTTTCGCGGGGCGGGAACTAAAACGCTGGTGCTTGAGTACGCCCGCCTCACGAAGGCGTGATCAAGGCGTGATCAAGGCGTGATCAAGGCGTGATCAAGGCGTGATCAAGGCGTGATC
>CAYVFW010000253.1:0-1508 GCA_964450325.1 uncultured Phycisphaeraceae bacterium | reverse complement strand
AAGGCGTGACCTAAGCCCGTCCTAAACACAACCCAGTTCTGCCACTACATAAGTGAACACCCAGCCCCGCTGAATATTAACAAAACGCAATCCGCCAAAGCAAGTCCAAGCCACTCACCCTGGCCTGATCCCACGGAACACTTGCTGCACCCGTTCGCTCTCGTGCTTAACAACCTGGCTGAGCACATGCCGCGGAATCCGCCATTCGTTCTGGCCACGTGTTACATTCGCGCAGTGCTCGGCGAGGCATCGATACATTAACTTGAACGCATCGCGCGGCTGGTGAACCCGGTCGAGCGCATCGACAAGGTCCTGCCGCGTCACATCTTCGGCGAAGAGATCTAGCAGCGCGGTGGGCGGGTGACCCGACCCGGCGATATGGCACGCCGCCATCCGGCTCTCGCACAAATCGTAGAGCATCGGCCCGGTCCAACTTAAGTGCTCGATGAAGCTCTGCTTGTCCAGCCGCGCTTCTTGAAAAAAGGTGCTGCTCTCACGGAAGACGGCGTGCCGCAACTCCATCGGCAGAAGCATCTTCACGCCAATCCCCTCTTGCTGGAGAAACTTGTTATTCAGCAGTGGCCAGATGACCGCTTTCATCCGGTCCGGGTCGCCCCGCACCAGCGTCGGCTCATCGACGCGATCAACCACCACGACGATGCCCGTAAACCCGAACGAACGCAGCGTTCGCTTCAGCCGCTCGAGCATCGCGTAGCGTGATTCATCCGAATCCGAGAGCGGCAGGTTGGCGTTCTCTCTCACGCTCCGCCGGACCTGTCTCAACGAACGAGCATAAGAGATATCTCGCCGAGCGACCACGCGAATTTGCTTACGTACCCGGTGCGAGGTCCGCATCAACCGCAGCCGGTCCCACACCAGAATCTTAAAAGTAAGTAGAAGGTACATGCCCCCCAGCCCCATGAACGCATAGTTACGATTCGTCTCGCTCAAGCCCTCCGGCGTGAAAAACCAGAGCCACACAAACGCCGCCAGAACGCCCAAAGGCGCCAAAGAAACCATGACCGCGCCCCACACAACGCCCGAGGGCGGGCGGATACGCAGCTTACGCCGCAGTTGCAGCGTCCTCACCGGTGCTTGGTCCGGCCGATCATACACAGCCTGTAACAAAAGTAAATCGCGCCTGCCCCCAGCGTCCAGCCGCTTTACGGGCTTACGTTCACCCGGCCCCAGCGCCACCACCCCCGTCGCCCCTGGGGTCAGAACGATATCCACCAGCCGGGGCGTCACCGCGTGAAGCAGCGCGTCAAGGTGATCCACCAATCGCATCTTTTGAAGCGAATCCAGCGGCGTCTTCCCGCCCAGCCGCTCGTGCAGCCGATCGAGCACGCCGTTGAGGTCATCATAAGCAATAAGCCAGAGGCGAGCGCCCGGGTTCTCGATGTTAAACGCATCGATCCGCTCGGCAAGCTGCATCCGGATTGCGGTCTTGCCCGAGCCCTTCTCGCCAAACACGACACTGCTCGCGGGCCTACGCAGATCACCCAGAA
>CAYVFW010000252.1:0-4508 GCA_964450325.1 uncultured Phycisphaeraceae bacterium | reverse complement strand
GTCGCCCGCCGCGCCCTGTGCGGGTCGTCGCCATCAAATCCAACTACCGCGGCGGTGGCCATGTCCCACACCCGGTTGTTCGCCGTCGCGATGACGCCGCTCGCAGGGTCCACCAACCGCGGCCGCTCTTTGTCAGAGAGAAACCCGTTCCAACTCCTGGCCCCATCCGCCCACGATGTGGGCACGCTGCCATCGAAGCCCACTCGCTTGGGAATCGCCCCGCTCAAAATGTAACCAATGCGTCCATCGTTCGTGGCCACTACCACGTTCTGCGAGGCATCGATGTTCCCCGCGAGGTAAGTTAATATATCATCCAACGAGGTAAACGCGGCCGGGTTGTCCAGCACGTGCAGCATGTCAAACCGAAAGAGCTCCGGGTTCATCGCCGTCCACTTCAGCGCAAGGTCGCGCCCTTTGTGGTCCTTTCCAACGATTGGCCCCCACACCGACGAACGAACTGTAATATCTACTCCCGCCCCGCCCCTCACATCGATCTTCTCGGTCCGCGTCACGACAGCTGCGGGTCCGGTAGGCGTAACATAATATTCACTCGCCGCTTCCGGGCCGCCCGCCGCACCTGGTGCTGTGGTCGGTTCGAGCACTACCAGATCCATGAAGTCGCCCTGCGTGTTGGTCAGCGCCCACGCAAACTTACCCTCAACGCCCCCGATGATCAGCCCCGGAAGCCCCGGCGCCGTCACGCCGCTCATCGTGACCTTTCCGATCTTAAGCGTCGCCCGATACCATACATTTGGTGCGGAGAGCTGCAGGTGCGGATCACCGCACACCACCGCCCGCCCGTCGGCCGTGCGCGAGCCAGCAACCGCGAAGTTATTAGAGCCTGCAACCAACCCCCATGCCGGTTCTTCGCCATCTTCTCCACGCGCGAGCAGGGAGCCCCCGGTGATCTTCGAGCGATAACTTATTTTGCGGGTATCCACGGCCTGCGGCCCGGGAACCGCCGGAAAAACAACCGGCCTGCTATCCGCGATCACGGGGCAATCCCGCCGGTTCGCCCGTGATGTAACAAAATCATACACACTCGCGTGTACCAGCTCTTTCATCTGTCCGAGCGTGCGCTCGCCCTGCCAACCCTCTGCGCCCCCGTGCAACTGGCTCGCAAATGAGAGCATCATCAACCCGCAATCTGCCGCCGTCCAAACCTCCGGCTTCGCCCCCAGCACCCCGTACTCCGGCGGGGGCGCGGGCAGCGATGCCAGCCCGGCATTCACGCCGCGAACATAAGCAGCAAGCAGCTCCGCATCCGCCGGGGGCAGGTTGGCCGCGCTCGCCTCCGCCGCGGCCCGCAGCCCCAGTGGGCGATTCTGCTTATCAAAGTCGAGCGCAAGCGGCCCTGTCAGCGCCGCCAGCTCGCCGGAGGCATATCGCCGCGAGAGGTCCATCTGAAAATACCGATCTTGCGCATGAGCGTACCCCAGCGCCAGCAAGGCATCGCCCGCGCACGCCGCAGTTATGGTTACAATCCCTTGTGCATCGCGCTCAAGCTTCGCTGGCAGCTTTAATCCGACTACCACGACATCTCCATCCAACGCGGGCAGCGTGGGCGAGAACGGAGACGGCGGTAACTTCGGCGCATCTCCAGCAGGTTGGGCCGCTGCTAAAGGCGATGCTGTAAGCCATTGAACGGCACAAAACGCTACAGCACTTAATAAAGTTCCGCTGCCGGGCCCACTGGTATGTAGTTGCATACCCGATTCTACCCGCTTTGCCGCAGGCTTGCTACGCAGCCGTGATGCTACGGGAGTTTGCGAGGTTAACGTGACCTCCAATGCCGCGCGGCATCGCAGCTCCCCGGCGGGCAAAGGCCCATTGCGTCGACTACTGCGCGATATCGAAGCCACCGGGTAACGCCAACTCAGAACGCTGCATGCCGCGATCAAGGGCCGCACAGGTTTTCCCGTGGCGGCAGAGCAGCGCCGAACCCATTGCCTGCGGCCCCTAGGGCGGGCAGACCCCATGCCAAAAAGCTACCTACTTCTTAAGTGATGCCGCGTACTCATTATTCATCATCGTCACGAGCTGATCGGTCACATCCATTCCATCTTTGGCAAACAGCACCCGCTTACGCTGGATCACGTCATTGTAATCCTTTACCGCGCCCGTCTCGGGCATCTGAATAGCGCGATCGTCCAGCAGTACCAGATCCAGCCCGTTCTTGCCAGCAAAATCCTTGATGGCCAGAGTCACCTTCGGGTATAAGTCATTGAGAATATCTCCGTGGTCAAGATCGATCAGCCGCTGGTACGCTTTCACGCGCGCTTCCAGCGTCGTCTCAATCTCGTATTTCTCCGCCGCCTTCTCAATGCGCTTTGACTTATCTTCCTTCGGGATGACATCCTTCAACTCCGCGTCGATGCTCTTCAGCTGATTCGTAAGCTCATCGAGCTTCTCTTTCATCTGCTTGCCCTTCACCATCGTAATCTCATTTCGGTCCTTCAGTTCTTGCAGGCTGTTCATCAGCCGCGCGAGGTCCAGAAGTCCTACCGAGCTGGGGCCAGCCGCTGCGCTCATCGAGCTGGCCGTGGCCCCCGCCATCGATGTAACATAAGACCCCGCCAACACCGACGCTACAACGACTCCCACCATCACCATCAACCGATTGACTCCGCCTACCCCGTGTAATTTTGCTTGTGCCATGCCCAACAGTAGGACAGGCTAGGAAGCACTAACTCAATCAGGCACGCCGCAAAATCTCACCCGCTGCCAACGGTCTTTCAGCCAGCTTCACACCGGATTCGGGCTTCCCGCCCTCCCAAGCCGCGCCATCGCCGCGCGGTACCGCTGCGCCATCGCTTCCAGCGACGCTGGAATCACCCGCACCTGCCCCACCGTACTAATAAAATTGGTATCCCCCGCCCAACGCGGCACCAGATGCACGTGCAAGTGCTGGGGAACCCCCGCTCCCGCCGCACGCCCCTGATTAATCCCAAAGTTGATTCCTTGGGGCATGAGCGCCTCTTCCATAAAATCATTGGCCAGCTCAACCAAGCCCCAAAGTGCAGCGCGCTGCGCGGATGAGTAATCAAGCAGCCGCGGTGCCGGCTCCCCCAGCGCGACTAGCAAATGCCCGTTGGCATACGGGAAGGCGTTCAACAGAATGAAACCCTCCCCCGTTCGGACAATCACGTGGTGCGCGAGATCCCGCTCCGGCTGCAACCAATAGTCCCGAAGAAAAGAGCCCGAATCAGGCTTTCCGCTTACTTTATCTTTTTCAACCAGCGACTCTAGATACGCGAGCCTCCAAGGGGCTTGCAGTGAAAGCGGGGCGGGGTCCAGCCCGCTTGCGGCGGGAGTAGGCTGTGATTGCGAGTGGGCCATGCGTAAGTTTATACCCCACGAATTTGGCCCGATCATTCCTAGCCATAATCGCAAGAATGCCCGTCAGGGGCCGTCGTATACTTTTTGCATGCAGCCCCCGAATCCGCCGCGGCCGCCCCTCCCTCCTCTCCCGCGAACCGCCGAAGGTTCCGAAGATTCTTTCGTGCTTACATGTCCGCTCGACAGCCAAGATATGGACCACGTCAAGGCGGGCAACTTCACGATTGATCGCTGCACCAAATGCGGCGGCCTCTGGTTCGATATGGCCGAGTTACAACGCATGATCGCCCACGGAATGGACGCGATGGAGTTCGACAACTACGCGGGCAAAGGTCGCCATCAGTCAGTCCCTCGTCAGCTCAAATGCCCGCGCGATGGCGCCGTGCTGGCGCAAACCCCCGATCCCCTGCAGCCTCAGATCGTCTACCACCAATGCGAAACCTGCGGGGGCCTCTTCCTGCAGGCGGGCAATCTGATCGACTTAACTCATTACTCCGTGGGCGAGCGACTCAAATCCTTCTTTCGGATGTAACTAGTGGATGTAACCAGACGATAAAACTAGTTGATGTAACTAGATTTTCGCAATCACCCGCGTAGCTCGGGCAGATGCTCGACCATCTTCGAGAGATACTTAAACACGCTGTCGCAAAAGATTGCCACCCCAACACCCCCGCCCGGTGCTCCCACTTCAGGGCGCGAAAGCACATCGCAGGCTCCCTCAAAGATCAGCCCGCTGCTAGGACCAGCAAACAGCCCCTCGCCGCGGCAGAGGCGCATGGCACCCGTGTACGCCCGCTGGTAGTCAACTTCGACAATTTCATCGATTAACGACTCATCGAAGAGTTTACTGACGTGCAGCTCGCTCCGGTTGCGCAGGCCCGGAACATCGTGCCCCTCGGTGGGCTGCACCGCGATAATCTTAATCGAGTTATTTTTGCCGCGCAAGTATCGCGCCAGGCCAGTCGCGGTGCCGCACGTGCCCAAACTTACAAACACGTGCGTCACGCTCCCCCGCGTCTGCCGCCAGATTTCGGGGCCGGTGGTCTCCTCGTGGGCCCTCGCATTGGCTTGGTTTTCATACTGATTGGGCATCACGTACCGATCACCCTGCGCCCGCGCATACCCCTTGGCCATCCCGATCGACCCCTCCCCCATCCCCGGGCTAGGAC
>CAYVFW010000251.1:0-4520 GCA_964450325.1 uncultured Phycisphaeraceae bacterium | reverse complement strand
CGGTCATCGCCGACTTTAGTGGCGGGCAGATCTCTTCAGACGGCGGGGCGTTGTTGCTGCGCGAGGCCGAGCGTTCGCTCAAACTTGGCTACAGGGCTGGTCGGACGGCTGGCCACGTGCATCGCTGATTGCGCGTGGTCGGTGCGGCGGATCGTGCTGCAACTCTCAAGCGGTTGGCCCTGGCACGCGGTCTTCAGACAGGCGGCCGCGCGGTTGATGGTGGCTGCGTGACAGCAAAACAATTTGAAAACAGGGCAGTGAGGTAGGGGTCGGTGCGCGCGGCGAGGGCGCAAATCGATCAATACGCGGCACGAACCTCAACAGGCTACGAGAGGAGCCTCTGTCATCGAATCTCGATGAGGGTCTGAAATATGCGGGTTAGGGCGTGGCGTTGTGGCCGCGGGGTTTGTGGCTGCTTCGCAGAGTACCAATGAAAAACGCCTCGAGGCTTTTGGGGCGGTCGAAGCGTTTGGGTTATGAGGTTGTAGGGCGGGGGTGATGCCGCCGGTGAGGTTTAGATTATGTTGATGGCTTAGAAGCGAGGGGCTTTTTCGCCGTCTTTCTTGGGTTCTGCGTCGGGGTCCATGTCGGCGTCTTCATCGGCTTCTTCGGCTTTGGACTGCTTGATGACGTCGGCGATACCAGCAATTACATCGGAGGGGAAGAACAAGCGGAAGGCAACGCCGCCGTCGTTGGTGGTTCCGCCAAGGGCGATGGGTGACATCTGCGCGGGAACCTTAATTTCGGGTCCGCCGCCCATCATGCTCATGAAACCGATACCCGCGTCCATCAGCGGCTTGACGCCGATGAAGAGTTCGAAGGTGCGATTAGGAGGCAGGTTGGACTGAGAATCCTTGACAAGCTTATCTTCGCCGAGGCCGTTTTTTCCCGTCTTTGCCGCGTCGATGGCGGTGGTCATGAGCGGGGTATTCTGGCTGTAGACGCTGACGAGCCCGCCGTCGACCCAGGCGTTCATGCCGGAAAGGCCGCCCTGACCGAAGATCATTCCCATCATCATCTGGACCTGGCCAGCCATGGGGTCGTTGGGGTCAAAGCTCATGGTTGAGTTCCAGGTATCAACCTTGACTCCATTTACATCAGCCGCGGCGACGTTGTAAGTAGCTTTCGTGGTAACGGGGCCGGATTTACGACCGTCGGCGGACTTGAAGGCATCGGCGAGTGAGGACTTCAGCGCGGTAACGTCTTTAGCGGCAAAGTAAGCTGCGGTGTTGACGAAGAGGCCTCCGCCCATCATCGCGGCGGGGCTTGCGCCGAGCACGAACGAGGCTCCGTCGACCGTGTCGGCGGCGGCGAGGGTTGCCTGAAGGGTCGCGGCGGCGCCCTTATCACCTTCTGGGACCATCGCGGCGGACATGGTTGTAAGGTTCTTGAAGATCTTCTTGATGCCCGGGGCGGTGGCATCAATCGAGCCAGCCAAGTAGAACGGGAGGTTGGGAACGCGGCTTAGGAACTTATCTGATTTGCCGGGTGCGGCAAAGAATCCAGCGACTTCGCTGCCCTCTTTGAACTGAGCACCGATGTCGATCGAGACACCCTTCTCGGCGAACTTAAAGCTCAGGACTCCAGAGGAGCCATCGCGTGCGAAGTTGTTGAAGACCATTTGGGCCATGACCACACTATCGCGCATCGACTTGCCCTGGTCGCCGGGCACCATTGCGGAGACTTGCTGCACCTGCTCGGCCATTTTGGCGGAGGCTTCCTTGAGTTGCTCCTGAAGATAAGCGACATTGGCGATGATGATAACATCGGCGCCTTCGGCGACGCTCGCGCCATTCTTACCTAGTGATGTATTAAGCGCGCTGTGACCGCCCGCTTTACCCTCGAATGTTTCAAGCAGGCCGGGAGCCATCGAGAGTGCCGCGTAACCACCGCCGATGTCCTTGGCGAAACCAGTCTCGGCGTCGATCGTTACGGTAGTGATGCCTTCGGCTTTTTCAGCACCCATGGCTTTAACAAAAGCGGAGTAGTCAGAGACGGGAACGATAACTACGGCGGTGGGGACCGCACCTCCGTCTTCGCTCATTACTACTTTACCATCTTTACCGGCGACCAGGGCGATGGCCAGAGATCCGGATTTATTAATTCCGGGGGTACCCAAGAGCTTGCGGCTTAATTGAATGGGATCATCTTCGCCTTCGTTCTCGGGCAGGCCCATTGACTTCACGAACTTCTCGAGCTTGCCCGAAGCCCCTTCAAGATTATTAATCCCGATAACAACCGCCGCGGTGCTCGGCAAGCGATCAAGAGCGGCGGGTAGGTCGGCGGCGAGAGCTGGCGTGCAAAGGCCCGCCGCAGCGACGAGCGATGACGCGCAGAAGAAGCGGACGGAACTATTGCGAGCTTTGGTGAGATAAGTCATTCGAGAATCGAGTCCTTTCAAAGACGGGGACCACGCACAAGCGTGAGTCCAGCGTTTGTATTGTATACGGTACATCGCGCACGGTCGAGGTGGCGATAATGAATCATGAGGCGGGGTGAGGGGTGGAAAGTTCCTAAATTTGGGTCGGTGAGGGGCGAGGTGGCGGGCTCAAACCGACGTAGGAAGTGCCGCGCACCAGCGTATTCGGAGAAAATCGGCGTATTCTTGCACGTTTGCCGCGATCGCGGCGATTGCGGGGCGAGAATTGTTGGAGAGCGGCACGATAGGTGGCGTTGTCAGGGTTTTAGCCGGTCGGGTGAAACAGGGCTGCTTCGACGTTTGCATTGAAGGGCATCGGGGGCGTGGGTGGTCGAGGGTCGCGTTGTTTGCGGGGACTACCGTGCGGTATGACGACCGCGTTGAACGCAGCGACCACGGAGTTTGAGAAGAAAGATCGATGTGGGGATCTGCCGCACAGGCCGCGGGTGTTGCTTGGAAAGATGGGTCTTGATGGTCACGATCGGGGCGTGAAGGTGATCGCACGCGCGCTACGAGATTCAGGGGTACATGTTATCTATTCGGGGCTGTGGCAAACGCCGCGAAGTCTGGCGATTTCAGCTCGCGATGAGGATTGCGATGTGGTGTGCGCCTCGATGATGAGCAACTCGCACCTTGTGCTGGGGCCGAAACTCGTGAATGAGTTGCGTTCGCTCGGGCGGCCGGATTTGCCGGTGTATATGGGCGGGATTCTGCCGCAGGAGGACTTGCCGAAGTTAGCGGCGGCGGGGGTGGTGCGATGTTTCACGACGGGTGTGGGATTGATGGACATTGTGAACGCGGTGCACGGGGCGGTGGTGCCACGGGCGGCTGATATAATTAATAAGCCCGGAACGGGCGGGACAGCGCAGTTGGCGAGGGATATTTCGCTCGCGCACGCGACGGGCGAGCGGGCACCCATTCAGATTCGATCCGGGGCGAAGCGGAGGAGGCCTGCGCGGGTGATTGGGATTACCGGCTCTCCGGGTGCGGGGAAGTCGACGTTAGTAGCGCAGATGGTGGGGGCGCATGCGCGGGGCGGGTTTGGTGCGGGCAGGTGCGCGGTGGTGGCTTTTGACCCGATGAGCCCGATCACGGGCGGTGCGCTGCTGGGGGACCGATTACGCGTTGATTTTAATACAATCGATGAGAAGGTGTTTTATCGCAGCCTCGCGATCAGTGGTGAAGATTATCATGCGCTGCCGGAGATCATTGAGTTAATTGGTGGGGCGCATACCGGGGATGATGCCTTTGATACGGTGTTTGTCGAGACGGTGGGGGCCGGCCAGAACGAGACGCGGATCAGGCAGTATGTGGATACGACGGCGGTGGTGCTTACGCCGGGGATGGGCGATGATGTGCAGATGGATAAGGCGGGGATTCTGGAGATCGCCGATATCTTTGTGTGCAATAAAGCGGACCATCCTGGCGAACACGCGCTGGTGAGAGACTTGCGCGATGTGGCGGGGCGGAGGCCGGTGCTGGAGACGATCGCGACGCGGGGGCAGGGTATTAATGAGTTGTTGCGGTTACTGGTGGGTGGCTGAGACGCGAGCTAAAGATTGGGCAGCCATGAAGTTAAAATTACCACGAGTGGTGAGCGGCTTGAGTGTGGGCATGATGCTCGGTGTGCTAGCCGCCGGTGGGTGTGGCATGCGGCACAGCAAGCAGGGGCTTATCGCAGCGGGGGACGTGATGGCCGGGGCAATCGTTGAGGCGGATTTGTTTCGTCCTGATTTGCCTGAGCGGGTGTTTGAATCGTGCGATGGGGGCATGGAGTCAAAGCTGGCGAAACTACAGCGGCGGCGGACGATGGAAGGCGCGGGGGGGAATGTTGAAGAAGGCGCCGAGCGGTGGAGCGTGCTGGCGGAGACTCAGGAGAAGAAGGGTTGGGTACGCCAGACTCGAGCGTATTTCGAGCGAAGTAGCCCGACGGCGCCCGTGGGATTGATGCGGGTAGATGATTACAATCGAGGGACGGTTACGGTGCTTGAGCCGCCGATTGTTTTGTTAGGCGGGTTAAATGGCGAGGAGCGGAGTTGCACCGCCAGTGTTTGGAAGATGCGCGATCCAGCATCGGCGGCTGTCTTGGGTGGGGTAGGGT
>CAYVFW010000250.1:0-4525 GCA_964450325.1 uncultured Phycisphaeraceae bacterium | reverse complement strand
CCCTCCGCCTGGTGGTCTAGTTCAGACTTTGATCGCGACGGCATCCTAAACAAGACCGACGACTACGGCGCGTTTGTCCAGGCCGCCGCCAGCAAAGATCCACGCACGGATATAAACTTCGATGATCGCATCGATGAGAACGATATCCAACTGTTCATGGAAAGACTCAATGAAGACCTCGCCCGTGATGCTTATTAGCCGCTGCACCAAAGTCGCCGCGATCTTGCTCTTGGCAATGTCCTCATGCTGTGCCCGCAAGCACGCTGAGGGGCCGTCGCGTTTACCTGGCAAAGCGGTGACCAGCGGCGGCGAGTCGAACCTCCCTCCCGCCGCGGAGGCAAAATCTAGTTCCGCGCCGGCGAACGAAAGTCCGCCGGTGCTTTTCAAGAAGGTTGGACGGACGTATTATGACGAGCCCGACCTGCATGCCATCGCCAACCACCTTGAACTGACGGGTATTCAAGGGTGGAAGGTCTGCGCAGCAATATTTGTAAAGTTGCAAGATCACCCAGATCAAGTTGCCCTAGCCGAGATTGCCTTACAAATAAGTGAAGTGATCTTTGAGACATTCGCGCTGATGAAAAGAGTGGAGGCCTTACGCGGTGTTGCGCCTCTGGCTCGCATTGCCCCGGTGACTGCGCTGTTGAAAGATGTGCAAGTATTCGACGAACACATGCGCTGGCTGTACTCTAGCTGCAAATCGCTACTGGATTCGTACCCGCCCGTGGCAAAGGTCGAGCCGACGAAAGTAACTAAGTAATCATCGTTTCCCTCCGCCTGGTGGACGAGTTCTGACTTTGATCGCAACGGCATTTTGAACAAAAACGAAAGCCCCATCTACGGCCTGGGCGGGGAGGATGTAAGCGCGTTCTTCGCGGCGTGGGTGGCGGGTGGGTGTTAAGGTTGTGATCAATGAGCTCTGAGCGTAAGTGGGGTGGGGGCACCCGACTCACTTACGTTCGGGGCTCGTTACTATCGGGCACTCGTTACCAGTCGGGTGGGGGGTGGGCTTGCGGAGGCGGTTTGCCTCGTACGATAGTGACACTATGAGCAAGCCCAAAAGTACGCGGAACGCGCTGAGCACCAAGAGCAGGGCCGGGGCAGCTGCGCTGCTGAACCAGACGCTGGCGGAGCTGTTTGACTTATATTCACAATGTAAGCAGGCGCACTGGAACGTGCGGGGCCCACGGTTTTATTCGCTGCATCTGTTGTTTGATCAACTGGCGCTGGCTGCGCTGGAGCCGATTGATGACGTTGCGGAACGGATCACGGCGCTGGGTGGTGTTGCGCTGGGCACTGTGCGGCACGCGGCGGGCGCTTCAGGGCTTAAGGAGATCGACGCCAGTGGGGATGATGCTTATGTTATGTTGTTGGCGGAGCGGTTTGGGGCGGTGGGTAACCGGACGCGCGAGGCGGTCGATGCGCTGGCGAAGCTGGAGGATGCGGGCTCGGCTGACCTGTTAACGGAGGTGTCGCGGGCTCTGGATAAAGCACTATGGATGCTGGAAGCGCACGAGAAGGCTAAGTAAGAGGCAAAAAGGGGGGGCGCGAGTAAGTCAGAACTCTTCACGCGGATACCTGGGTACCCGACTCACTTACGTTCGGAGTTCGTTGTAATCAGGATGCTCGCTCACTTACGTTCTGGGTTCGTAAATCAGGTTTACTTACAACACTGAGCGGAAGCGGCCATCGGTGGCGACGATTACTCTGAGGCCGGTAATTTGTGCGACGGTTGGAAGGTTCGGGGCGACGAAGGTGGTGCCGAAGGTGGCGCCAATAATTAGGATTGAACGCAGGCGGGCATCGGGGGAGGCGAAGACATCGTTGCCGTTCAGAAAGGTATTGTCGACTGGGTTGATGCCCGCGCTGATGAGGCTTGAGTTTACAGCACCGTTTACGCGGAGAGAACCGAGGAATCCGCCGCTGTACGTATCGGCCGCGGCACCGGTGCCGCCGACGGAGGCATCTGACCCTAGATCGGTGCCGGCGAGGACGTTGACATTCTCCATGCTGCCCAGAACATAAATAGAGTCGATGATGGGTGCGCTGATAAGGCCGCGGAGGGTGGAGCGGACAACGAGGGATTCCAAGCGTGCGACGGAGTTGAGGCGGAAGGATGCTGCGGTGGAACCGAGTGTGATGCTCTGGGCGACGCCGGTGATATCCCAGCGGCCACTGGCGATGCCGTTGATCGTAACTTTGGAGGCGCGGCCGGAGATGAGCAGATCTGGGGTGAAGTCGCCTTGGGTGGAAAAGCGGCTAATGGAGGGGGCGATGATGGCATCGTTGCCGCCGTCGGTGCTTTCCCAACTGATGGCTTGGAGGTCGTTGATGGGTGCCGCGGAGTTAATGCTGCTATTGGTGACCGTGCCCAGGCGCCCCGACAGCGTTGCGGCGGAGGTGGCGATCGTAAAAGAGGAATCGTTAATCCCCGCGACGCGGATGGAGCCCAGGCTACCGCCGATTGTAATATTACCATCGATTGTAATTCCCGGCGCGCGGATTCCGCCCAATGACCCTTCGACAGTGATGCCGGAGATGTTGGCGGGGAGGAAGCTGACACCAGGGGTCATCCAGAGCTGGGAGCGGGAGGTAGTGCCGAAGAGACGGACTTCGGCCAGACCGTCTTCAACGAAGAGCTCGCCGCGGCCTGGGCCGTCGATCTCGAACTTGATGCTTTGCTCGGTGCGGATGATGGTGTCAAGCGTGCTGCGATTACGCTTTTCTCCGGTACCCCCGAAGGTGTAGGAGAGAGGGAAGGTGCCGGTGGAGAACGCATTATTATTTTCTGCGACCTCGTCCTGGGCGGAGGTAAAGAAGAGGAGAGCGCGGACGTGGTACTGACCGGGATTGAGCACGGGCTGGCCGTTGCCGCCCAAAAGATCATGGGGGATGGGGAAGACAACCCGAGGAGCGATGCGCTGACCGGGCCGGAGGGTTACCGCGAAAGTTCTGGTGAAGACGGTGTAGTCTTCGCCTACGGCGGTGTCGTCGGAAAGCGAGACGACGAGGCGGAAGTTTGATCGCAGGGATTCATCACCAATGTTGCGGATGACGACGTCGGCATCGACCGTGAAGCCTTGGTAGAAGCGGCTGAAGACGAGTTGGGGATCGCCGACGGTCACGGCGAGATCGCCTGCGAGTAGTTGGCGCGATTCGAGCGGCTCGATCGTGACAGCGTGATTGTTGTGGCCTAGGAGTGCGCTTCCGAGGGAGCGCGGCGTAGCCTGGGCGCGGGAGCCAGCGCGAGGGGCCGGGAAGACTGCGCTGGTTAATTGGCGAACGAAATCTCTGATCACGCGATTTTTCTCCTGCGCCGCCCACGAGGGTCAGACAAAGGGGGCACCCTGGGGGACAAGCAACTGACAGTCGGCAACCGAAGATTGAGTTCGTGCACATCGGCCGATTCCGGAGCCGTCCGGACGGCTGCCAACACGCTCACGACTTCGCTTCAAACTAAGGGAACAGGCGGATGTTGTTTGCTCTCGACGGATTTACTGCTTGGGTTGGGTAGGATCGGTCGTAGGGGCGGCGTCGGCGTCGGGCTTGGGGTCTGCTTTGGGGTCTGCTGGAGCGGCATCATCGGCTGGTGCGGTGGGGTCGCCGCCTGAGGCTGCGGTTTCTTTGGCGCGGGCGGTCGCTGCGATTACTTCGGCCGCGGGGAGGATCATTCCGCCGGTAACGCCACGCATGGCGGATCGCATGCCACCGGGAACGCTGGCGACTTCGTCTTCATCGGGAAGGATGAAGGTTGAGATGCCGAGGACTTGGCCTTTTGCGTTGAAAACGGGCATTCCCTGTTCACCTCCGGCGAAGCCGATGGAGGGGATGTAAAGCGGGCGGGGCTTTTTGACGAGTGCGCCGACACGGGCTTCGGCGATGTTTACCGCGCGATCAAAGAACTTGCCCATGAGTGAGATTGTATAAATCGGTTCGCCGAGGGTGGCTTCTGCGCTGTTGGCGAGGTCAATCGCGACGAGAGGCTTAACGGGCGGGGTCGTTAACTGAACCCATGCCAGGCCCAGCTCGGTGTCGCGGGCGTAAAACTTAGCGTCCAGGCCCACGGTATCGTCGCCGACGAGGATCTTGATATCTGAGGGGGTGGGGACCGGGCCGCCGAAGCGGGCGGCGAGGCCGCCGAAAGCGGTGTTACTGGCGAGCACGAGGCCGGTGGTGCCGTCGATCACGACTCCGGTGGTCTCAGTCTCCTGATCTTGCTCTCCTCCTTTGAGGATGAACTTGAGCGTGACAATCGCGGGGCCCTTGTCGTTAATTATGGTTGAAAAGACCGCGTTCTCGCCCTCGGGCTGCGACGCGGCGGGGAGGCTGGTGGCACCAGCGGCCAAGACCAGGCCGAGCATCGCGAAGGAGAAAAGTGATCGCTTCATCGGTTTCTTTCGGAGAGTGCTCGCCGCGTGGGTGTATCGGGGGAGCATGAGTGAAAAGGCGGAGGGGCCCGGGACGGGGGAAAATGGTAGGGCGTACGAGAGTAAACCCGCGTGAAGAGAGGGGTAAAGAAGGTGAA
>CAYVFW010000249.1:2283-4528 GCA_964450325.1 uncultured Phycisphaeraceae bacterium | reverse complement strand
ACCTTGGCATCATCATCGTAACCGATTCGATTCGTAAGCTCGCGCAGATTGAATCGCTGCTGAACCGGATTATGTTGGAGCACTCCAAGGCGAGGTTCATCCGGGTTTCGTTGAATCATCTGGCTGCGCCAGCGGCGAGGGATCGCATCCTGCAGTTGTTGGGGCAGGCACCGCAATCGCGAGGGAATATGGATCCCAACATGGCGATTCAGATGCAGAACCGCGCGGCACAGCCGAATATGGGCGGGGCGGGGGGAGGCGGGACGGTGGGTTCGCTCGATAGCATCGGCGACCGACTTACGGTGGACCCAGCAAGCAATGCACTTATTTTTCGGGGGATGCCCGAGGAGATCGAGCAGGTTAACTCGCTGTTGGCGGTGATCGATGTGCCCAACAGCTTAGTGCCGCGTCGGTTTTTTGCTGGTGCTAACGCGACGCAGATCGCGAGTTTGGCTGCCAGCCGCGGGCTTGGGGAGGTAACTTCGATCGGGCAGGGGCGAAGTGACCAAGGGGGGAATGGGCTTGGGGGTCAGAACGGTTTTCAGCAAAACTTAATTAATCGCCAGACCAACCCGGGGGGCATGGGCGGGATGAACAGCGGCGAGCTATCAATGGATGTAGGCGGACCGATGATGCTGGTTGACGAGGCAAACGGCAACATTATTTATTACGGTACACCGACGCAGCACGAGCAGCTCGACAAATTAATTGAGCAGTTGGACATTCAGTCCGAGCGGATCGTGATACGCGAGTATCGGCTGAAGAACAGCAAGGCGGAGGATGTGGCGGATGTCGTCATGGGGCTTTTGAATAATGAAAGCCCGACGGGAGAATCGGCGTTGCTGCCCGATGGCGGCACGGGGATGGGCGGGGACGGGAATAGCAGGTCGCGGTTTAGCAGCTTCGGCGACAGCAATCGGCCGGATCGTAATGATAACAACTCGCGGAACCGCCGGAACCAGCGGTCGACGAATCAAAATAACCAAAATGGGCAGAGCAATGACCCGACTTTCCCTGGTGCGCCGGGGAGCGGTGAAGAGGGTGGGCTTGAGTTGGATGGGACCAACGCGTTTGTCATCGCCGATGTGAAGAACAATCAGTTGTTGGTGAAGGCGCCCGCAGCGCGGCAGGACGACTTTCGTAAGCTAATTGAAAAGCTGGACCTGCGCCGGCCGCAGGTATATCTTGAAGTTCAAATCATGGCGGTAACCTGGAGCGATGATCTGCGCCTGGCGTTCGAGACGCAACTGCTTAACGCCAATGGAACCGGGGGCGCGCTCCAGACCAACTTCGGGCTGACGACCGCGGGGACGGGCTTTACTGATCGGCGTAATGTAGCGACGGGGCTTTCCGGCCTTACTGCCGCGATAATCAAGAGCGACCAGCTTCCGATCGTGATAAACGCGCTGCAGACCAAGAGCGACACGAGGATCTTAAGTAATCCCGCGTTGCTCGTGGATGATAATGAAGAGGCGGAGATTATGAGTGTGGAGCAGCAGCCTTACAGCACTACGCAGGTGACTACGGGAGCGCCCAACACCACATCGTTCGGTGGGTATGAGAGCGCTGGTACCAAGCTAGCGATCACGCCCAGCATCAGCGATGATGGGTATCTGCGGCTGAACTACGAGGCCGAGTTATCATCATTCACAGCGAGCGTGGGGAGCAACGGGAGCCCGCCGCCCAAGCTGGAGAACACGGTGAAGGCCGCGAGTATCACGGTGCCTTCGGACACAACTGTAATTGTTGGTGGGCTGAACGTTGATACACGGCGCAAGACCCGTATTCAGGTTCCGCTGTTGGGAGATATCCCGCTGATCGGGCATCTCTTCCAAGATTACAGTCGCTCTGGCCGTACGACCACGCTGTATGTGTTTATCACGCCGCGGATTATGCGGGAACCTAACTTTGCGGATATGCGACTTCTGACAGAAGGTCCGCAGAAGAAGTCGGCGATTGCGCGAGATTACCCCGCGCTGAAGCCGACGGCGATTGAGATCAACGGGCTGCCGCTAGTGACGTGGCCCGATACAACGAAGCCGGGGGAGAGTAGGAATAATAATTTATCGCCCGCCTCGATGATGACGCGAGAGGTGGATTTATCCAAGCCGGGCCCGGGGCTTGATGCTCCGGCGGCCAATCCCTCGGATGCGGATACGACCGGCGAAGAGGTTCCGGCCGCTGAGGCACAGCCTGCGGAGTCGCCCAAGAGCCCGGCGTAAGGAACGTGGTGTGACCAGCTTGG
>CAYVFW010000249.1:0-2183 GCA_964450325.1 uncultured Phycisphaeraceae bacterium | reverse complement strand
AGCCTGCGGAGTCGCCCAAGAGCCCGGCGTAAGGAACGTGGTGTGACCAGCTTGGCATAACTAGTCTGGCATAACCAGGCTGGCATAACCAGGCTGGTATAACCGGCTTGGTGTAAGTAAGCCCGGCTGAAGTAAGTGCGGGGTGCTATGCAGGCACGGTATGGGGCTGGGAGTGCAGGGGGCTCTGTTGGTTTTGTTATTGAGCGCAGGAGCGGGGTGAGCGGTAAGTGGCGTCGGGACATAAATTGCGGGTAATGCGGTGTTGGAGACCTTTAGATCTACATTTGAGTCGGCAGTTGGGTGGCTGACAACTGATCGCACAGGCGGCAACGTTTAGTAATAATTGAACATGGCAACGAATCGAACACCATCCAGTCCTTTGGCCACGACCGCGCGGCGGATCGAGAACACCTCCGGGATGGTTCCGGTAGAGGGGGGCAGGGGTGCTGGCGAGCTTGCGCGCGTCTCGAGCATGTTCGGGCAACTCCCGCTATCGCCCGAGCAGTTGCGGCAGTTTCCGCTGGTGGAAGGGAGCGATGAAGAGCCGTGGGATGTGATGCTCTCGATGATGGCGATGGACGAGCACCGCGCGCTTACGTTGCTGAGCCAGCGGACGGGACTTACGTTTGTGTCGGAGCCGCGTGGGAGCGAATCGGCGTCGCGCTTTTATGAGCTGGTTCCACCGGAGATTGCACGGCGGCACCATTGCGCGGGGCTGGAGAGCGACGGCACGGTGATGACGGTGGCGACGGCGCAGCCGCTGCAACCGGCGACGTTCAACGTTCTCGAAGATCTGCTCAACATGCCTATCCGCGTGGTGTTTACGCCGCGTGGAGCGGTGGCGAACCTGATTAATCGTGGGTACGAGCAGAAGCAGGATTTGGTGACGGAGATCATCGAGGAGATGCCGCTGGATGAGCGGGCGATCGCCGCGGCGGCGGGCTCTGCGGGGCAATCGACGGACTTGCTGCAGTTGGCGCGACAGACACCGGTGATCCGGCTGGTGAACATGATTTTGTTCGAAGCGTTGCGGAGGCGGGCGAGCGATGTGCACGTACACCCGATGGAGACGAAGTTGGTCATCCGTTTCCGTATTGATGGGATGCTGGTGGATGCCTTCTCACCTCCGCTTACGTTGGCGAGCGCGATCTCATCGCGGCTTAAGGTTATGACAGAGCTGGATATTGCGAATCGGCACACGCCCCAGGATGGGCATACATCGGTGCGGGTGGGGTCGCGGCGGGTGGATATCCGATTCTCGTGCATTCCGACGGTGTACGGCGAACGTTTAGTATTACGTCTCCTGGATCAGACGGCGACTCAGCTTTCGCTGGATGAGATCGGGATGACCAAGGCGATGCAGGCGGATCTGCTGGACCTGGTGGAGCGGCCGACCGGGATTATTCTGGTGACGGGGCCGACGGGGAGCGGGAAAACGACGACGCTGTACGCAGCGTTATCGCGGATTGACCGATCAAGTCGTAATGTTATGACGATCGAGGACCCGGTGGAGTATCACCTGGAGGGCATCTCGCAGATGCAGGTGAATGCCAAGCGGGGGGTTACGTTTGCGACGGGGCTGCGGGCGTTGCTGCGGCAGGACCCGGATGTGATTTTGGTGGGTGAAATTCGCGATACGGAGACTGCGCAGCTGGCGATCCAGGCATCGCTCACGGGCCACCTGGTGCTGGCGACGCTGCATACTAACGATGCGCCCAGCGCGATCCCGCGGCTGGTTGATATCGGGATCGAGCCGTATTTAGTTACATCTTCGCTGTTGGCGTGCTTGGCGCAGCGGCTGCTGCGGCGATCGTGCAGAGGCTGCGCGGGAACGGGGCGCACCGCGCAGGGCGTGTGCGATACTTGCTTTGGCACGGGTTACAAGGGTCGCTTGGCGGTGTACGAAATTATGACGATGGATGACGAGCTGCGGCAACTGACGGCCAACCGGGCGGATGCGATTGCGCTGTACGATACGGCCAAGCGCAAGGGGTTTAAGCCGATGCGCGAGGATGCGATTGAGAAGGCTCGGCTGGGGCTGACCGACGAAGCCGAGATTTATCGAGTGTTACATTAGGTTGCGGTGGTGTTCCGTTCTGGTGCTTGTGAATTGGTTCAGAGGGAGTGGGCGGGCCGAGGGGTGCTGCGGCTGGGATGCATCAACGGTTTGGGGCTCTTTTGCT
>CAYVFW010000248.1:0-4531 GCA_964450325.1 uncultured Phycisphaeraceae bacterium | reverse complement strand
CCGCCCCCAGCAGCCTCGGCTCCACCGACCCCAACGCCAACTTCTCGTATTGATCCCCAATCGTCATACTCGCAGACTTCCACTCACACCCCACAAGGACTATCTCAATGAATCTTCACACCTTCCGTCACGCCACATCACTCCTCCTCGTTACCTTCGCCGCGGCCCACAGCCACGCCCAGACCAACATCGACCCCGCCAACAAGTTCTCGTGGAGCGAGAACTGCGGGTGGATGAACTGGGCGGATGCGGGTTCCCCACTCGGCACCCAAGGTGCCGTCATCGCCGGTTCCTTCGCCTCCGGCTTCGTCTGGATGGAAAACGCCGGTTGGGTCAACCTGGGTGATGGTACACCAACCAACGCCGTGAATTACGCCAACCTCACCGGCGCTGACTTTGGTGTCAACATTGACACCGCCACCGGCAATCTTACGGGCCTGGCCTGGGGCGAAAACATCGGCTGGATCAACTTCACGCTGCCCACGCTCCCAGTGGCCCAGCGCCCGCGCCTCGACACCGCCGCCAACCGCCTTCGCGGCTACGCATGGGGGGAGAACATGGGCTGGGTGAACCTTGATGACGCCAACCACTTTGTGGGGATCATCCCGGGGCCTTGCACCGGCTGCGCGGCTGATTACAACCAGGATGGGGGCGTCGACGGGGGGGATGTGGATGCTTTCTTTGCGGAATGGGGGATCGCTGTGGGCTGCGCGGATGTCAATCAGGATGGAGGCATCGACGGCGCCGATGTAGACGCATTCTTTGATGTCTGGCAAGCGGGCGGCTGTTGAGCGAGATCAGGATAGCAAAAGCGCGTACGACCGACCAGTACGTCGAATCAAAGAGGCGCACAGGATGATCCGGCTCAAGCAAAATCTCAAGATGCTGCTCGCACACTACGAGTTGCGATCAGGGGATTTCAGGCTCGCGAAATCCCCTCCTATTGATGTGCCTTGATGCACCTTGCGCGCCAGCGAAGTTGTGGTGCAAGTGTGCCGAAAAATCTCGCGTTTTCGCGAGGTTTTTCTGGTCGGCTTTCGTTGTTTGTGAATAATACGACGAGCCAGCATTTCCTTAATATCTGTGGCCTTTTGCAGCCCTTGCAGACCTAATCTCGCTCACTGCTTGACCGGCTCACCCTGACGTTTCGCCTTCGCCAGCCGCACTCGAATAGTCCGTAAGCTGCTTGGGCTTCACCGCCGCCCGTAATGCGTTCAAGATCGCGACAACGTCAATCACCTCCTGAAACAGCGCACCGGCCACGGGAACGAGCAGGCCCGCGCTAGCTAGTCCCATTCCCACGACGCTCAGTGCCATGCCGCCGATCGCACTCTGGAGCGCAATTCGCCGCATGCGCCGGCTGATGTGCATGAACTCATCAACCTTCTCCAGCGAACTATCCATGATTACCACGCCCGCCGACTCCGTGGTAATGTCGCTGTTCTGCCCGATGGCGATGCCCACAGTTGCCGACATCAGCGCGGGCGCATCGTTGATGCCATCGCCCACGTACATCGTGCGGGCCTGGGCCGCCTCTGCCTTCACAATCGTAACCTTTTCCTCTGGCGTCTTTTCGGCAAACACTTCGGTGATTCCCACCTGCTCAGCGAGGTACCGCACCTCCGACTCGCGGTCGCCCGATACGATCATGAGTCGCTTGAACCCATGCCGCGGCATGAGGTGCTTGATGAAAGAAACGCCCTCGCTCCGAGGCTCATCGCGAAAGCGATACGTCGCGGCATAGCGATCATCGATGATAACAAAGCATTCCAGGCCCCCAGCGTGCGCTGGCAGATCATTCGAGCCAGCCACGGACTTCTTCGCCAGTGCCCCGCGGCTGGTAATGCGCACGCTGTGCCCATCGACAGTACCGCGCATGCCCTCTCCGGGCGGCTCGCTTATCTCGGTCGCATCGTGCAGGGCTATATTCGCTGCCTTCGCCGATTCAAGAATTGCGTGTGCAAGCGGATGCTTGGAATAACGCTCAAGGCTCGCCACCAACCCCAGCACGTGCCTCGCATCATGCTCAGCTTCGCTGCCCGGGGCGATGATCTGATCAGTCAGCCGCGGCCGGCCGTACGTCAACGTCCCCGTCTTATCGAAGATCGCCGTTGTACACGTCGCAATAGTCTCTAGCACGGCGGGGTTCTTCACGATGATGCCGCGGCGTGCGCACAGCGAAATCGCCCCGATGATGGCCACCGGAATTGCAATTAACAGCGGGCAGGGCGTTGCGACTACCAGCACCGCGAGAAACCGGCTCGAGTCGCCGCTCACCAGCCACGCGATCAGCGCGATGGCAACAGCCAGGGGCGTGTAATACGCGCCCAGGCGATCGGCCAGGCGGCGCATCTGCGGCTTATTCTCTTCCGCCGCTTGCATCACTTTCATGATCTTGGCGTAGCGCGAATCTGAAGCGGGTCGCGTTGCCCGGATCGTCAAGACCGCTTCACCGTTGATCGCGCCGGAGATTACAGTCGATCCCGGCGTCTTCGACATCTGGAAGGGCTCGCCGGTGAGGAACGACTCATCCATCACGCCCCGGCCCTCGACTACAACGCCATCCACCGGACATATGTCGTGCGGAAAGATCGAAAGTACGTCGCCTATCGTAACCTCGCTCAGCGGAACGTCCTTAACTTCAACTCCAGTTCGCTTATGCGCGATCGAAGGCATTCGCTTGGCGAGCGCGCCCAGCACAGATGATGCGCTCCGCACCGCGTAACTCTCCAACGCCTCGCCCCCCGAGAGCATCAGGACCACCAGCGCCCCGGCGAGATACTCGTGCAGCAGTACCGCCGTCACGATCGAGATTCCTGCCAAAAGGTCTGACCCAAACTGGAGTTTTGTTACTTTGTGCAGCAGTTGCAGCACCAGCGGCAGGCCGCCAACACCCAGCACAATCCACAGCGGTATATTGAACGTCTGCACCTCCGCTCCTACGGCAAACCGCATCACCAGATGCACCGCAATCCCCGCGATCGCAACGGCCGCAATTACAAGCATGCTACGCTCGTGCAGTTTGCTTACGGCCTTGCTCCAGATTGATACCGTCTCGGAACTCGGCACAACAGGTGGCGGCGTCGTCATGAGGAAGAGTAGCAAAACGCCCACCCAGGTCTATGAGCAAACTTCCGCCATTTCGGGTGCGACAGCGGCAGAACATAACCATGCAGTCGCTATTTTTTTGGGACGGAAAAGAAGCACAAATCAGGGGAAACAGCACTCGCGACTGGCGAGAAAGGCTCAGAGGCGAGAGCACCCAGCTTACTACAAGCGCATGGAAGCCCAAGAAGGTGCGGCGAAGCACTGATCGCCACGTCTCGCGCCGGGTTCGAAGATGCGGGCGGTGATTAAGCCTCATCAGCTCATCACTTCGGCGATCTTCTCCTGCTGCCCGTACACAGTCAGCACATCACCCGCCTCGATTCGGAAACTGCCGGTAGGCGTGGCGATGTACGACTCGCCTTGATCTCTCGAGCCTGTGCTCTTCCGTGTACATCCCAGCACCATAACGCCCTGCGTGCCTAGTTGCGACTCTTTGAGCATCCGCCCGATGAGGACGCTGTCGGCGCGTACTTCCACCTCCTCTACGACGTAACCCGCGTGTACCCGCAGCAGCAGGGCGAAGTCGGCGGGCCGTACCACACCCGCACGTTTAAGCGAGGCCTTGATGAGCCAGTCGATACCCCACTGGACGGGCGGCGCGATCGAGATGAGCCACAGCGTTAGCACGCCCACGCCGATGAAGAGCAGCACCCGAAGTTCGCCCGTGGTGCCCTCGGCCTTGACAAACGCGACGATGACCGACCCCACACCCGCCGTGATACCGACGTTGCCCGCGAGGATCAGGTGCTTTATGATCCGCCGCCGCGTACTGTCGGAGACGACCATTTCCGCCTCGCGGGTCGTGAACCCCACACCAAAGAACGCGGAATAGGCCTGAAAACTAGCGACTTCCCACGAGAGCCCGGTCATCATCAGCGCAGCCGTCCCCATTCGCACGAGGATGAGCGAAACAGCAATAATGACCAAGAGCGAGATGATGGCCGCCATAAGCAATCATTGGCAAGGAACCATGCATAGGCGGGCTGTGTCTAGGCGTTACAATGGATACAGCCCGATCCGCCCTGCATAGTAATGAAAGGGGTCCACCCATGCGTCACACTGAATCTCACCGTTCCCACCGCATCGGCTGGCTGCGTGCCGCCGTGCTGGGCGCCAACGACGGCATCGTCTCAACCGCGAGCCTCATCGTCGGCGTCGCCGCGGCGGACACCGCCCGCAGCGGAATTCTCGTGGCGGGCCTCGCCGGCTTGGTCGCGGGCGCGATGTCGATGGCCGCGGGCGAGTATGTCTCTGTGAGTTCGCAGGCCGACACAGAGGGCGCGGACATGGCACGCGAGCGCCACGAACTGGCGACACAGCCCCAGAGCGAGCACGCGGAACTCGCCGCGATCTACGTGAAACGAGGGTTGGATGAGAAGCTCGCAAACGACGTCGCAACGCAGCTCATGGCCAAGGACGCACT
>CAYVFW010000247.1:0-4549 GCA_964450325.1 uncultured Phycisphaeraceae bacterium | reverse complement strand
AAACCAAGCCGCTGGCGCCATCATCTCCCATCCCGGTGAGGATGATCCCCATGGCATTGGCACCCGCGTACTGAGCCGTCGATTCAAACAGTACTTCGACAGACGGACGGTGGCGGCAGACACGAGGTCCATCGCAGACGCGGATCAGGTAACGGGCACCGTCACGAGAAAGCCGCATGTGTTTGTTTCCAGGAGCCAATAACGCCAGCCCGGGCGATACCCAGTCGCCGTCGCGGGCTTCGCGCACTTCAATCTCGCAAAGAGAATCAAGACGTTGGGCAAACGATGCTGTAAAGCCCTCTGGCATGTGTTGGGTCATAACGATCCCCGGAGTCTGCTTTGGCAGGGCCGTAAGGATCTCTCGCAGTGCTTCGGTGCCTCCGGTGGAGGACCCCATCGCGATGACCTTGTGCGTGGTCTGGATCATGGACCGGCGCGCGCTAGAAGGCCCAGAGCTAGCCGCGGGCGACGCAACGCGTACCACGCCCGGACGCACTTTGGCGCCTGCGGCCCCGCGGATAATGTCGCCGAGTTGGGCGGCCAGATCGCCAACGGAATAGGCCTCGCCCGGTTTGCAGAGCACGTCCACCGCGCCCGCTTCCATGCAAGCCATCGCAGTCTCGCATCCCTTGGCCGTCAGTGAACTAACGATGATGACCGGGATAGGGTGATGCTTCATGAGCCGGCGCAGGAAGGTCAGGCCGTCCATCCGCGGCATCTCGATGTCCAGCGTGATGACATCAGGGTGCAACGCCAGAATCTTGTCGCGGGCGACGAAGGGGTCGGGCGCGGTACCGACCACGGTGATGCCCTGCTGCTTGCTCAGTTCATCGCTGAGCATGCGGCGGACGATTGAAGAGTCGTCAACGATTAGAACACGGACCTCAGAAGCCACGGGAACCTCCATGCGTTAGGCGGCTAGCAAACCCGAGGCCGCCACCGGTTCCCACGTGACAAACAACAGATGACCCTCGCAGTCCAGACAGCAGGTCTGCGAAACTTGGGAGGCCCCGTGAGAGGGCGGGCACAGTTCCGGCAGGCCCAGCGTGAAGGTGCATTCGCGCCCACCCAACTCAAGAATGACAGACCCTCCAACGATGTTGGTCAATTCCTTGATCGCGTCTTCGCCGTAAGAGGCGAGGTCAATCGCCTCTGGCTCGAGGCCCAAAAGGTTGGCCGCCAGTCCGCGCAGAAAGCCATCGGTGGTGTGCAGCGTGACGACGCCGCTCTGCGGCCCGCCGTACCGGATGACAGCGGAACGATTCGCGGCGACGAATACGTCGGGGTCAAGGGTGACGGGATCGGACATCATGAAGGCGGTCCGTTCCAGTGCTTTGGCGGTGAGTTCGGCGAGACGGTCGGTAGTGAGATTATTCATTGCTTAACTCCCAACACTTTGGAGATGAGCCTGCATAAATCCTCGGGCTCAAACGGCTTGTGGAGGGAATCGGTGATTCCCAGATCGCGCAACCGTTGAAGACGATCTTTGTTTGCTTCGGTGCTGACGATGACGACGGCCACACCCTCCAGGTCCGGACGTCGGCGGAGTTCCTGTGCGAACTGCTCCCCGTCCATGACCGGCATGTTGAGGTCGAGAAGCACCAGGTCGATCCAGACAGTCTCGAGGATGTCGAGCGCCTCTTGACCATTGCCAGCCTCGTGGATTCGGTCTTCTTCCAAACCCGCGAGCTTGACCACCTTTTTGATGGCCCGGCGCAGGATTGGGGAATCGTCGACTATGAGAACGTTGCAATTCATGCGGAAGCCCTCTGGGGTGCGGATTGGTCCACGATCGATTCGGTCTGGCGGAGCTTGTCCCACGTGCATGTAATCAGCTCCTCGACGGCGGGGCGGCTGAGGTCCAGGCCGACTCGCACGTGCTCGGCGAGCTTGTACTGCATCCCGTCGCACCCGATAGCAAGCCCGGCCCAAAGGCCGATAATGTCCGCCGCGTGCACGATGTCGAACAGGACATCGTGCGAGGGCACTGCTGCGGGCGGGCTGTGGTGGAGCGAGATGCAATGTGCGATGCGGTCGGGAAGTCGCCAGCGAGCGGCTAACTCGGCCCCCAGCATCGCGTGGTCGAAGCCAAAGGCGGCACGCTCGGCGTCGACGAACGTTCGGTCCGGACGGACGTGAAGCTCTACAAGGCTTAAGTACTGTGGCCCAAAGAAAGCGTCAAAGGCGAGCTTACCGATGTCGCGGAGGAGTGCACAGAGGAACGCAAGGTCGGCACCGTCAAACTTGGCACGCCGGGCGATTGCCTCGGCCGCGATCGCGCCGCCAACGGCGCTCCGCCAAAGCGCCCCGCGTTGCAGCCCGTACGCCGACCCAGCGCCTGCGAACATCGCCGATGTCTTCTGCTGCAGTACGATCTTCAGCATGGCGGAGTTGCCCAGGCGCGCAATGCTCTCACGCAAGGTGAACGCGCACCCAGATCGCCCGTACTGCGCCGAGTTGGCCCAGCGAAGGATGGTGATGGTCAACGCCTCGTCTTGGCGGGCCACCTGCTCCAAGTCTGAGGCCGAGGCCTTGCCACCGCTGAGCATGGAAGTGATCCGCAGAACGGTCTGCGGGAGAGCCGCGAGTCCGTCAAGGCCGCTTAAGATGTCGTTCATGTTGGCCATAGCGCGCGCTCCGATCCTTGGGTGCGGACCATCGTCGTCCCATCCTCCATCCGCATTGACAACGTCCGGCTGTTGGAGCCGCCGGTATCGTCGCCCGCAATCAGGATATTGTTCTTCCAGAAAATCTTCCTGACCAGCGTCCGATTCCGCGAACCGATCTTGAAGTGCCCATCGTCGGAGAGAACCTCGGCGCCGCCTGCGGCGCACACTATCAGGCGGCCCTTCACGGCACCTAGGTCATAGCAGGACTTAAACAGAAGGGGGATGCCCGAATCCCCGAACATCGCGGGATTCGCGGCGGCCTTATCCTTATTTAAATCGGCAGAGGGGAGCATGAAATGGAGCAGCCCCCCAACCTTGGCCACCGGGTCGTAAACCGTGACGCCGATGCAGGAACCTAGGGCATAGGTCACCAGAAGCGCACCGGGATCTTTGCATACGACAAGATCGCCCACGCCCACGACGATCTTGCCGTCCACTTCCGTCTTGGCATAGCTCAATGTACTGGTTGCCATTCAGACCTCCGTTTACGATTTGATATACACAGAGGCCTGAGCCGCGGTGAAAGGAGTATTTAGACCGGCGAGCGTTTCGGCGCTGCCGATGGCGAGGATCCCGCCTGGACGAAGAAACTCATGGAACCGCATGACCAGTTTCCGGCGGGTATTGGCATCGAAGTAAATCATGACGTTGCGGCAGAATATTACGTCGAACTTTCCCTTAAACGGCCACGGGTCCATGAGGTTGAGCCGAGAGATCGTGACCAGCGAACGCAGATACGGAGCGACAGAGTAGTTATTACTTCCCGAACCGCCCCCACGCACAAAGTGCTTGCGGACGAGGTCGGGCGAGATACCGTCTAGCTTATCGGCTGGATACGTCCCAGCCTTTGCCTGCTCAACCGCAAAATTCGACAGGTCGGTTCCCAGAATCTTGAAATCCCACGACCGCAGGTCCGGCAAACACTCGACGGCGTTCATCGCTAGCGTGTACGGCTCCTGCCCCGTCGAGCACGCCGCCGACCAGATGCGGATCCGTCGCCCTGGTGTCGTCAGGTTGCCGCGAGCCAGGGCCGTGTAGAACTCACGTTCCAAGTAGTCAAAGTGTGGACGGTCCCGGAAAAAACTGGTGACGTTGGTGGACAGCAGATCGAAGAAAACTAGCCTGTCCTCCTCGTCTGCCGCGGTTTCCAGGTGGTCCAGATACTTCTCGATGCTCTCGAATGTCGAATGCATCATGAACGATGCCAACCGGTTCGACACCAGTGGCAGTTTCTTTTCGGTCAGGCACAGCCCCCATCGTTCTCGGGCGATAGTGGCGATCCGTTGAAACTGTGAGGTTGCGAGCGTCGCCATGGAAGAGAGCACCTTTGAACCGCAGCAGAGATAAACGAAGTGCGTCGGCTCGGCACGGCCTCGGAAAAGCTCTAGGGCGTTTGCGCGGGTCCGATCACACACGTTGCAGTGAAATCCTTCGCCATCCCTTCCGGGCTGGCGAGGTGAAGGTATTTGTCATCAGAACGACGCGAGCGAATCATCGTCGGAGGTCATCGGGATGGCCTTTTCTGCGGCATCCTTTGAGGCCTTGCTCGAGGCCGCGGCGGCCATCGACTCGCGCTTGGTCGACGCGCCCTTGCCTGTGCCGTGAGCCGCGCCGTTGGATTTGGCGGAAGCCTTCCGTGCCAGACCCGACTTCGTTACCGCGTGCGTGCTCCGGCTTGACCCCGTGGCCCCCCCACTCGTCTTGAACTGCGCAACCAAATCCTGGAGCGACGTAACCTGCGATGCCGTCTCCTCAGCACCCGACGCGAGCTCCTCGGAGTTACCCGCGTTCTGCTGGGTTACTTTGTCCAGTTCGCTTACACCGGTGTTCACCTGGCCAATACCCTTTGCCTGCTCACCGCAGGCCGAAGCGATCTCGGC